>DASWEZ010000278.1:0-22356 GCA_036394495.1 Burkholderiales bacterium
AAGCGCTACTTTCAGGGCATGCCAAGCCCCGCCGCGGCTGGCCTGATCGCAGGGCTGGTATGGGCCATGGAGTCCTATGATGTCGCGCGCGCCGACATTCCCCTGCTGGCCTGGGCGCTGACCCTGTTTGCGGGCATCACCATGGTCAGCAACGTGCGCTTCTACAGCGGCAAGGACATCAACCTGCGCAAGAGCGTGCCGTTTCGAGTGGTGGTGATGATGGCGCTGAGCGTGGTGGCGGTGATGCAGGTCGCCAGCAATCTGCCGGAGCTCCTGTTCAGCCTGTTTGCGGTTTATGCCGCCTCGGGCTATGTCATGTGGGCCTGGGAAAGGCTGCGCAAGAAGCCCGGCCCCCCCCCTCCATCCGCGTAATAGGGGCTTGCGAAGCCCGAAAAATCTGCTTATAGTCGGGCGCATGTATTCCCATCAGCACGGCCAATCCGGTCTTTTTCTTGTCAGCAATCTGCTGACCGGCCTGCTGCTGCGCCCCGCGCGCACATAAACTAACTCCAAATCTCGCAGTACCCAAGCCCGTCAGGCAAGAGCCCGGCGGTGGTGGCTCATCAACAATGCGCGAGTACACGACATGAACCGAGACCCTTCGCAGAAATATCGTCCGTTTGCCCCGGTCGTCCTTCCCGACAGGACCTGGCCGGCCCAAGTCATCACCCAACCTCCGGTCTGGTGCAGCGTCGACCTGCGCGACGGCAACCAGGCGCTGATCGAACCCATGGACGCGGAGCGCAAGCTGCGCATGTTCATGCTGCTGCTGAAAACCGGATTCAAGGAAATCGAGATCGGCTTTCCCGCTGCCTCGCAGACCGATTTCGATTTCGTGCGCAAGTTGATCGACGAGAAGCTGATTCCCGATGACGTCACGGTGCAGGTGCTGACCCAGGCGCGCGAACCGCTGATCCGGCGCACCTTCGAATCCCTGCGCGGCGCGAAGCGCGCCATCATGCATTTGTACAACTCCACGTCGACCGTGCAGCGACGGGTCGTATTCGGACTGGACAAGCCGGGCATCGTCGACATCGCCGTGCAGGGTGCGCGAGTCGTCCTCGAGTGCGCAAACCAGCAATCCGAGACCGATTGGGTCTTCCAGTATTCGCCCGAGAGCTTTACCGGCACCGAGCTGGATTTCGCCGTCGAGATTTGCGACGCGGTAAACGCGGTATGGCAGCCCACACCCGAGCGCCCGGTCATCCTGAATTTGCCGGCGACGGTGGAGATGGCCACCCCGAACATCTATGCCGACCAGATCGAATGGTTCGGTCGCCACGTCGCCAAACGCGACAGCATCGTTTTGTCGGTGCATCCGCATAACGACCGCGGTTGCGCGGTGGCCGCCGCCGAGCTTGCCGTCATGGCCGGCGCCGATCGCATCGAAGGTTGCCTGTTCGGCAACGGCGAGCGCACCGGCAACGTGGATCTCGTCACGCTCGCGCTCAATCTCTATTCCCAGGGCATCGATCCCGGACTCGATTTCTCCGACATCAATGCGGTCATCCGCACGGTGGAGCACTGCAACCAGCTGCCGGTGCACCCGCGCCATCCCTACGGCGGAGAACTGGTGTTCACGGCTTTTTCCGGATCGCACCAGGACGCGATCAAGAAAGGACTCGCCGCGCGCAAGGCGACCGACCTCTGGGAAGTCCCTTACCTGCCCATCGATCCGGCCGACCTCGGACGCGCTTACGAAACCGTCATCCGCGTCAACAGCCAGTCGGGCAAGGGCGGCATTGCCTACCTGCTCGAGCGCGATTTCGGCATGTCGCTGCCGCGCCTGCTGCAGATCGAGTTCAGCCAGGTGATCCAGGCGATCACGGATAAGACCGGCAAGGAGCTGTCGTCGATCGCGATCAAGGCCGCGTTCGACAAGGAATATCTGGAAATCGAGCGGCCGCTTGCCTACGTCGAGCATCGCATCACGCATGAAGCCGGCCACGGCGAAATCGAAAATGTCACGGCGCGTCTGAAATTCAACGGGCGCGAGATTGCGATTGCCGGCAAGGGCAACGGACCGGTGGATGCCTTCGTGCGTGCGCTGTGCGAGGGCTGCGGTGTCGACGTCCACGTCATGAACTATCACGAGCATGCGGTGGGCAGTGGCGAGGATGCGACAGCGGTGGCTTACGTACAGATTCGCATCGGCCGCGACCAGACTCTGTATGGCGCGGGAATGCACGGCAACATCGTTACCGCGACGCTGCGCGCGGTGCTCTCGGCGGTCAATCGCGCGGCAGTCAAGGGATTGATCACGGTACGGGAACCGGCGCAGCGCATTGCCGCCGCCTGAGTTCACCGCCGTCGTTGCCAACGAAGCCCGCTCCCGCAGCGGGTTTTTTTTGCTGCGCGCAGTATTCCCGGCAACAAGATAAACTCCGGGCTTAAACCCGTACTTTTCCCCGATATCCCGGCCGCATTGACTGTGCCTTCCGATGGCGAGCGAACAAAAATCAAATCTGCACAGGATCGTCATCGTCGGCGGCGGAGCCGGCGGGCTCGAACTGGCCACGCAACTCGGCAGAAAACTGGGCAGGCGCAGGCAGGCGTTGATCACGCTGGTCGACCGTTCGCGCACGCATTTGTGGAAACCTTTGCTGCACCAGGTCGCCGCCGGCAGCATGGACCTGAACGATCACGAACTAGATTATCTGTATCAGGCGCGCTGGCATCATTTCCAGTTCCGCCTCGGCAGAATGGACGGGCTCGATCGTAACGCCAGGGAAATCCACCTCGCGCCGACGTTCGACGAAGCCGGCCGCGAGGTCCTGTCCGCCTACGGCATTGCCTATGACACGCTGATCGTTGCCGTGGGCAGCACCACCAACGACTTCGGCACGCCGGGCGCGGCGGAACATGCGATCTCGCTGGACAATCCCCAGCAGGCGGCCTTGTTCCATTCGCGGCTCCTCAATGCCTGCCTGCGCGCGAACGCGCAACACGGGCAACTCGAGTCGGGGCAGTTGCATATCGCCATCATCGGTGCCGGGGCGACCGGCGTCGAACTGGCCGCGGAATTGCACAACACCATCCGTGAATTCCTGTCTTTCGGGCTGGATCGCATCAATCCCGAGAAGGACATCAAGATCACCATCGTCGAGGCGGCGCCGAAGATTTTGCCGGCGCTTTCCGAACGCCTGTCGTCAGCAGTATTCGGTCTCCTGCAGAAACTGAACGTCGAGGTGCTGACCGGCGAGCGCGTCACCGAGGTATCGCCCCGCAGCGTGAAAACCGCAACCGGCCGCGAGATTCCCGCCGAACTGGTGGTCTGGGCGGCGGGCATCAAGGCGCCCGACTTCCTCAAGGACATCGGCGGGCTGGAGACCAATCGCATCAACCAGCTCGTGGTCGCGCAAACCCTGCAAACTACGCGCGATCCGGACATCTTCGCGTTCGGCGACTGTGCAAGCTGTCCCTGGCCGGAGAAGAAAAACTCGGTGCCCCCGCGCGCGCAATCTGCGCATCAGCAGGCGTCGCACCTTTACCGGATGCTGCCCCGGCGCCTGCGCGGTGAAGCGCTCAAGCCCTTCGAGTATCGCGACTTCGGCTCCCTGATTTCGCTCGGCAAGTTCAGCACTATCGGCAGCCTGATGGGCGGCATCACGCGCGGCAGCGTCATGATCGAAGGCTTTTTCGCCAAGCTCATGTATCTGTCGTTGTACAAGATGCACGAGTTCGCCCTGCACGGCTTCACAAAGGTCTTCCTGGATACGCTGGCGCGCATCATTACGCGGCGCACCGAGCCGCACATCAAGCTGCACTGAACGCTGCGATGTCGAGCGGCCACCTGAAATTTGTTCCGGGCCTCGCAGCGGCGATCGCGATTACCGCCTGTTCACCCGTTGTCTATTCGCCAAAACCGCTCGATCCGGAAGCGAGCGCAGCGGAATTCCTCGCGCGCTCCGCGGAGGTCGATGGCCTGAAACAGTTCGCGGTGGCGAACGGCTATGCCGCGGATTCCTGGCCGCCGCAACAGTGGGGCCTGAAGGAGTTGACGCTGGTCGCGCTGTATTTTCACCAGGACATCCGCACGGCGCGCGCGCGCGCCGGTGTTGCGCAGGCGGAGTTGGGCTCCGCCGGTCAGCCGCAGGCGTGGTCGGGAAGGCTGAAACCCGAATATCACAGCCGCACGCTTCCCGATACCAATGGACCATGGACTCTCGGGCTGGAGCTGGAAATTCCGCTGGTAGCGCAGGGCAAGCGCGCTGCGCGCGCCGAGCGCAGCGCTTACCTGGCCGACGCCGCCGACCTCGATATAGCCAATGCGGCGTGGATGGTGCGCGCGCGCGTACGCGATCGCTACCTTGATCTGCAGGCCAGCCGGGATGTCCTGGCATCGCTCGACGCACAGCTCGATGCGCGCAAGGACATGGTCGGCCTGGTGAATCGCCGCGTGGAAGCGGGAATGTTGTCGGCGCGCGACCTCGGTGCCGAGCGCGTGATTTATTCCCAGCTCGAACTGTTGCGCAGCCAGGAACTGGCGAAGCAACAGCGCATGCAAGGCGGACTTGCGGCCGCACTTGGATTGTCGCTGGACGTGGCCGAACGCATGAAGCTGCATTTCGATGCGGATGCATCACCGCGGATGGACATGGATGCGGGCGCGCTGCGCCGCATGGCTTTGCGCAATCGCCTCGACGTGCATCGCAAGTTGCTGGAATTCGGTGCGGCCGACGCGGAGGTCAAGGGCGCGGTGGCCGCGCAAAACCCGGACTTCACGCTGGGGCCGGGCTATACCTGGGATCAGGGCGACAACATCTGGTCGCTGGCAGTGGGCATGACGCTGCCGCCAGCCGCCCAGACGCGCGCCGCGATCCGGGAAGCGCAGGCGCGCCGCGAACTGGCGGCGGAGCAGTTCGCGGCAACCCAGGCCGACGCAATCGCGCTGGCCGAACGCGCCCGCGCGCAATACCGGATGGCGCGCAGCCGCATAGCGGGCGCCGAACATCAGTTGCAGATGCAGCGCGAACAGGAGACCCGGACATCCCGGCAGTTCGACACGGGCGCCGCCGACCGGATGCAACGTGTTGCCGCCCGCATCGACACGCTCGCATCGGAAACGATGCTCCAGGCCGCGAACGTCGAACTGCGCCAGGCTCTGGCGCATCTGGAGGACGCCTTGCAGCGTCCACTGCTCGGCGATTTTGAAGTGCTGCCGGCTGTGGAAGCGTCGCGCTCTGCCAGGGTCACCGGCGATGCCGGGGCGACCAAGCCATGAGGTTGCGTTCCGCCCACGCAGTTATTGCCGTGATGGCGGTGGTCATTACCCTGCTGGCTTGGGCCCTGATTTATTACTCGCGCGACGAACTGGGCACGCAGGCGGAAAAACACGAAGACCAGATCAAGGCGGTTTCGACCGCAGGTGTCGAGGATGGGCGCGCTGTCGTGCACATATCGGCGCAAAGCCAGAAAGCCGCCGGCATCGACGTACAGGTTCTGAAATCCGCAAAGCGGGAGGCCGCATACGAGGCTTACGGCATCGTGGTGAACCCGCAGCCGCTCGCGGAATTGCGCGGCCGCTACCTTGCCGCGATGGCCGAGTCCCGCGCTGCACGGGCAACGCTTGCCGCCGCCGAGTCCGAGTCCCGGCGCATGGAGATGCTGTTCCGTGACGACCGCAACGTGTCGGAACAGGCCATGAAAGCCGCGCAGGCGCGCTATCAGTCCGAATTCGCGCGGCAGGCTGCGGCCGACCAGGCCGCGGCGAGCGTCCGCGATGCGATACGCGGCACCTGGGGCGAAACCGTGACGGGATGGGCGGTGAATCCCGATTCCCAAACCATGCGGTCGCTGCTTCAGCAGACGGCATTCCTGGTACAACTCGTGTTTCCCTATAACCTGCCGCGCGCCGTCGTGCGCGGAAAGATTTCCGTCGCGCCGGCGATGGCACGCGAGAATTCGCACCCGGCCAGCTTCGTTGCCGATTCCCCGCAGATCGATCCCGCTTTTCCGGGCGAGACTTATTTCTACCTGGTGAACGGCGGTGGTTTGCGTTCCGGCATGCGGGTCGCGGCGCGCATCAAAACAGGCGGCGCACCGGTGAGCGGCGTCATCGTGCCAGCGGCTGCGGTGGTCTGGCATGCCGGCAAGGCCTGGGCGTACGTGAAGGACGACGAGCAGACCTTTGCCCGCTACGAGGTTTCCACTGCGGACGAACTCGAAGGCGGCTGGTTCAACACGGCAGGTTTCGACGACGATGACGAAGTCGTCGTCAGCGGTGCGCAACTTCTCCTCTCCGAGGAATTGAAATACCAGATTAGAAACGAGAACGAGGATTGAAGTGCTTGCGCCGCCAAGACGCCGAGAGCGCCAAGGAAGAACAAGAGCAGGGAAACGAAGTGCGCGAGTTATAACCTGGTGAATTGGTCAGATGGCCATCGTGCCCGCTTTTTACCTATATACGTTCCTTGCCCTTGTCTTTCCTTGGCGCTCTTGGCGTCTTGGCGGCTGATCGATTCCCGTCGTGATTTCATTCATTGTCCGCCAGGCCATCCGTTACCCGGGCGTGATTGTCGCGCTGGCGCTGACGATCGTTGTTTACGGGCTGTTCATTTTGTCGCGGGCGCACCTGGATGTGTTCCCGGAGTTTTCGCCGAGCCAGGTCGTCATCCAGACCGAGGCGCCGGGACTGTCCGCCGAACTGGTGGAGTCCCAGGTTTCCCAGCCGATCGAAAATGCGTTGTCCGGCGTATCCGGCCTCGAGAGCCTGCGCTCTCAATCGATTCCGGGTTTATCGGTCGTGCACGTGTATTTTCAGGACGGGTCGGACACCTATCGCAACCGGCAGGTGGTGAGCGAGCGCCTTGGGGCGCTCACGGCGCAACTGCCGAAAGGCGTCGTGCCGGCGATGACCCCGCTCACCTCATCGGCCAGCACCGTCCTCGGCATCGGCATCACGTCCGACAAGCGCAGCCTCATGGAATTGCGCACCCTGGTGGACTGGGTCATCCGTCCGCATCTGCTGGCGGTGCACGGCGTGGCGGAAGTGAACGTATTCGGCGGCGACGTGCGCCAGTGGCAGATCCAGGTCGACCCGGAAAAGCTGCATCGTTACGGCATGGCGCTGGAAGACGTCCTCGTTGCCGCGCGCCGCGCCACCGGCGTGGCGGGCGCCGGGTTCGTGAAGACGCCGAATCAGCACATCCTGCTGCAAGTCGATGTGCAACCCGACGCGGTAGCGGATGTTGCCCGCGCCGTGCTGGTCTATCGCGATGGTCGCGCCGTGCGCATCGGCGATCTGGCGGAAGTGGTGGAGGGCGCCGCGCCGTCGATCGGTGCCGCTGCCATCGATGGCACACCCGGCGTTTTCATGATGGTGCAGGGCCAGCTTGGATCGAACACCCATGCGGTCACGCAGGACCTGGAAGCCGCGATAGCCGAACTCAAGCCGCTGCTGGAGAAAGAGGGCGTCAAACTGCATCCGCAGCTCTTTCGTCCGGCGAACTTCATCGAAACCGCCGTGCGCAACGTCCAGCGCGATATTCTGATCGGTTCGCTGCTCGTGGTGGTGGTGTTGTTTCTGTTCCTGTTCAATGCCCGCACCGCATTCGTCTGCGCCACGGCTATCCCGGTCTCCCTGCTGGCGGCCGTCCTGGTCCTCGACTATTTCAACGTGACGCTCAACATCATGGTGATGGGCGGCCTGGCGATCGCCCTCGGTGAAGTCGTGGACGACGCGATCATCGACACCGAGAATATTTTCCGCCGCATGCGGCTGAACTGGGCTTCGCTGCAGCCGCGACCGGTCTGGGAAGTCGTGCTGGCTGCCTCGGTGGAAGTACGCAGCTCGGTGGTGTACGCGACCTTCATCGTAGCACTCGTGTTCGTGCCGTTGCTGACCCTGGGCGGTGTGGCCGGCAAGCTGTTCGCTCCGCTCGGACTTGCCTACATTTTCTCCATCCTCGCTTCGCTGCTGATCGCGGTGACGCTGACGCCGGCGTTGTGTTATCTGCTTTTGTCGCGCGCTGAGTTGAAGGTCGAGGACCCGCCGTTCGTGCGCTGGCTGAAGCCGAGATATCTGTCGCTACTGGGCCGCATCGAACAGTATCCGGGACGCGTGATCAGCGTGACCGGCATCGTCATCGCGATCGGCATCGGCTTGCTGCCGCTGTTCGCGGGGCAGTTCATTCCGGCGCTGCGCGAAGGCCATTACATCATGCACATGTCGGCGGTGCCGGGAACGTCGGAAGCGGAATCCCTGCGCATCGGCCAGAAGGTTTCCAAGGCGATCGGATCGATCAAGGGCGTGCAGTCCGTGGCGCAATGGGTTGGCCGTTCCAAAAACGGCGCCGATACGTTCGGCACGCACTACAGCGAGTTCGAGGTCGAAATCGGTCCGTTGTCGGGCAAGGAACAGGTGCGCATCCTGCAGGAGATCCGCGAAACACTCTCGGGGCAGCGCGGCGGCGCATATCCGGGCGTGACATTCGCGGTCAACACCTTCCTCACCGAGCGTATCGAGGAGACCATCACCGGCTATGCCGCGCCGTTCGTGGTGAATCTCTATGGTGCTTCGCTCGACCTGCTGGATCGCGACGCGCTGGCGATTGCCTCGGAACTCGCCGAAGTACCCGGCGCACGCGACGTGCAGATCCAGGCGCAGCCCGGCGCACCGCAATTGTCGATTCGCCTGCGCCATGAACGCGTGGCCGCACTTGGCCTGCAACCGCTGGTCGTCCTTGAAACGGTCCAGACGGCGTACGAAGGCGCGCAGGCCGCGCAGATCTTCCGCGGCAACCAGGTCATCGATCTGGTGGTCGTGCTGGATCCGTCGCACCGCAACCGCATCAACGAAATAGCCGCGCTGCCGCTGCGCAACCCCGACGGCCGTCTGGTCAGGTTGGGCGATGTCGCGGACATCGAGATCACCGGCGGGCGCTACAAGATATTGCACGATGGCGGGCGGCGCATCCAGACCGTGACGGCCAGCGTCGAAGGCCGCGACATCGAACAGTTCGAGCGCGCTGCCCGCGCGCACATCGGCGCGGAAGTGAAGCTTTCCGAAGGCAATTACGCTGTCTATTCGGGCACGGCGCAGGCGCAGGCGCAGGCGCGCTCCGACCTGTTGCTGCACTCGGCGCTCGCGGGAATCGGCATTTTCCTGCTGCTCTACATCGCCTTCAACAATCTGCACAATTTGCTGATCACCTTCGTCAACCTGCCGTTCGCGCTGATCGGCGGCGTGATCGCGGTATTCGCCAGCGGCGGCTGGATGTCGCTCGGCTCGCTGGTCGGTTTCGTCACACTGTTCGGCATCACGCTGCGCAACTCGATCATGCTGGTTTCGCACTACCAGCAGCTGGTGGAGGTGGAGCGCCTGCCGTGGAACGCTGATACCGCGTTGCGCGGCGCCACCGAGCGCCTGCCTTCGATCCTCATGACGGCACTGGTCACCGCACTGGGCCTGATGCCGCTCGCGCTCGGCAGCGGTGAGCCTGGACGGGAGATCGAAGGCCCGATGGCCACGATCATCGTAGGGGGACTCGCTACTTCGACCCTGCTCAACCTGCTGGTCCTGCCGGCGATCCTGCTGCATTTCGGCCGTTTCGTGCCGGCCGACGACGCAAGGCGGGGTTGATCTTCCCGACCAAGCCATTACATAGTACGAATATCCAGCGCATGTTTAAGGGCCGCCAAGGAGAGCCCGGTTATGTCGACGATTGCATTGACCAAGGATAATTTCGAGCAGGTAGTGACTGGCAACGATACCGTCATCGTGGATTTCTGGGCGCCGTGGTGCGGCCCCTGCCGCGGCTTCGCACCGGTCTTCGAAGCGACTTCGGAGAAGCATGAAGGCGTGGTGTTCGCCAAGGTGAATACCGAGGAAGAGCCCGAGCTGGCCGGACACTTCGAGATCCGCTCGATTCCGACGCTGATGGTGTTCCGCGAGAAGGTGCTGCTGCTTTCCCAACCGGGTGCGTTGCCGGCGTCGGGTCTGGAAGCGGTGATCAGGAAAGTGCAGGAGCTCGACATGGCGCAAGTGCATCGCGACATCGCGGCGAAGGAAGCCGCGGAAGCGGACACAACTTCCTGACTTCATGACGCCGGCCGTCCTTGACGAAACCGGATTCGACCGTTTCCTGTCGGACAACGACAGGGTGGTGATCGGCTTCGTCGAAAAGGAGGGCGACGCCGCAGCGTTTTCCGCGCTGGCGGCCGATGTGCTCGGCAAACATCCCGGCGTCGCTTTCGCGCAAGTCCCGGGCGATAGCCGGGCGTTGTTCGACATGTTCGGACTGAGCGGGACGGCCGTGGCGATCTTCCGCCGGCGCATCGGCATGTACCTCGGGGCCGGCCTGCCTGTCGCTGACCAGTTGACGCGGTTGCTCGACGGCATCGGCGCACTGGACATGGAGCGCGTGCAGGCGGAACTGGAGCAGGAAAGATCGGCGCGGGAATCGCTGGCCGTGCACCGCGTCTGTCCGGCAACGCGGCGCGGCAAGCTCGGATAAAAGTCAGCCGTCGGCCGGCGGATAAGTCCCCGATTCGCCCAGGACATATTGCTGGACGGCCTTGTCGCGCAGCCGGTCGAGAAACCACTTGAGCGCCTTGCCGGCCTGGCGCGGGTGCCAGGCCAGGTAGACATTGGTCTTCGCTTTCGATCCCTCGACTTCCTTTTTCACCAGCCGGCCCGCCGCTATGTGGGGTGCCGCCCAGAGCAGCGGCAGGTAACCAATGCCCAACCCGGCAATCTGGGCCGAAACCTTGGCGCGCATGGTTGGCAGGGTCAGGGCGTCCTGTCCGTCGAGCAAGCCCGACGTGCGCGGCGGCAGGTCGCGGGACGTGTCCGCGGCGGACACCGCGCGATGCTGCAGGATATCCTGTGCGGAAAGTGGGCCGGGCAGGCCGGCCAATGGATGGTCGGGCGAGACGACGAAGACGAATTCGAAACTTCCCATCGGCTCGACGGCCAGTAATCCTTCCGGAGGTGCATCTCCGGGCGCACCGATGACCATGTCGGCCCGCCCGCTGAGCAGGGCATCCCAGCAACCGCCCAGCACTTCCATAGTCAAACGCACGCGCGTGCCGGATGCCTCGCGGTAAAAATCCTTTAATAGCGGAAACAGGCGCTCCGTGGGTACCAGGTCATCGACCGCGATGCGCAGTTCGGACTCCCAGCCGGTTGCGACATGCTTGACGCGGCATTCCAGGTCGGTCGCGGCGCGTAGCAGATGGCGCCCTTCCCGCAGCAGGGCTTCGCCCGCGTCGGTCAGGCGTGCCCGGTGGCCGCTGCGGTCGAACAGCTTGACCTCGAGGTCCTGTTCCAGCTTCTGGATGGTGTAGGTAATGGCCGAGGGAACGCGGTGCAATTCCTCCCCTGCAGCGGCGAAGCTGCCGTTACGGGAGATGGAATCCAAAACCAGCAACGCATCCAGCGAAATTCTCATGGTGGCTGTAGGTAAACTCGGCTATCATTCCAAAAAATAACTGACTGATCAGTCAGCAAAACTATACCGCCGGGATATTCCCGCTTCCAAAAAAACAGTTCCGACGGTCCGCTGCCAGCGAGGGTTTATGTCGCTGGCAATAATTTTTTGACCGGTTGAAGCGACCGTGCGCGGCCGCCGACCGGAACTACCAGGGGTACGTTGTGCATACGCCGACCATTCGTAATGTAACGATTCTGACGGCGCTGGTCACCGCGACGTTGATTTCCGGCTGCGGCTCGAAGAGCGATGCCACGGCAGCTGCGAAAACGGAGCCGCCCAAATCGGACGCAGCCAAAACGGCCGAAGCGGCCAAGCCTGCCACCCCGGCGGCCGCCCCCGCGCCCAAACCCGGATTGCCGGTCAAGGCGGAAGCTGTCCAGATTCTAAAAGTCCAGGACGACGTTTCCGCGGTGGGCTCCCTGCTTGCGGAGGAGTCCGTCATCATCCGGCCGGAAATAGACGGCCGCGTCATCGGACTGCACTTCCAGGAAGGCCAGGCCATCGCCGCCGGCGCGAAACTGGTGACGATCGACAGCACGGAATATGAAGCGCAGACCGCGGCCCAGCGCGCGGACCTGAAGACCGAAGAGCAGCGCCTGGTCCGCACCAAGGAATTATTCGAGCAGAAGTTCATCAGCAAGGACGCGCTGGATGTCCAGGTCGGCAACGTGGCGCGCCTCAAGGCGCATGTCGATGAGGCGGAATCCCGCACCGCGAAGACCGTGATCCGCGCGCCGTTCGCCGGCATCCTGGGCCTGCGTCAGATCAGCCCCGGTGCCTACGTCAAAGCCGGTACGGACATCGTGCGGCTGGAGAACGTCAGTTCGATCAAGGTCGACTTCCGCATCCCGGAAAATTATCTGTCGAAAATCCGCCCCAATCAGGAAATCGCGGTGAAGCTGGACGCTTATCCCGGCGAAGCATTCACCGGACGTGTTTACGCCGTCGAACCCGTGGTCGACGAGCGCACCCGCACCATCGCCATGCGCGCGCGCATTCCCAACAAGGGCTTCAAGCTCAAGCCCGGCATGTTCGTTCGCGTGGCCATTACGCTCGACAGCCGTCCGAATGCCGTGATCATTCCGGAGGAGGCGATCTGGCCGCAGGGCAAGAGCAGCTTTGTCTACCGCGTGGTGGATGGCAAGGCGGCATTGACCAAGGTCGAGATCGGCAACCGCTCGCCGGGCAGCGTGGAGATACTGAAGGGCCTGGCGGCCAACGACGTAATCATTACTGACGGCCAGATCAAACTCAAGGACGGTGCTGCCGTATCCGTGATCGTCCCGCCGCCGGCCGCGCCGGCCGCTCCAGCCGCACCGGCTGCCAAGAGCTGAACGCGACCTAAAACCATTTCAGGAGCGGCACGATGATTCTCTCCGAGATTTCGATCAAGCGGCCGGTTCTGGCCACGGTCATGAGCCTGGTCATCGTGCTCATGGGCTTCCTGTCCTATTCGCGCATGGCCGTGCGCGAATATCCGAACATCGACCCGCCGGTCGTTTCGGTGCGCACGGTCTACAAGGGCGCGACCGCACAGGTTATCGAAAGCGCAGTCACGCAGCCGCTGGAGGATTCCCTTTCCGGCATCGAAGGCATCAAGACCATCAAGTCCAACAGCCGGGAAGAAGTCAGCCAGATCACGATCACCTTCCTGACCAGCCGCGAAGTCGATGCCGCCGCGGCCGATGTCCGCGACCGCGTTGCCCGGATCCGCAAGCAATTGCCGGCGACGATCGACGAACCGGTCGTGTCCAAGATCGAGGCCGATGCACAGGCCATCATCTGGATCGCGGTCGCCAGCGATCGCCAGTCGCCGATGGAGATCACCGATTTTGCCGACCGCTACCTGACGGACCCGCTCAAGGCTTTGCCCGGCGTCTCATCGGTCATCATCGGCGGCGAGCGCAAGTACGCGATGCGGGTCTGGCTCGATCGCGAGCGGCTGGCCGCGCAGGGGCTGACCGTCCAGGATGTCGAGAACGCACTCATCAACCAGAACGTCGAATCGCCTGGCGGGCGCATCGAGAGCACGCAGCGCGAATTCACCGTGCAGCCGCGCACCGACCTGCGCTCGCCGGAAGATTTCAACAACATGATCATCACGACGAATGGCTATCCGATTCGTCTGAAGGACGTCGGCCATGCCGCGCCGGGCCCGTATGAAGCCCGCAAGGTCGTGCGGGTCGGCGGCAACGATGCGATTGGGCTGGGCGTCGTCAAGCAATCGACTGCAAATACGCTCGAGGTTGCGCGCGGGGTGAAGGACGTGCTGCCGCGCCTGCAAAGGACGCTGCCGCCCGGGATGAAGGCGTGGATCGCGGTGGATACGTCGGTCTTCATCGAAGAATCGATCAAGGCCGTCTACGAAACCATGATCGAGGCTCTGATCCTGGTGGTGCTGGTGATCTTCGTGTTCCTGCGCAGCGCGCGTGCGACCCTGATTCCCGCCGTGGCGATTCCGGTATCGGTCATCGGCCACTTCACCTTCCTCAAGGTGCTGGGCTTTTCGATCAACACGCTGACCTTGCTGGGCGTGGTGCTGTCCATCGGCCTGGTGGTGGACGACGCCATCGTGGTGCTGGAGAACATCCACCGCCACATCGAAGAGGGCATGGCGCCGATGAAAGCGGCCTTCCAGGGCAGCAAGGAAATCGGATTCGCCGTCATTGCCATGACCATCACGCTGGCGGCCGTGTTCTGCCCGCTGGCGTTGATGACCGGAAATACCGGGAAGCTCTTCACCGAGTTCGCGCTGACTGTGGCGACGTCGGTGATCGTATCCGGTTTCGTCGCCCTGACGTTGACACCGATGATGTGTTCGAAGCTGCTGAAGTCCGGACACAGCAGCGTCTACACCTATACCGAGCGCTTCTTCGAAGGCATGAACAACGGCTACGGCCGGATCCTGCGCGCGACGCTGCGGCATCGCTGGGTGATCGGCGTGGTGTTCGTCGCGGTTCTGGGCAGCATGGCATACCTGTTCAGCCAACTGAAGGCCGAGCTTTCCCCGGTGGAGGACCGCGGCCTCTTCCTCGCTTTCGTGGTCGCTCCCGAAGGTTCGACCATGTCGTACACGGACGGCTACATGCACGTCGTCGAGGGCATCACCAGCAAGATTCCGGAAATCACCACGATGTTTGCCGTGGTGGCGCCCGGGCTGGACCGGCCGAACCCGGTGAATCTCGGCGTCGCCTTCGCGGTGCTGAAGCCATGGAGCGAACGCACGCGCAGTCAGCTGACGATTACCAAAGAGCTCGGACCCAAGCTCTATGGCGGGCTTCCCGGCGCCCTCTCTTTTGCCCTGAATCCGCCTTCGCTGGGACAAGGCCTGCTGACCAAGCAGATCGAATACGTCATCTACGGCACCAGCTTCGAAGAACTGCAGACCCAGACGAATCTGGTGATGGCCAAGTTGCGCGAATATCCGGGCATCACCGCGCTGGATACCGACCTGAAGCTCAACAAGCCGCAGCTTGCGGTTGACATCAATCGCGACAAGGCGTCCGATCTCGGCGTATCGATGGATGTCATCGGCCATACCTTGCAGACGCTGCTCGGCAGCCGCGACGTAACCCGCTACAAGCACGAAGGCAAACAGTACGACGTCGTCGTCCAGCTCGAGGACAGCAAGCGCATGCAGCCGACCGACCTGACGTCGATTTACGTTCGCGGCAATGACAATCAACTGAACCAGCTCTCCAACCTGGTCCAGATCAGCGAAGCCGTCGCACCCAAGGAACTCAACCACTTCAACAAACTGCGTGCCGCCGTCATCAACGGCAACGTCGCCTCCGGCTATACCCTCGGCCAGGCGCTCGATGTCATCGATGCAACGATCAAGCAGGAGCTGCCTGCGGGGACCATAACCGACTTGGACGGCCAGGCACGTGAGTTCCGCGAAGCAGGCGGCCAGCTGTACCTGACCTTCGTACTGGCGTTGATATTCATCTACCTGGTGCTGTCGGCGCAATTCGAAAGCTTCGTCGGGCCGCTGGTCATCATGTTCACGGTGCCGCTGGCGATGACCGGTGCACTGTTGGCGATGTGGATCAACTATCTGTTGGGCCATGGCGGAACGCTGAATGTCTACAGCCAGATCGGACTGGTGATGCTGGTGGGCCTGATCACCAAGCACGGCATTCTGATCGTTGAATTCGCCAACCAGTTGCGCAGCACCGGGATAGAGAAATTCGATGCGGTCGTTCAAGCCGCGACCCTGCGCCTGCGTCCGATTCTGATGACCACGGGTGCGATGGTGCTGGGCGCGATCCCGCTTGCCCTGGCGCATGGCGCCGGCGCGGAATCCCGGCAAGCGATCGGCTGGGTCATTGTCGGCGGATTGATGCTCGGCACATTGCTGACCCTGTTCGTGATCCCGACCATCTACACTGTGCTGATGCGCAAGGTGCACATGGCCTCCGACGAAACCGACATGCTGATAGCAGCAGGCGGCAGCGGTCCGGTTACCGCGCCGCATAAGGAGTTGTAGGCGCGACCGTTACACGAAGGCTTCGAATCAAACGGCGAGTGCACCTGTACTTGCCGTTTTTTTTCGCTATAGTCCGCGGATAAATCCAATTCAGGAGGAAGCCGGATGAACAAGCTGCTGAACATCGGAGTGGCAAAGCAGATCGGCACGTACAGCGACGGCGTCGAAGCGCCGGCGTCGGCACGATGGGCCTTCACCGCGGGCACGCCCGGCCTGATGCCGGACGGTACTTATCCCAAAGGCGTCACCGCGCAGGCCGAACAGGCGTGGAAGAACATCCTGGCGGTTCTCGCCGAAGCCGGCATGGGCGTGAAAGACCTGGTGAAGGTCACTCACTATCTGGTGCGCGAGGAAGACATCAAGGACTACGTCGCCGTGCGTGCGCGCTATCTCGGCGACGCCCGTCCGGCGTCGATGCTGCTGGTCGTTCCCGGGCTCGTGAAGCCGGAGATCCTGGTGGAGATCGAGGCGGTTGCCGCGAAAGGGTAAGGACAGGTAAAAGGGAAAAAATTAAAGTGGAAAGATCCACCGCTCTTGCCTTTGCTCCTGCCTTCCTTTTTCACCTTTCACCTTTCTTGTTCTCGGGGTGCGGGCCACGGTTGAAAGATGATTCCGCGAAGCCATCAGCATCGGGAAGACCGGCGCAGGAGGCATCGTTACCTTCCAACCGGCGCGGGTGGCAGGACGCCAGTCGTGATGCCCGACCTCAATCGCATCGTCCTCAGGATATCCCCGACCCGGTGTCTCCAGGTATGCGATGAGACAACGGCTTCCCGCGCGCGTTCCCCCGACTCGCGTAGCTCATCGGGCCGCGCAAGCAAGCTTTTCACCTGTTCGCCGAGTTCGGGCAGATTTCGCATCGAGTAGAAGCGTATGCCATTATCTTCCCCGAAGGCAGGCCGCAGATAACCCGCGGCGTTGGTGAAACAAACCGCGCGACTCAGTCCGTAACTGAACACCCGATCGTTAGCGCCATCGAGATACGTCGAGACATCCAGGCAAATCTTCGCCTGTCCTGCGAGACGGAAGAATCCGTCGTAGTCTGTTTCTGCAACGAGTTCGACATTCCCCGGCAGTGCGATTTTGTCCCACCCCTTGCCAACCACTCGCATGCGCACCCCCGAGCGGGCAAGTGCCACGACTGCATCGTTCCGGAAAACGTAGCGCAGAAAAGACTCCACGCCGCGCATCTGGGAATTGAAATCGAATCCCGAGGGCAGCGTTCCCAGGCTCGCGATTGCCGCTTTCACGGTCAGGTGGAAGGAGCGGTCGGGATTGTCGAGGGCGGCATCGGCCAGCGCGTCGCAGAAGCCTGGGTCGTACGAAATATGCCAGAGCGGGCTGCGTGAATTGTTCCAGAAGCGATGGAGCGCTTCGGCTTCTAGATTGCCGACGTAGAGTACATCGATGTTTCGATCCGTCGTCCATTTTGGAGCGGATCGGTCGTTGCCCGGCCTGATTGCGGGTGGCACAAAAATTTCTCCCGCCAACTTAAGGTCAGGGAAAGCGAGCCCTATCTGCTCCTTGTGTCCCAGATCAGGATAAGCGGCGTAGAGCCTGAGCGAGCGGATACCGTTAAGCGCCGTATTGTAGGGTTGATCGCACAACATTCCGGCGTACGGAATGCCGAATGCATCGAAGATCGGTTCCTTTCTCCCGTTAGTCATCAGCAGCGTAATTCCCGAGAGTCCGTAGCCCCAACAAACCAGATCAACGACTGCACTGATATTGCCGCGATCGACTTGTCGAAACAGCATCTCGGCTTCTTCCTGCGCAGGCTCCCCGAGTGCCTGGAATAAAAATTGAACGGGCTCGTGACCGAGTTCGAGCAGGGCTTCTGTCACGCCTTGATAAAAGTCCTGATAGAAGGTGTGCTCGCGCCAGCCGCGCCAGAATGGGAGAAGGATTCGCATCGTTAGGACAACCCAATACGTCGGCGGCATGAGGCCGTTCGACATGATGAAAGGTGAAAGTCTATCATCTCGCCTTTTACAAGGATTGCTGAGATTGCCTGATCAATTGCTTCGTCCCTCCCCGTCGCGGGACCGGGGGCTATGGAGATATTCTACGTATTCCCGTCATCATGTAACGTGAGGACCTAGAAATACATCTTTCGAGAATATGCCGAAACCTCGCTCCATTCCGGACGCGAAAATTCACAGGCTTGCGCGCTGGCAACCTACGTCGAAGAGCGAGCCAAACAGCGGGGTTTTGCCTAGCGCCTTAGGGCATTGGGGGGCGATGGACCGGGCTTGGGTCGAGCCTATGCTGCTATCCTGCGCGTCTCAAATTCGAAATTTTCGAAGCAATGGTTCGAATCCTCTCGCTAACAATCCTGCGTCCTTGCCCTTATATTGATCGGATCTGGAAAAGGCCTGGCCAGTGGTGGCCAAGGCCCAACGGGAGAAGTAAATGAACGCCTTGAGAAAAAGCAACGAACGCGGATTTGCCGACCACGGCTGGCTGAAGAGTTTCCACACGTTTTCCTTTGCCGGTTATCACGATCCAAAGAACATGGGTTACGGCCCGCTGCGCGTGATCAACGAAGACCGCGTTGCCCCGGGAGAAGGCTTCGGCAAGCATCCGCACCGCGACATGGAAATCATCAGCTACGTGCTCGACGGCGAACTGGAGCACAAGGACAGCATGGGCACCGGTTCGGTGATCCGGCCCGGCGACGTGCAACGCATGAGCGCCGGCACCGGCGTGTTTCACAGCGAGTACAACCCGTCGCCGAAGAACGGCGTTCACTTCCTGCAGATCTGGATCGAACCGGATGAGCTCGGCATCAAGCCCAGCTACGAGCAGAAATTCTTTGGTCCGGAAGAAAAGCGCGGCAAGTTGCGCCTGCTCGCCTCGCCGGATGGCCGCGACGGTTCGGTCAAGGTTCATCAGGACGCGCGACTGTATGCCACGCTGGTAGACGGCGATGAGAAAGTGACGCACCGGCTCGCGCAGGATCGCAAAGCCTACGTGCACGTGGCACGTGGCAGCGTCAAGGTGAACGGCCAGCCGCTCGGCTCGGGTGATGCGCTCAAGATCGAGGGTGAATCCGAAGTCGTCATCGATAACGGTGACAAGGCCGAAGTACTGTTGTTCGACCTGAACTGAAGCGAAAGGATATTTCCATGAATACCGTCGTTGCAACCAGAACGCAAGCCCAACCCAGGACCGCGTTGCGCGTGGTGGAGAGCCATCGCGCGCAGCCGGCGCCGGGCCTGGATGTACTGCGTCCATTTCCGGGTCCGCAGCTCGATTACGCGAGCCCCTTCCTGATGCTCGACCACTTCGGGCCCGACCGCATTCGTCCCGGCGACGAAGGCGGGCTCAATCCGCATCCGCATCGCGGTTTCGAGACCGTGACGTTCCTGTTCCAGGGCGCGATGGAGCATCATGATTCGTCCGGCGGGCACGGCCTGTTGAATGCCGGCGGCGTGCAATGGATGACGGCCGGCTCCGGCATCGTCCATGCGGAGTATCGCCAGAAGGAATTCGCGCGCACCGGCGGCGTACTGGAAGGCGTGCAGTTGTGGGTCAACCTGCCGCGCAAGTTCAAGATGGAAGCGCCGCATTACCAGGATCTTCCTGCGGAGAAGTTCGCCGTCGCGAAATTTGCCGGCGGAGAAGCGCGGGTAGTGGCGGGCGAACTGCTCGGCGTTCGTGGACCTGCTCTAACGTATACCCCCATCGTCGCCGCGCACGTGAAGCTCGAGGCAGGCGCGAGCGTGGAGTTGCCTGTCGCGGGGGATTTCAACGTTTACGTCTATGCGGTTCACGGCAGCGGCACTTCCGGTGGCGTGGCCTTCGCGACCAACCAGCTGGTCGAATATCGTGGTGATGGCGCCAGCGTGCAGGTAACGGCGACGCAAGCCCTCGATTTCCTGTTTCTTGCCGGTGAGCCGATCGACGAACCGATGGTGTCCTGGGGACCGTTCGTGATGAACACCCGCGAGGAAATCATCCAGGCGCGCGACGATTATCTCGCCGGCCGCATGGGCAGGCTCGAAGAACGCGGCTGATCAAGTACAGCGCCGGACCGCTCAACGCCGCGATTCTCGGCAAGTTAAATCGCGGCGTTGATTGTTTTTGAGGGGCGGCGATGAAAATTTTTGTTACGGGCGCGACGGGCTATATCGGCGGATCCGTGGCCGAACGCCTTATGCGTGAGGGCCATGTGATCACCGGGCTCGTGCGCACCGAATCCGGCGCAAGAGACCTCGAAGCCCGCGGCATGCATGCCGTATCCGGCAGCCTCGACGATTCCGATGTAATTGCACGCGCGTCGCGCGAAGCCGATGCCGTGATCGATACCGCGGAAGCGAACCATGCCGGCGTGGTGGACGCCATCGCATCCGCGGTGCGCGGATCCGGAAAACCGTTTCTGCACACCAGCGGGTCCGGCATCGTCGCCACCGTGACGAACGGCGAACGCAGCGACTCGATCTACGACGAATACTCCCGCTTTACGCCCGCCATCCCGCGCATGCAGCAGCGTGCCGCGATCGACCAGGTCGTGTTCGATGCGGCGAAGCAGGGCGTGCGCTCGGTGGTGATCCGTCCCACCATGATTTATGGCGGAGGCCACGGCGTGCGCAAGGAAAGCGCGCAGGTGCCGGCACTGATCGAGAACGCAAGGAAGGCGGGTATCGGCCTGCACATTGGCAAGGGCGAGAACCTCTGGGCCAACGTGCATATCGACGATGTCGTCGAACTCTACCTGCTCGCACTGGAGAAGGCGCCCGCCGGCGCGCTGTACTACGCCGAGAACGGCGAGGAAGCGCTGAAGAACGTGGCGGTGTCCATCAGCCGCCTGCTCGGTTTTGGCGGAAAGACCAGGGAGTGGTCGCCGCAGGACGCGGAAGCCGGGCTCGGCCCTAAGGCGCACTCATCCTTCGGATCGAACAGCCGCGTGAGGGGAAAGCGTTCGCGCGCCGAACTCGGCTGGAAGCCGAAAGGCGCGAACATTCTCGACGAGATCGAGAATGGTCACTACCGGCGCGTTCACCGCGCGGTCTGACCACTCAGTTCAGTTTCACGTACTCGTAGTCGATCGCCAGGTTGTTGATGCCGCGATCCGGCGGCGCGATCCAGCCCGCCATTTTTCCCGGTTCGATGACGCGTTTCATCAGGCTGTGCACGAAGTCACGGTCGGCTTCGCCGGGAATCCATTCGGGCATGCGCCGCTCGTATTCCTCGCGGCTGATCGGCCTGCCCTGCGGGTCGGTCGGCACGTTGGCCCAGGCTCCGATGGAACGGCGGAAGCGCGGACTCGGCAGGCAGAGGCGCAATTCGTGGCCGGCGCGCTGGATCTGCATGTTCCAGCGCTTGATACCGAGTTCGCAATCCTTGATGTAGGACTGGCGCATCACTTCGTTCATGGCATTGCGCAGGCTGACCGATTCCTGGCCTTGCGGCGTTTCCAGCGCAAACGTCGCATCGCCGCAGACATGGTCCTCGTACTGGGTTTCATCCGGCCGGCCCTTGATGCCGCTGGCAAAGGAACTCGCCGCATTCGAGGAAACTTCGGAGCCGAACAGGTCCAGCGACGACGTGAACCAGAAATTCATGTAGCGCTGGATCGTCGGCAGATCGACGGCGCCATGATTGCGCACCGCCTGCGGGTCGTCGCCGCCGATCTCCTTCATGGCTTCCAGCGTGCGTTTCACCACGCGCCCGACGCCGGTCTCGCCGACGAACATGTGATGCGCTTCCTCGGTCAGCATGAAGCGGCAAGTGCGTGCCAGCGGATCGAAACCGGATTCCGCCAGGCTCTTCAACTGGAATTTGCCGTCGCGATCCGTGAAGTAGGTGAACATGAAGAACGACAGCCAGTCGCTGATCGGTTCGTTGAACGTACCGAGGATGCGCGGCTTGTCGACGTCACCGGAATGACGCGACAGCAATTCTTCGGCTTCCTCCCGGCCGTCGCGGCCGAAGTGGGCGTGCAGCAGGTAGACCATTGCCCACAGGTGCCGGCCTTCCTCGACGTTGACCTGGAATAAATTGCGCAGGTCGTACAGCGACGGGCAGGTTAGCCCGAGCCGGTGCTGTTGCTCCACCGACGCGGGTTCGGTGTCGCCCTGCGTGACGATGATGCGGCGGAACTGGGAACGCAATTCACCGGGGACTTGCTGCCAGACCGGTTCGCCGAAGTGGTCGCCGAAACCGATTGTGCGATCCGGTGTCCGGTCCGCCAGGAAAATTCCCCAGCGATAGTCCGGCATCCTGACTGCGCCATAGCTCGCCCACCCTTGCGCATCCACGCCGACCGCCGTGCGCAGATAGACATCCGCCGCCGCGGAATCCTGCGGTCCCATCTCTTTCCACCAGTCGAGGAACCTCGGCTGCCAGTGCTCCAGCGCGCGCTGCAGCGTCCTGTCGTTCGCCAGGTCGACATTGTTCGGAATTCTTTCGCTGTAATTGATGCTCATG
>DASWEZ010000279.1:0-4264 GCA_036394495.1 Burkholderiales bacterium
AGGCGGCGTGCTGCATGTGCGCGGACCCAACCTGATGCTGGGCTATTACCGCTACCAGAATCCGGGCGAGATCGAAGCACCAAAGTCGTCGATAGGCGAAGGCTGGTACGACACCGGCGACGTTGTCGATGTCGACCACGATGGCATGGTTTCGATCTCCGGGCGCGTCAAACGTTTCGCCAAGATCGCCGGCGAGATGGTGTCCCTCGACATGATCGAGCATGTCGCGCGCGAAGCCTCTCCCGATTTCCACCATGCGGCGGTGCTCAATGTGCAGGATTTCGGCGGCGAGACCACCGTGTTGTTCAGCACCGATCCCCGGCTTACGCGCGGCCGTCTGCTGGAGGCGGCAAAGCAGTTGGGAACGCACGACCTCTCGGTCGCGCGGCGCCTGGTGCCAATAAATGAATTGCCGTTGCTTGCTTCGGGCAAGATCGACTACTTCACGCTCAAGACCCTGATCGAAGGGGATGCCGTCAAGCGCCTGCTCGCCGCCGCCATGCTAGCTCCCCAGGAAGCCAATTCACCTTCCGCTAAATAGGGCGCTAACCCGAAACTTCACCGCCAAGGCGCCAAGGAAGCGCCAAGAAAAGCGAAGGGAAAAACGCATCTGGGGAAAAATCGGGACCTCGTCGCAACAACATTGGCCGTCGGTGGCGGCGGTGCGGGCAACATCCGAAGTGAAATAAATTTTTCCTCTTGGCGTTTCCTTGGCGTACCCCTCAAGGGGGTATTGAAAAGGATCTTGGCGGCGAAGAATTTATTTTGAGTAGGTAACGCGATAGACGGCATTGGCGGTGTCGTCGGAAATCAGCAAAGAGCCGTCAGGCATGACCAGCAAGTCCACCGGCCGGCCCCAGGCGCGTTCGTTTTCCATCCAGCCGGTGGCGAACTCCTCGTACTTGTCCACCGTCTTGCCATCGCTCTTCAGCGTGACCATCATGACGCGGTATCCGCTCTTCTTGCTGCGGTTCCAGGAACCGTGCTGCGCGATGAAGATCCGGTTCCTGTATTCCGCGGGAAACATCTTGCCGGTGTAAAAGCGCAATCCGTCCGGTGCGACATGGCCGCCTTGCTTCAATGCGGGCGGGGTGAATTCGCTGCACTTGCGCTTCGAACCGTACTCCGGATCGGGGGTGTCGCCCTGGTGGCAATACGGAAAGCCGAAATGCATGCCGGCTTTGGGCGCGTGATTCAGTTCGCAGGATGGCATGTCGTCGCCCATCATGTCGCGGCCGTGCTCGTTGAACCATAACTCCTTGGTATTCGGGTCCCAATCGAAACCCACCGTGTTGCGGATGCCGCGGGCGAATACCTCGTACTGACTGCCATCGGGCTTCATGCGATGAATTGCGGCGTAAACGTCGGGATCGGTCTCGCAGATATTGCAGGGCGCGCCGACCGGCACATACAGCCAGCCGTCGGGGCCGAAGGCGATGAATTTCCAGCCGTGGTGGCCGTCCCTGGGAAGCTTGTCGAATACGATGACGGGTTTCGGCGGTTTGTTCAGACTCGCCTCGATGTCGTCGAAGCGCAGGATGCGGCTGATTTCGGCGACATAGAGTGCGCCGTCACGGAACGCCACCCCGTTCGGCGCATTCAATCCCTCCGCGATGGTGACGACGTTGGCCTTGCCGTCGCGATTCGAATCCACCAGCGCGTAGACCGAATCGGACCGTGTACCGACGAATACGGTGCCCTTGTCGCTCAGCGCCAGCGAGCGGGCGTTTTCGACCTTGTCGGCGTAGATCTCGATCTTGAAGCCCGGCGGCAGCTTGATGCGCTCGATCGGCGGCGCGGCCGCAACCGCGCCGGCACAGAGCGCCGCACCCAGAAGCAGCATGGCGACGGGACGTTTCATGGTTGACTCCTTGATTGGGGATCCGGCAGCGATGCCGGACAGACAGCGGACGGCGCACCCGAGTTCCTGTCCGGCCCGTGAACGCATAAGATAGCGGCCCGATCTGTTTTAATTGTTACAAAAATTCACAGGAGAGCATTGCCATGGCCGAAGCCGCCGCCAAGGAGACACTGGGCTTCCAGACCGAAGTCAAGCAGCTGCTGCAGTTGATGATCCACTCCCTGTACAGCAACAAGGAGATCTTCCTGCGGGAGTTGATATCGAACGCGTCCGATGCCTGCGACAAGCTGCGTTTCGAAGCGCTGACCGATGCCAGGCTGTTCGAGGACGACGCCGACCTTAAAATCCGCGTTTCCTTCGACCGCTCCGCGCGCACCGTCACGATTTCGGATAACGGCATCGGCATGTCGCGCCAGGAGGTCATCGACAACATCGGCACCATCGCCAAATCCGGAACGCGCGAATTCTTCGGACGGCTCACCGGCGACCAGGCCAAGGATGCCACCCTGATCGGCCAGTTCGGCGTCGGTTTCTATTCCTCGTTCATCGTCGCCGACAAGGTCACGCTCGTTACCCGGCGCGCCGGCTTGAGCAAGGAGCAGGGCGTGCGTTGGGAATCGCGCGGCGAAGGCGACTACACCATCGAAGCGGCCGAGAAGCCGGGACGGGGCACCGAAGTCACCCTTCATTTGCGCGAAGGCGAGGACGAATTGCTGGAAGAGTTCCGCCTGCAGTCGATCATCCGCAAGTACTCCGACCACATCTCGCTGCCCATCCTGATGAACAAGCAGGAATGGGACAAGGACAAGAGCGAGCATGTCACCCTGGACGAGCTGGAGAAGGTCAACCAGGCGTCCGCGCTGTGGGCGCGGCCCAAGTCGGAAATCACCGAAGAACAGTATCGGGAATTCTACAAACACGTCGGTCATGATTTCGATGCGCCGCTTGCATGGGTGCATGCGAAAGTCGAAGGCAAGTCGGAGTACACCCAGCTGCTGTACATCCCGGCACGCGCGCCCTTCGACCTCTGGGACCGCGACCACCGCCATGGCGTCAAGCTCTACGTGCGGCGCGTCTTCATCATGGACGACGCCGAACAACTGCTGCCCAACTACCTGCGCTTCGTGCGCGGGGTGGTGGATTCCAGCGACCTGCCTCTCAACGTGTCGCGCGAAATCCTGCAGGAATCGAGGGATGTCGAGACCATCCGCAAGGGTTGCGTGAACAAGGTGCTCGGCCTGCTGGAGGACCTGGCGGAAAACCAGAAGGAAAAATACGCGGCCTTCTGGAAGGAGTTCGGCCGCGTGCTGAAGGAAGGTGTCGGCGAGGATTATGCGAACAAGGAGCGCATCGCCAAACTGCTGCGCTTCGCCTCGACAAGTGCCGATACCGACGAGCAGATTGTCGGGCTGGCCGACTATGTGGCGCGCATGAAGGATGGTCAGGAAAAAATCTATTACATCACGGCCGACAGTTCCTCCGCCGCGAAGAACAGCCCGCACCTGGAAATCTTCCGCAAGAAGGGCATCGAAGTGCTGCTGCTCTCCGACCGGGTGGACGAATGGGTGGGTTCGAATCTGACCGAGTTCGACGGCAAGGCGCTGGCGTCGGTGGCCAAGGGCGACCTCGACCTGGGCAAGCTGGCCGACGAGGACAAGAAGGAACAGGAGAAGGAAGCCGGTGAGTACAAGGAACTGATCGAGAAGATCGGCAAGAGCCTCGGCGACCGGGTCAAGCAAGTTCGTGTGACGTTCAGGCTGACGTCCTCACCGGCCTGCCTGGTTGCGGATGAACACGGCATGAGCGCCAATCTGGAGCGCATGCTCAAAGCCGCCGGTCAGCAGGTACCGGGCAGCAAGCCCATTCTGGAGATCAATCCGCACCATCCGCTGGTGCAGCGGCTGAAAAACGAGGGCGACGAAACACGCTTCGGCGACTGGAGCCATATCCTGTTCGACCAGGCGTTGCTCGCCGAAGGCGGGCAGCTCGACGATCCGGCTACGTTCGTGAAAAGGCTCAACGAACTTCTACTAACGATGAAGCCCTGACAACCACCAACCACCAACCACCACCCACCAAACACCACCCACCACCTCACCCCAGCCCTCTCCCCCTCCCTGAGGGAGGCGGAGAGGGAGAGTGAAAGGCAATAAAGCAAAATGAACGGGCGACCATTTGGTCGCCCGTTCATTATTGTTTTTCGTTTCTTGCTTTTACCTCTCCCTCTCCGCCTCAGGGGGAGAGGGCTGGGGTGAGGTGGTGGTTCATTTGTTTCTCCACTTCGGCTCTCTTTTCTGCATGAACGCGTCTATTCCTTCGCCCACGTCCTCCGCCATCATGTTGCACGCCATCACGTCCGCGGCGTATTCGTACGCCGCTTCCATACCCATTTCGATCTGCTTG
>DASWEZ010000280.1:0-6946 GCA_036394495.1 Burkholderiales bacterium
CATGATCCCGGCGGGAGATAGCTGCTTTGCCATGTGTGCTTCGCGTGTGTTGCCCAACTAGAAGTAGAGGCCTCAACGGCCCTTTATGAACCGACATTTCGGGCCCCGATTTTTTGGGATGAATGCAATCGGCATGTTGTCCCAATTTAGTCCGACTCTCACGGAAGTACAAGGGCTGCCGGCATGTTGCGGGGTCCAGCCAAGCCCCCCCCGGAGTACTGGATTTGAAAGGCTGCAGCGACTTGAAGCCTGCAATCTCTGCCTTGTTAGTTCGAGTGCAGTGAGGCCCGCATGAATGTACGATCGGCAATCCGGTTCTAAAAAGCCGTTTTCCCCTTGAGGCGCGCCGAGCAGCTCGACTCGATGGGGGGAAGTCGACGAGCACTGTTCGAGTCCCGCAGTGAGGCACGTTGTGTGTGCCTCGCCAGGTCGAGTTGCGCAGTCGCCCCATCGAGGCAGGCAGCACAGGGGCACCCCGCGAATGCGGGGCGCGACTCCAGGGGCGGCCTTCTTTTGGTTACTTTTCTTGGCCGCGCAAGAAATAGGAACTAGCCGCCGGGCTACCCCCGGCCATTTATTGCTACCGCACTCTCTTCAACCGCTTCGCATTCGCCGTTGCGCGCTTCCGGATCGGGGTGAGCCCCCGCTGGACGATTTTGCCGGTTGCCACGGAAAGCTTGTTCGTAGACATCGCGGTTTGATGGACGGTGTTGCGGACCAGCCTGATCTGACGCGCGGAGAGCTGGCGGGGCGTGCCGGGCAAAGCAAGCGAGAGCAGTGCGGGCATGCCGGCGAAGAACTGGCGGAACGTGAATGCCGCGTAGCGCTGGCCCGCGAGTATCGATTCCAGCGCCATGGCTTGCGCGGATTCGAGCGCGGCATCGACCTTCTCCTGCTTCATGAGGGCGAATTCCTCTCGATCGTCGGCGCGCGGTGTGGTGTGCGCCGCTCGCATCCGGTCAGTGCGATGGGCAATGACCTGCGACGACGCGAACAGCGTTTCCGAGAACCGCAAGCCGAATCCGGACCAGATTCGCCACGCGTCCACGTAGGATCGAAGCAGTGGTGCGGTATTCATTCGGGATCGTCGTCCTCAGGGGCCACGCTGCTCCCGGGAAAACCGAACCGCCTGTCTACGGCGCCGGCCCGACGTTCATGGTGATACTCGTATTCCGCGCAAAGCCCGATCCGCTCGTGGGCGGATTCCACGGGTTGATGCGCAGTAAATCCGCTCCAATCGATCGAGCCTTGATCCTGGAACTGGTTCCATTCTTCAATGATTGCGATCGTGTTCATGTCGATCTCCTTGTGAGTTCGACAATGAATAGAGCAACTGTCCTGCCAGGCGGACGTGACGTCGTTAATCGATTGAGAATAAGGCACTAAAGCGGGACGCCACGACGGCGAAGAATTTCGCCGGGTAGGTTATTACCGCCGCGACGCGTAAATTTTTCCGGCGGCTAGCTAGAGGCCTTCCAAGCTTTAGCGCGACACCAGGCGCGGCCTTCTTTTGGTTCCTGAAAGTAACAAGAACACGACAGGATTAACAGGATGGATATGATGGAAACAGGAACAGAATATCGATCGCGCATTTCATCCCGTCAATCCTGTTCATCCTGTCCAATCATTGAAAAGAAAAAGAGCACGACAGGATAGTGACGGCGCTAGATAAAGCAGGTTAGCTTCCACTAAAGTCGTCGATTTTCTTGGCGAGCGCAATCAAAGTGATAAGCCGCCGGGCTGCCCCCGACCCACCAGGATCTATGATTGATCCGCCAATCTTTCGATGATCTTTTTCAGTTCTTCCGGCTTGGCCGGCTTGACCAGATAATCGTCGAAGCCCAATTCGCGGGACTGGCGCCGATCTTCGTCTGCGCTCCAGCCGGTCAATGCAATGAGGATCATCCCCTTGCTCCAGGATTGCTGCCGGATCCGGAGGGCTGCCTCGCTGCCACTGAGCTTCGGCAAGGCGAGGTCGAGAAACACGATATGCGGCAGAAACGCTTCCGCGGCTTTGACTGCGTCTATTCCATCGAAAGCCATGCGCACTTCATGGCCCTCCGTTTTCATCATCATCGCGAGCGATTCCGCGGCGTCCAGGTGGTCATCGACAATGAGAACCCTGCGGTGCACGGCGCGCGGGTCACCGGGTGTGACCAGGGACTGGGGCTCGGAAATCGAAATCTTGTTGGACATTCGTCAATAGCTCCGGCTCGAATTCAAGACAACCATAAAAAAGACCTTCTTCTGTTCCCGCCACCGCTCAGGAAGTCGCAGTGATGCGTCTACGACTGAGCGGCCGGATGATTCCGGAGTTGCGCGGTAATCAGCTCTCGCAGCGTTTCGAATTCAACCGGCTTCACCAGGTGACCGTTGAAGCCAGCCTCATTGGTGAGCTTGCGGTCGTCGGCGCCGCCATACCCCGTCAGGGCAATGATTACGGGTACGGCTTCACCCGACTGCTCGCGTAGAAGCCGCTGCACCTGATAGCCGTCCATGCCCGGCAAACCGAGATCGCAGAATACCAGTTGCGGCTTGAACTCGTTCGCGACCTGCAGCGCGGTGGGGCCATCCAGCGCGGTGCGGACCTCCTGACCGCATAAGCCGAGCAGGGTCGCCAGGGTTTCATTCGCGTCGTTGTTGTCGTCAATCAGCAGAATGCGCAATGCATGTGATTCGACGACCTGGTCGGCATCCTGCACCGTAACGGTCTGTTCAGGTTTGCCCGGCAGAACCGGCAACCCGACGATAAACTCGCTGCCCTCGCCCGGGCCGTCGCTGAGCGCCTCCACCGTCCCGCCGTGTTTCTCCACCAGATCGCGTACCAGGGTCAGCCCGATGCCAAGTCCGCCTTCGGAGCGCGCAAGCGAGCGATTGGCCTGGGTGAACAGATCGAATACATGCGGAAGCAAATCGGCCGGGATGCCGCAGCCGTTGTCCCGAATCCGCACCAGCACCCGGTTCCCGTCAAGTTCCGAAAACACACTGATCCGGCCTCCTTCCGGCGTGTATTTGGCGGCGTTGTTGAGCAGATTGGAGAATATCTGGGCGAGGCGCACAGGATCTCCGTCCAGATAGACCGGTGTTGCCGGCAGCTTCACCTCGATACGATGCTTGTGGCTGTTGATCGACGGGCGGCTTACTTCCAGCGCGCTCTCGATAACCGAAGCAAGATCCACCGATTGTTTTTCAATGCGGATCTTTCCCTGCGTGAGCCTTGAGACGTCGAGCAGGTCATCGACCAGGCGCGTCAGGTGCGCGACTTGCCGGTCGATGACGTCGCGGCTCCACGCCAACAATGGCGCCTGGCCGCCGACCTGGCGCATCACCGAGACCGCGCTGCGGATGGGCGCCAGGGGGTTGCGCAATTCATGGGCCAGCATGGCGAGAAATTCGTCCTTGCGATGATCGGCGGACTGGATCTCGGAGTAGAGCAGGGCATTGTTCAACGCGATGGCCGTGCGGCCCGCGAGGTCCGAGGCGATCGCCAGATCAGCCGCACTGAAACTGCGTGATGCCGAGATGCCGACCAGCAACGCGCCGAGTTGCCGGCCGCGCGCGACCAACGGAAAAATTGCCAGCTTGCCCAGGGCGAAGTGCAGCGGCAAGAGGACTTGCGACGCCCCGCCGTTGTCCGCGGCCAGCGCGATCGGTTCGTTTTCCACTTCGAGCACCTGCAAGTCCGACCCGGCCAGGGACCGCGCCAGCGCTTGCGCTATTTGTTCATCGCACAGGCGCACGATCGTCGCCTGCTGAATCGCGTTCGGCCCGTCGCGGCCCGCGGTCCAGGCGAGTTGCGTCTTGCGGATCTCGCTACCGTCGTTGGCCATGACAATGGCGCAAAGATCACCGAGATAGGGCACGGCAAAGCTCGTCAATCCGGTCAATGTTTCCTCGACATCGAGGGAACTGCTCAAGACCTGGCTCGCCTCCGCCAGGAACGTAGAACGGCGTATCGCCTCTTCCGACGCGGCGTGCGCCGCCTGTTCGCGCACCAGACCGATCCGCTCTTCCGCCTGCTGCCTGATCTTGTTGGTCATGTGGAAGATCTGCACGAATACGCTGACTTTGGTGCGCAGCACGTCCGGCACGATCGGCGTGAGGATGTAGTCGACAGCGCCGAGCGAATAGCCTTCCGAGGTATGCATTTCTTCCGCGTAGGCGGTCACGAAAATGATCGGGGTATGGGCGAATCTCTTGCGCCCGCGGATCAGCGCCGCGGTTTCGAAGCCGTCCATATCCGGCATTTTCACGTCCAGCAGGATCACCGCGAATTCCATCTCGAGCATGAGCCTGAGCGCTTCCTTGCCGGACCTTGTGACGACGACGTTCTCGTTCAATTCCTCGAGGATGGTCTGCAGCACGAGCACCTTGTCCTCGTGGTCGTCGACCACCAGGATATTTGCCTTGCCGGTGTTGCCGGAGGCGGCGAGTTCATGCTTGTTGACGCTGTGCATGCCGTGGTCTTTTTTTCCTGGCAGAGTCTTGTCTTGGGCAGATCCTGAAAGTATCAACGCAACAGCCAGGACCGAACCACAGTCAGCATCTGGTCGATATCGACGGGCTTCGCCAGATAATCCCATGCGCCCGCCTCTATGCAGCGCTCGCGGTCGCCCTTCATGGCCTTGGCGGTCACCGCGATGATCGGCAGGTCCTTGCAGGCCGGCATCTTGCGGATTTCCCTCATCGTATCCAGGCCGTCCATCTCCGGCATCATGATGTCCATCAGCACGATGTCGATGTCGGACTCCTTGCGCAGGATGTCGATGGCGGCACGGCCATTGTCGGCGGCGACGATCTTCATCGCCTTGTCCTCGAGCACCGACGACAATGCAAAAATATTGCGTATGTCGTCGTCGACGATCAGCACGCGCTTGCCGGTCAGCACCTTGTTGGAGTGATAGATCTCCTCGATGATGTGCTGCTGCGCGGCCGGCAGCGCAGCGACCTTGCGATGCAGGCAGAGCAGGGTCTGATCGAACAGGCGCTCGAAGGAGCGCACCCGGTGCGTGCGAGGATCGTTGCGAATCATCCGCTCGAACTCATCGCTCCAATGGCTTCCATCGTCGCAGACGATAATGGCGGTTGCGCGGCCGGCATGCGTCTCGTGGATCGTCCTGGCGAGCATGTCGGGAGAAATGAGCGCCGCTCCCGTGTGCATCACCACGCAATCGAAGCTCTGATTGCGCAACATGGCCAGCGCCGCCTTCCCGGTTTCCGCGCGGACGGCGCGCACACCGTCGATACTGGCGAGTTGCTCCTGCAATTGCCTGAATTCCTGAACGTCCGCGCCGATCAGCAGCACGTCCTTCGGCGGCTGGCTGCCGAAGCTCTTCAATTCGTCGAGCAGTTTTTCCAGCACTTCCTTGCTTTGCACGGGTTTGGTTATGAAACTCAGCGCACCGGAGTGCAAGGCGCGGTCCGCCTCCTCTTCCGTTGAAATCACGCATACCGGGATATGGCGGGTCGACATCTGATTCTTGAGCCGCTGCAGAACCCGCCAGCCGGCGATGTCCGGCAGGAAAATGTCCAGCGTAATAGCCGAGGGCTGGAATCTTTCCACCATTATCATCGCTCCGGCTCCCAGCGACGTCACCAGTCCCTTATAGCCTTTTTCGCGCGCCGTTTCCAGCAGGAAACTGGCGAACTCCCTGTCGTTCTCGACGATCAACAGCACCGCGTCGCCGGCCCGGATGTTGTCGCGATCGTCGCCGACTTCATTGGTCAGGACCGGTGGAACGGCATCCTCGACGGGCACCGGGTCAAGCGCGAGGGCTGCCCCGTTGGCCGGCACGTCCTCTACCGCGACCAATTTGCGCGGCATCCGGGAAGGCGCATAGGTTCTGGGCAGGAAGAGCGTGAAGGTGCTGCCCGTGCCCGGCGTGCTGCTCAGGGTGATTTCGCCGTGCAGCAATCGCGCCAGCTCGCGACTGATGGCGAGCCCCAGGCCGGTACCCCCGTATTTTCGGCTGGTGCTGCCGTCGGCTTGCTGGAAAGCCTCGAAGATGATGTGTTGCTTGTCCGGTGCAATACCGATTCCGGTATCGATCACGGACAGGGCCAGCACCTCTGTCGCGCGATTCAGTTCCTCGTTGTCGCGGCTCCAGCCGGCGTGCGCCGGCGCTATGCTCAGGGTCACGCCGCCGCGATGAGTGAACTTGAACGCATTCGACAGCAGGTTCTTGATGATCTGCTGCAGCCGCTTGGCATCGCTGAACAGCGACCTCGACAAATCGGGCGCGAGGTGGATGATGAGTTCGAGATTCTTGGATTCGGCGACATGGCGGAAGGTGCGTTCGACGTAGCGTTCCAGTTCGTCGAATGCAAGTTCGTCGACGTCCAGCGCCACGGTTCCCGATTCGATCTTCGACAAATCGAGAATGTCGTTGATCAGCATCAGCAGTTCGTTGCCGGAAGAATGGATCGTCCGGGAGAACTGAACCTGCTTGGTATTGAGGTTGCCGTCCTGGTTCCGGCACAGTTGATCGGAAAGGATCAGCAGGCTGTTGAGCGGCGTGCGCAATTCGTGCGACATGTTGGCCAGGAATTCCGACTTGTACTTCGAAGTCAGTGCCAGTTGCTTGGCCTTGTCTTCCAGCGCCTGGCGGGCCTGTTCGACTTCCTGGTTCTTGCGCTCCACTTCCTGGTTCTGGTGCACCAGCAGGCCGGCTTTTTCCTGCAGTTCCTGGTTGGTCTGCTGCAACTCCTGCTGCCGGCTCTGCAGCTCCTGCGCAAGGGATTGCGACTGGGTCAGCAGGTCTTCCGTGCGCATGTTGGCTTCGATGGTGTTGATGACGATACCGATACTTTCCGTCAACTGGTCCAGGAAGGCCTGGTGGGTGGAATTGAAATTTTCGAATGAAGCCAGCTCGAGAACGCCCCTGATCTGGCCTTCGAATACCACCGGCAGAACCAGCACGTTCTTGGCCGTCGCGGAACCGAGGCC
>DASWEZ010000281.1:0-5840 GCA_036394495.1 Burkholderiales bacterium
TCCCTTGAAGGGCTGCGAAATGGCATCGATGGACGTCAGGTGCTTCATCCAGTATGTCGCAGTCCAGCCGGGCACCACGATGCGCGCCGGAAAACCGTTCCAATGCGGCAGTTTTTCGCCATTCATCGCGAACGCCACCAGCGTGTTTTCGTCCATCGCCTTCCACACCGGAATGCTCTTTACGAAATCCGGCGTCTTGTCGAGCACCGCGCCATCCGCGCCCCCCAGCACGATTTCGACCGCGTCTTTCTTCAGCCCTGCCTTGTTGAGCAGGTCGCGCAACCGCACGCCGCGCCATTTCGCGTTGCCGATCGCGCCGTGACCCCATTGCACGCCAGGCACATGCGGCTGCGAGAAACCGCGGCGGTTACCCGAGCACATGCACACCGCTGCGAGTTCAACCGCCTCGAAGTCGCGGGTCAGGTTCTCGTAAGTCAGTTCGAGCGGCTTTTCCAGGGATTCGCCGGAAATGGCCAGTCTCCATTGCGCGGCATCGACGGCTTCCGGAATGCCGGCCAGGTGATAGCGCACGAAGAACGCATTGTTCGGCGTAAAGGCTTCGTTGAAGTAACTGACGGGGGTCTCGAAATTCGGCGGACGGAAGGACTTTTTGATCAGCGGCAGCTTGCCGGGCAGGCTGCCCAGCTGGCCGGCCTCGAGAGCACCAGCGGGCAACGAGTCGCCGGCAGCATTCGCGAATCCGACCCAGCGCGTTCCTCCGGCGAGCAGCAATCCGCCCGCGGAAACCTTGAGAAAATCCCGTCTGGTTTTCATTACTCCTCCTGCAGCGACCGCGATACGGGTCAGAACAGCACGCCGCTCAGACCGCGGGGATCGCTGGCGGTTTCGATCCGTCCTGTTTTCTTGTCGAGGAACACCGCCTGCATGTTACCCCACCTGCGCCGGCCCACCTCCACCGCGTGTCCCTTGGCCTTCATCGCCTCAACCCATTGGTCCGGGAAACCGCCCGGCTCGATCTCGATGCGGTCGGGCAAATACTGGTGATGAAAGCGCGGCGCAGCTACTAAACGCGCGAGGTCGGTTTGCGGTCGATCGACATAGTCGAGAATGCCCTCCAGGACCATCGAAATGATGCGCGAACCGCCAGGCGTGCCCAGCACGAGCACGCCGCGGTCGTCCTCCACGAATGTTGGCGACATGGAGGAAAGCGGACGCTTTCCGGGCGCGATCGTGTTTGCCTCGCTCCCGACGAGCTTGTACAAATTGGGAACACCGGGCACTAGAACGAAATCGTCCATGTGATTGTTCAGCAGCACGCCGGTATCGCCCGCCACGTAGCCGGATCCAAACGGCCCGTTCACCGACAAGGTCGCGGCAACCCGGTTGCCCTGCCCATCGATGATCGAGAAATGCGTAGTGTCTTTCGCTTCGTCCGCGGCTCCCGCAGCTTGCGCCAGATCGCTGCTCGGCGTGGCATGCGCCGGATCGATCGAAGCGCCGCGACGCTGGGCATATTTGCGCGACGCCAGCTTCGCCACCGGCACGGCAAAGAAATCCGGATCGCCCATGTAGCGCGCCCGGTCATGGTAGCCACGGCGCATTGCCTCGACAGCATAGTGCACGCGATCGGTCGCGGAGAGGCCGGAAAGGTTTACCGTATCGAGGATGAACAGGCTCTGCGCCAGAACCAGCCCCCCGGAAGACGGCAGCGGTGCGGTGGTGATTTTTGCACCGCGATAAGTGAATTTGACAGGCGGCCGTTCGATCACGTGATAGTTTTCCAGGTCGGACAGTTCCCACAATCCGCCCGCCGCTTTCACCGTCTGCGCCAGCTTGCGCGCGAATTCGCCACGATAGAAACTTTGTCCACCCTGCTCCGCCAGCATGCGCAGCGTGCGCGCCAGTTGTGGCTGGATCACGACAAATCCGGGTACAGCCGGTTTGCCGCTGTCGAGAAAACTCCTGGCGGCGTCGGCATTGCTGTTCAGAACTTCCGCCCGCAAGGTACTCGCGGAAACATAGCGCGCATCGGCCGGAAAACCCTCCTCCGCTAACCGGATGGCCGGTGCCAGCGAGCGCGCCAGAGTGAGCTTTCCGTAGCGGCGGGCAACCCAGTCGAGCGCGGCGGGTTCGCCGGGAATGCCGGCGGCAGTCGGACCATCCAGCGAAGCCTTCTGTTTTGCCTTGCCATTCTCGTCGACGAAGAATGCGCGCGTGGCCCCCGACGGCGCGGTTTCGCGAGCATCTACGAAAACATCGACATTGTCGGATGCCCGGTGCAACAGCAGAAATCCGCCGCCACCTATCCCCGATGCAAAGGGCTCGACGACCGCGAGCGCGGCGGCAACAGCTACCGCGGCGTCGAAAGCGTTGCCGCCGGCGCCGAGGATTTCGCATCCGGCTTTGGTCGCCAGCGCATGCGCAGCTGCAATCCCGCACTCCTGCGCCGCGGCCGGGCGCAGTACGCTCGCGGCAATGAACGCAAGGACAAGAAGAAATCGAATGAATATCGGGGTCGTTTTCATGCTGGCATTGTACGAGAGTTCACCAAAATGCCTTCTCTATACCTTACCAAAACTCCCGGCAAACTCTCGAAACACGAAGGGTACTCCACGCTAGCGCGAGGGTATTCGTGTTCACGCGTATCTTCACGCGTTTCGCCTTACGCCTGCGTTGGCTTCTTTACACGGAACCAGGCCGCGTAAAGTGCCGGCACGAACAACAGCGTGAGTATGGTCGCGGAAATCAGCCCGCCCATGATGGCGACGGCCATCGGTCCCCAGAAATTGCTGCGCGACAACGGAATCATCGCCAGCACGGCGGCAAGCGCGGTCAACACGATCGGCCGGAAGCGCCGCACGGTGGCGTCGACGATCGCATTCCATTGCGGGTGCCCCGCCTTGATGTCCTGCTCGATCTGGTCCACCAGAATCACCGAGTTGCGCATGATCATGCCGAACAGCGCGATGACACCCAGGTTGGCGACAAAGCCGAACGGCACGTTCCAGGTCAGCAGGATGAATGCCACGCCGATCAGCCCGAGCGGGGAAGTCAGCAGCACCATGATGGTCTTCTGGAAACTCTGGAGCTGGATCATCAGCAGAGTAAGCACCGTAATCAGCATCAGCGGCATTACCGCGATGATCGAATTCTCGCCCTTGGCACTTTCCTCGATGGCGCCGGCCATTTCGATGCGGTAGTACTCGGGCAGCTTGGCGCGCAAGGCGTCGAGTTGCGACTCGATCTGCTTGGATATCACCGGCGCCTGGACGTCGCCGCGCGGGTCGGCGCGCACGGTGACGGTAGGCTGCCGGTTGCGGCGCCAGATTATGCCCTCTTCGAAGCCGTATTCTATTTTCGCGATCTGCGCCAGCGGAATCCACTTTCCCGATTGCGTGGGCACGTTTATTTCGGACAGCTTGCCGGGGTCGAGGCGCTCGTCCGTTTCGGCACGCGCCAGCACTTCGATCAGCTTGTCCTTCTCGCGATACTGCGTGATGCTGTAGCCGGTCAGGATCGAGTTGAGCACCGTCGACAAGCCCTGGGAACTCACGCCGATGACGCGCGCCTTGTTCTGGTCGATTTCGAGGCGGACGTTCTTTACCTGCTCGTTCCAGTCCAGATGCACGTTCTGCGCATTGGGATTGTCGCGCACGATGGAGGCGACCTCGAATGCGATCTTGCGCACCGTCGGTATGTCGTTGCCGATGACCCGGAACTGCACCGGATAGCCCACCGGCGGACCGTTCTCCAGCCGGTTCACGCGCCCGCGCAGCACGGTGAACTCGTTTTCCAGGGTGTGATTGACCTTGTCGTACAACACCTCGCGCGCCTTGTTGTTCTTCGTGACGATCACGAACTGCGCGAAGTTGGGGTGGCCGAGCTGCTGATCCAGCGGAAGGTAGAAGCGCGGGCTGCCGCTGCCGACATAGGCAACGTAATTCAGGACATTCTCGTCGCCCTTGAGTTTTTCCTCCAATCGCTTCACCTGCACTTCGGTGGCCTGGAACGAGGCGCCCTGCGGCAGCCACAGATCCACGATCAGTTCGGGACGATTCGACGAGGGAAAGAACTGATTCTGCACGAAACGGAATCCGAAGATCGACAAGGCGAATACCGCCACCGTGATCAGGATGACGGTTTTCCGATAATTCACGCACCAATCCACCAGCCCACGGAAACGCCGGTAAAACGGGCTGTCGTAAACATCGCCATGATGGGGAGCGGTCGGCACCGGGATCAGGCGCGGCATCCACCGATGCAGCGGCCCGTGCAGGAAACGCTGAAACAGGGAGGGTGGCGGCGCACCATGCGAATAATCGGGCAACAGCTTGTAGCCGAGATAAGGCGTGAACAGGACCGCCACCACCCATGACACCAGCAAGGCAATGGTCACCACGGCGAATATGGAAAAGGTGTATTCGCCCGCTGAAGACTTGGCAAATCCGACCGGGGTGAAGGCGGCGGCGGTGATCAGGGTGCCGGTCAGCATCGGAAATGCCGTCGACGTGTAAGCAAAGCCGGCGGCCTTCGCCCGTTCCATGCCCTGCTCCATTTTGGTGGCCATCATTTCCACCGAGATGATGGCGTCGTCCACCAGCAGGCCAAGCGAAATGATCAGCGCACCGAGTGAAATGCGCTGCAAGTCGATGCCATACAACTTCATCATCAGGAAGGTCACCGCAAGCACCAGGGGAATGGACAAGGCGACCACCAGGCCGGTACGGAACCCCAGGCTGAAGAAACTCACCGCGAGCACGATCACAACGGCCTCGAACAGTGTTCTCATGAACTCGTCTACCGATCGCTTTACCACTACCGGCTGATTCGAATACTGATGCACCTCGATGCCGACCGGCAGATCCTTCTTGATGCGCTCGAAGGCCTTGTTCAAGTCCAGCCCAAGTTGCAGGATATCGCTGCCCTTGGCCATCGACACGGCCAGCGCCACCGCCTCCTGTCCCATGTAGCGCACCTTCTGCAAAGGGGGGTCGACGTAGCCGCGATAGACATGGGCGATGTCGCCGAGCCTGAACAAACGGCCGTTGGCCTGGATGCCGATCTCGCGGACGCTATCGACTGAATCAAAGCTGCCGGAGATGCGCAGGAAGATGCGGTCCGAATGGGTATCGATCGATCCTGCCGGCGTCATCGCGTTCTGTTCGCGCAGCACGTTGAATATGGACAGCGGGTCGACGCCGAGCGTGGCCAGTTTGCGATGGGAAATCTCTACATAGATTTTCTGATCCTGGTCGCCGAGGATCTCGGCCTTGGCCACCGCCGGCACGCGCAGGATTTCCTTGCGGATTTCCTCGACATAGTCCCGCATTTCCGCGTAGGTATAGCCATCGCCGGTAAAGGCATAGATGTTGCCGAACACGTCGCCGAATTCGTCATTGAAGAACGGGCCCAGCGTGCCTGCCGGCAGTGTGTATTGAATGTCGCCGATTTTTTTCCTGACCTGGTACCACACTCCGGCGACTTCCTTCGGCGGCGTGGAATCCTTGAGCGCAAGGAAAATCGTGGTCTCGCCGGATTTGGTGTAGGAGCGCACGTTGTCCAGATAAGGCGTTTCCTGCAGTTTCTTTTCCAGGCGCTCGGTGACCTGCAGTTCCATTTCCGCGGGCGAGGCACCCGGCCAGATCGCCCTGATGACCATGATCTTGAAAGTGAACTCGGGATCTTCCGCCTGGCCCAGCTTGAAATAGGAGAACAATCCCGCGGCGAACAACGCAAGCATAAAAAAAAGCACCAGCGACTGGTGCTCCAACGCCCACTCCGACAGGTTGAAGCTCTTCACTTCACCGCCTCTTTCACCGGCTCCTCGTGCGCCCGGACTTTCTCGCCGGCAAACAGCTTGTGCACACCGGCACGCACGA
>DASWEZ010000282.1:0-13391 GCA_036394495.1 Burkholderiales bacterium
TCGTCCTGGCCGCCCTTGGCGCCTGCCAGAAATCGCAGTCGCAGCCCGCCGCCATGCCGCCGCCGGAAGTGACCGTCGCGGTGGTGCAGCCCCATGACCTGCCTGTGAACTTCGAATACGTCGCACAGATATCCGGTGTGCGTGAAGTCGAAGTGCGCCCACGCGTTTCCGGCATTCTGGAGAAGTGGAATTTCACGGAAGGCGCCAAAGTCGCACAAGGCCAGAGCCTGTTCACCATCGATGCCGCCCCTTTCCGCGCCGCGCTCGCCAAGGCCGAGGCAGACCTGGTCAGCGCGCAAGCCAGCATGGACCAGGCGAAACGCAACGCCGGCCGGCTCAAACCATTAATTGAAGCCAAGGCCATCAGCCAGAAGGAATACGATGACGCGTCGTCAGGCGAACAGGTCACCAGTGCCAACGTAAAAGCCGCGCAAGCGGCGGTGACGGAAGCTCGACTCAACCTGGTCTATACGCGTGTCGAAGCGCCGATCTCCGGCATCACCAGCCGTGCCCTACAATCCGAAGGCAGCCTGGTCCAGGCGCAGCAGACCCTGCTCACGAAGATTGCGCAGATCGATCCGGTGCATGTGATCTTCAGTTTCACTGAAGCCGAGCATCTGAAATTCACGCGCGCCATGGCCGACGGCACGTTGCGGCTGCCGAAAGACGGCAGGTTCGACGTCACGCTCAAGCTCGCGGACGGGAGCGAGTATTCGCGGCCCGGTAAAGTAGATTTCACGGATGTGCGAGTCGATCCCACCACTGGCACCATCGAAGCTCGCGCGGTCATCGCCAATCCCCAGGGCCTGTTGCGACCTGGCCAGTTTGCCCGCGTCGAATTATCCGGAGGCGTGCGTCCGAATGCGATTGCGATTCCGCAGCGCTCCGTGCTCGAAGGTCCGGGTACGAAAATCGTACTGACCGTCAACGCCCAGGGCATGGTGGAACCACGTCCCGTGCAGGTGGGCGACTGGGCCGGTGACAAATGGGTCATCACCGGCGGCCTCAAGGAAGGCGACAAAGTCATCGTCGACGGCGTGTTCAAGGCGTTCCAGGCGCCTCCCGGCACGGCCGTGAAAATTGCAACGGCACCGCCGGCTGGCGCGCCGACTTCCCCGGCCAAACCCGCCGAGCCTTCCACGGAAAAATCCGCAGAGAAATCCACAGAAAAATCTGCAGCGAAGCCCGAAGCGAAGTAACCAGCCAAATAATCCAGCGGAGTCCCGCCAATGTTTTCGCGCTTCTTCATCGACCGTCCTATTTTCGCGGCGGTATTGTCGATCTTCCTTGTGCTGGCCGGTCTGGCGGCAATGCGCGTACTGCCCATCGCGCAATATCCGGAAATCGCACCACCCGTCGTAACCGTGCGCGCCGTGTATCCCGGCGCTTCGGCCGAAGTACTTGAACAGACCGTCGCGGCGCCGCTCGAAAACCAGATCAACGGTGTCGAGAACATGTTGTACATGGCCTCGAACTCGTCGTCGAACGGCGCGGTGGAACTCAACGTCACCTTCGAGATCGGGACAAACATCGACCAGGCGGCGCTGAACGTCAACAATCGCGTCAAGCAGGCCGAAGCGCGATTGCCGCAGGAAGTACGGCGCCAGGGCGTGACGGTGGACAAGAACTCGACGTCGTTCCTGCAGGTTATCGCCTTCAATTCCCCGGACGGCAGTTTCAACGATTTGTACGTCAGCAACTATGTCACCTTGAACGTGCTCGATACGATCAAGCGCATTCCGGGCACGACGAACGTGCAGATCTTCGGCGCGAAGGACTATGCGATGCGCATCTGGGTGCGTCCGGATCGCATGACGCAACTCAAGGTGACGACCGCCGACCTGTTGGGAGCGCTGAACGAACAGAACGCGCAATTCGCCGCCGGCAAGGTCGGTCAGGCGCCGACCGGCGGGCCGCAGGAACTTGTGTACACCATCACAGCCAAGGGCCGGCTTGCCGATCCGAAGGAATTCGAGGAAATCATCGTCCGCGCCAATCCGGACGGCTCGAACCTGAGATTGAAGGATGTCGCGCGCGTCGAACTGGCTTCAAAGGATTACGACTTCATCGGACGCGTCAACGGCCGCGAATCGGCGCTGCTCGGTATTTTCCTGCAGCCCGGTGCCAACGCGCTCGACGTTGCGAAAGACGTCGACAAGACCATGAAGGCGATGGCCAAACGCTTTCCCAACGGCATGCAATACCAGGTCGTCTATGACACCACGCGTTTCGTCGAAGTGTCCATCCGCGAGGTGGTCAAGACGCTGCTCGAAGCGATGGCGCTGGTGTTCCTGGTGGTATTCCTGTTCCTGCAGAACTGGCGCGCGACGCTGATCCCGTTTGCCGCAGTTCCCGTTTCGCTGACCGGCACCTTCGCCGGCCTCTATATGTTCGGCTATTCGATCAACACGCTGACCCTGTTCGGCATGGTGCTGGCGATCGGCATCGTCGTCGACGACGCCATCGTCGTGCTGGAGAACGTCGAGCGCATCATGCGCGAGGAGCACAAGAATTCGCACGACGCGGCGATCAAGGCGATGACCGAGGTCACGGGACCCGTCATCGCCATCGTGCTGACCCTGTGCGCCGTGTTCGTGCCGATCGCCTTCCTCGGCGGACTGACCGGCCAGCTCTACCGGCAATTCGCGGTCACCATCTCGATCGCCGTGGTGCTCTCGGGCATCATTGCGCTGACGCTGACACCCAGCTTGTGCGCATTGGTCCTGAAGCGCGAACATCACGCGCCGGGCCGCTTCTTCACTTGGTTCAACGACTGGTTCACGCGCGTAACCGGGCGTTACACCGGCGGCGCGGCCTGGATCATTCGCCGCGGTGCAATCGGTGTTGCATTGTTCGCCGTCATGGTCGCGGCCGCCATCTGGCTGTGGCGGATCACGCCGGGGAGCCTGGTGCCCGACGAAGACCAGGGCTACTACATCGGCGCGGTGTTTCTTCCGGATGGCGCGACGCTGCAGCGCACGGACAAGGTTGTCACCGAAGTGCTCAAGGCCATCAATTCCAACCACGCCAACGAATACGCGATCGCATTCACGGGGCTGGATTTTCTCGGCGGCGGCTACCGCAACAACGCCGCGACCATTTTCGTGACGCAAAGGCACTGGGACGAGCGTCCTGGCGTCGGAACACACCAGCTCCTAGACGACTACTTCATGAAGACCGCCGGCATCAAGGAAGGCTTGATCCTCGGCTTCGCCCCGCCGCCGATCTTCGGCCTGGGCAATGCCGGCGGTTTCGAGTTCTACATCCAGAATCGCGGCGAAGGCGGCCCGCAACGACTCGCCGCCGAAATGGAAAAATTCAGGGCCGTTGCCAACAAGGATCCGCAACTTGGCGGCGTGCAGACATTGTGGCGTTCCGGCGTGCCGCAATTGCACGTTGACGTCGATCGCGAGAAGGCGAAGGCCCTGGGCGTGCCAATCAACGAAGTGTTCGATACGCTGTCGGCAACCCTCGGCGCCTACTACGTCAACGACTTCAACAAATTCGGTCGCACCTGGCAGGTGCTGATGTCGGCTGAGCCGGGCTTTCGCAACCGGCCTGATTCCGTGGGCGAGCTTTACGTGCGCTCCGACAAGGGGCAGATGATCCCGATCAAGACCCTCGCGAAAGTCACCTACACATCCGGGCCGGATTCGCTGGATCGCTTCAACAACCTGCCGGCGGTGAAGCTGCTGGGAAGCGGTGCCCCGGGCATTTCGTCCGGGCAGGCGATCGCCGCCGTCGAACGCATCGCCAACGAAGTGCTGCCGCCGGATTTCAGTTACGACTGGGGCGGCGCATCCTTCCAGGAAAAGAAATCCAGCGGCACGTCCACGCTCGCGCTCGGCCTCGCGGCGATCATGGTATTCCTGATCCTCGCCGCGCAGTACGAAAGATGGTCGCTACCGCTTTCCGTGATGATGGTCTTGCCCTTTGGCACGTTCGGTGCACTCGCCGCGGTGTGGATACGCAACCTCACCAACGACGTTTACTTTCAGATCGGCCTCGTGACCTTGCTCGGACTTGCCGCGAAAAACGGCATCCTGATTGTGGAATATGCGCTGTTGAAAAACGAGGAGGGCTTGTCGCCTTCCGCGGCGGCCGTCGAAGCGGCGCGACTGCGTTTCCGGCCTATCCTGATGACCTCGCTGGCTTTCATCCTCGGGGTGATGCCGCTCGCGTTCTCATCCGGTGCCGGCGCCGGCGCGCGTACCGCGGTCGGCACGGGTGTCATGGGCGGCATGCTGGCCGCCACCTTCCTGGCGATTTTCTTCGTGCCGATGTTCTTCAAACTCATCACCGACCGGCATCTGACCGAAAAGCGCTCGACTGCGCAGATCCGCTCTGAAATCGACCGGCACAAAGAACAGATCGCGCGGATTGCGCAGCCACCTGATACTGCGGTGCCACGCACGGGAGAACCGTCATGACGCGTCTGTTCGCAACGACATTGATCGTCGCCTCACTCGCAGGCTGCATGACGGTCGGGCCGGATTACCAGCGTCCGCAGGTCGAAACGCCCGAACAATGGCCCGGCGCGACGGCAAACGAGGCCGTGTCCGCGACCTGGTGGAGGGCATACGGCGATCCGGTACTCGAGCAGATGATCGACGATGCGCTGGTGCACAACCTCGATTTGCGTCGCGCGATAGCAAGAGTCGACGAAGCCCGCGCCGCACTCGGAATCACCCGCGCCGATCAATACCCCGGCGTGTCCGCCAACGCCAGCGCGTCGCGCAATCGTGCCAGTCAGGAGGCCGTGCTTTCCATTCCGCCGGGCACCGATCCGAAATATTCGGACTATCGCGCGACATTGAACGCGTCTTACGAAATCGACTTCTGGGGCAAGTATCGCCGCGCCACCGAAGCGGCACGGGCGGAGTTGCTCGGCTCGCAATTCAATCGCGAAGCCGTGCGGCTTGCGCTGATTACCGATGTCGCCCGCAACTACTTCAATCTGCGCGCGCTCGACGCGCAGGTTGCCATCACGCGCCGCACGGTTTCTACCCGTCAGGCCTCGACCGCGCTGCAGCGCATGCGTTTCGCAGCCGGCGTCGCGTCTGAGTTCGAATTGCGACAGGTGGAGGCGGAAGCCGCGCAGGCGCAGGCCTTGTTGCCGACGATCGAAGGACAACTCGCCGCGCAGGAAACAGCACTTGCCGTGTTGCTTGGCCGCAGCCCACGCGCGATCGTCGGGCAACCCGTCGAGCGTGGCGCCGCGATGGACGCGTTGACCGTGCCGCCGTCCGTGCCTTCGGGATTGCCTTCCGAAATACTGGAACGCCGCCCGGATCTGCGCCAGGCCGAGCAAAGCCTGGTGGCGGCCAATGCTCGCATCGGCCTGGCCAAGGCAGCTTATTATCCGTCGATATCCCTCACCGGCTTCTTCGGCGCAGAAAGCACAACATTGTCCGGCTTGTTCGACGCGCAGGCCCGCGTTTGGCAATTTGCCGGCTCGGCCGCGCAAACCGTGTTCGACGCCGGCCGTACAAAATCTCAGGTCGGCGTCGCGGAAGCTCGCCAACAGCAGGCACTCGCGCAATATCAGTCGGCGATCCAGAACGCCTTCAAGGACGCCCTGGACGCACTGGTCATACAGCGCAAGGCGAGGGAATCCATGGAGGCGGAACAGCTGCGCATCGACGCACTGCAAAGTTCCCTGAAGCTGGCGCAACTGCGTTACGACAACGGCGTCTCGAGCCTTCTGGATGTGCTGGATTCCGAACGTGCCCTGCTCAATGCACAGCTGAACCACGTCGAAGCGCAACGCGCGCAGCTGGCGGCGACCGCGGACTTGTTCAAGGCGCTGGGAGGCGGCTGGGATGGCTTACCCGATGCCGACAGGTCGGCGAAGAACTGAGCGGACGATGCGCAGCATCGAACCTGACATGAAAGCGGCGCCAGAAGCGCCGCTTTTTTTGCTTCTTGCGGGCAAATCCTCAGCGCGCACCTCGACTCGCCCGCTTCTGCGCCTCTGCGATCTCGTCAATTGCATCGCACAAATGGATTCCGTGGAATTCCTGCAGCCACGTCAGTTGCACATCACCGACTGACGCTTTTTGTTTTGTTGCGCGCAAAGACGCATGTCGTTGACAAACGACAAGTTCTTGAAACGGGAATTCAAATCTGTTTTCGAATCCACATCCTCTTGTTTCTTATACTGCCCCGATTTTGGGTGGTAACTTGATGGGTTTGGCACAAGGCCTGCTTCATAAGTCAGGTTCCCTTTCGTCCGCCCCGCGCCTTCCATGACAAAAATCGAACGAGGCTTTACCCTGATCGAGTTGATGATCGTCGTTGCGATCATAGGCATTCTTGCCGCAGTGGCACTTCCGGCCTATCAGAACTACACCGCCCGCGCAAAGATCTCGGAGGCCCTTGTCGCCAGCAGCGTTTGCCGCACGAGTATTGCGGAGATATTACAGTCGGAAACCAATCTGCCCGCCGCGGGGCATTGGGGATGCGAATCCAGCGGCACCACCGCCGTATCGCGTTATGTAGCGAAAATTCAGACCGACAATTCGGGTGCGATGAGAATTGAAATTCAGGGCGTCAGTGCCTTGGTAGATGGCCAGGCCATCGTTCTGCGTCCCTGGCCCGACGTTTCGCGGTCCGCCGCGATCGTCGGAGGTGACCGTGTGGCGATGTGGGATTGCGGCCCAGACCCCAATAACACCATCGACATCGCCGTCTATGTGCCCGCATCATGCCGGGCCACCGCAGCGCAGATCGGGGCGGTTTCCGGATTCGCTACGAGCAGTTGAACACCGGCCCGACTCGCCCGGCCGTTCATCTGCGATTTTGGTATCGAGATTATTCGCGGGCGACGATTTCGCTCAGCACTGCAGTCCAGGCCTTTGCCAGATTGTCGCGGTTATAGCCTCCGCCGCCGAAAGCCATCAACCTGCCTTTCGAGAATCGCCCGGCAATATCCACCAGGCTCTTTGCCGCGTGCGCATGCACGGCCGGGGTGTAATTCAGGTTTGCCAGCGGATCGTCCCGCAACCCGTCTGCACCGCACTGGAAGAGAACGAATTCCGGTTCGAAGCGGGCCAGATGTTTTTCCACTCGAGGCCAGGCTTGCATGAACTCGGGATCCCCTGACCCCGGTTTGAGCGGGATATTGAGTTTGCTGCCTTTCGCAGCCCCTTTGCCGGTTTCGTCTTCCCGCCCCGTGCCCGGATAAAGAAAACGTCCATCCTCGTGGATGTCGGCGAAGACCAGATCCGGATCTTCTTCATACGCGTAGAAAACGCCGTCTCCGTGGTGCACGTCGATATCCACATAGGCGACCCGTCTGACGCCATATTGCCGTCGCAGCGTCTCGATCACGACACCGAGATCGTTGAACACGCAGAAGCCCGCGGAGTGGTCTCGTCCGGCATGGTGCAATCCGCCAATGGGCTGAAAGCTGCGGGAGCATTCGGCGCGCATCACGCGCGCCAGCCCGTCGAGCGCCGCGCCGACCACGTTGGCCGATGCTTCGAATACGCCGGGGAATACCGGGGTGTCGCCGTTGTCGAGAAACTCGATGCGGTCGCGCTCGGCATGCATCACTTTCCCGATGTGGCGCTGCGTGTGGAAACGGCCGATTTCTTCGTTCGTGGCGCGACGTGCGGCGCAAATCCTGATCTTGGCAAGCAACCCTTGCATTTCGGCTTCCTTAAGGAAGGCACCTTGCCGATCCGCACCGAGCGGATGTCCTTCGGGAAAACCGTATCGGGCCAGCGCCTCGCCGGCATACAGACAGGCATGCGTTGCAGTTGCGGCTTTGAGTTTGCCTGCCATCAGCATGTTCGGCACTCCCAGCACGACGCCAGTCGCGATTCCGCGCAACACGTCGCGGCGCGCGGCAGATGTTTCAGAACTCCCGCCCACAATTCCAGCAGGTGCGAAAGTTGGCGGGGTTTTCTTCATGGCAATGCGGACAAAAGGCCGCAGCGGTTGCGGTTTGCGGCCGCTCGATCTGATGGATCAGTTCGCGCGCCTGTTCCGCGTCACCCTCATTCATGATCCACACTTCGGGCCATGCCTGGTGAAATGGGATTTCACCCATAACGCTCTGCGCATTTTCGTTGAAAACCCGGGCGTCGATGCCCGCCTGCGCAAGCAGGCCGCGCACAAGATGCGCATCGGGTAGTGTCGGCGCGGAATAGATTTTCAGCATCACTGTGTGGTCTCGATGGTTATTCACCGGGACCGCCTTTCGAATCCCTAGAACAGGTCCATCTGCCCGTCCAGGCGCGGCCGCTTGAATTGCGCAACGTCCAGCACGCGCCGGTGTTCGTTCAGGCCAAGCCGTTTGCAGGCTTTTTCGAACCGCAGCCTCAACAGGTCGGCAAATTCTCCGCTGCCGCGCATGCGCGTACCGAATTCTGGATCGTTCTCGCGCCCGCCGCGCATTTGCTTCACACGGCTCATGACATGCTCGGCCTTGAGCGGATAGTGATGTATCAGCCAGTCTTTGAAAAGGTCTTTCACCTCGTAGGGCAGGCGCATCAGCACATAGCCCGCGGAAAGCGCGCCGGCATCGTGCGCGGCTTCGAGAATCTGCTCGGTCGCGGAATCGGTCAGGAAAGGCACGATCGGGGCTACCATCACGCCCACCGGTACGCCGGCTTGCGCGACGCGGCGGATGGCTTCCACCCTGCGTGCTGGCGCCGAGGCACGCGGCTCCATCCTGCGCGCCAGATCGTGGTCGAGCGTCGTCACCGAAATAAATACACTGACCAGGCCTTTTTCAGCCAGCGGTGCCAGGATATCCAGATCGCGCTCGACCAGGGCGTTCTTGGTAATGATGCCAATCGGCTGGTTGCATTCCTCGATCACCCGCAGGATCGACCGGGTGATTTTCCAATCACGCTCCACGGGCTGATAGGGATCCGTATTCGCACCGATGGTAATGGTGCTGCAAACATAACCCGGCCTGGCGAGTTCTTCGCGCAGTCGTTCGGCTGCATTCACTTTGGCAAACAGCCGCGTCTCGAAATCTACACCGGGAGAGAGATTCAGGTACGCGTGGGATGGACGGGCGTAGCAATAGATGCAGCCATGCTCGCAACCGCGGTAGGGATTGATGCTGAGGGTAAACGGAATGTCGGGCGAGTCATTCCTGGAAATAATGCTTTTGACCTGCTCGGCCGTGACGATGGTCTGCGGCCGCCCCGGTTCATCTTCCAGCGGCACACTCCAGCCGTCGTCGAACGCTTCCCGCGCCGCTTTTTCGAAGCGGCCTTCCGGATTGAGCGTCGCGCCCCTGCCCTTATGGGCTGAGCCGTGGTCTCCAATGACAGTCTTGAGCGGCATACTGTTATTATATACAGTATGCCGTTGGGTGAACAGTGAACGGTAAACAGTGATCGGTGGAGTGAATCTCGGACGTTTCGCTTACTGTTTACCGTTCACCGGTTGCTGTCCACCGCCTTTTACAGCCCCATCATCCGCAGTGCCGCCTTGCCGAGTTCGGTTTCCGGATTGACGAACGAATTCAGAATGGTGAAATGGTTGTCATCCGGGCAGGGAATGTCTCCGGCGACGACAGTCGACCACTGGTTGGCAAGCAACGCATGCTGCTCCTTGAAACCGCCGATTTCTCGCCCTCCTACGCTTAGATAGACGGGCGCCTTGGTGGCGGGCGGCATGAGCGCCGGGCTCAGTTTCAGCGTGTCGGATTCGGTAAGGTGCAGATCCACGTTGATGGAAGGCGTGCGCATGATCGGATCCAGATCGTAGATGCCACTGACAGAAAGGCCGCCCTGCATGACTTTCTCCGGCAGCCCCCGCGAGTAGCGTGGCCACTGCGCCGCCATGCACATCGCCGTCAAATGACCGCCCGCCGAATGCCCGGCCACGAAAATCCGGTTGCGCGGCACCCCCACTTCCGCGGCATTGCGATACAACCAGGCCCCGGCCTTGAGACATTGCAGCACGATGTCTTCGACTTTCACCGCCGGGCAAAGCGAATAGTTGATCGCCGCCACTGCGGCTCCGGCATTCACGAAAGGCGTTGCCACGAAGGAATGGTGCTTCTTGTCGAGGGACCGCCAATAGCCGCCATGAATGAACATCAGGAGCGCCTTTGCCTCGCCGCGCGGCCGGAAGATGTCCATGGTTTCCATGCGGTCGTCACCATAGGGCACATCCAGTTCCACGTCGAGACTGCGCCGCGCCTGGTCCGATCTCGCCGCCCAGCTGTCGAAATGAGTCTGGAATTCCGGGACCGCGGCCCGGTTGTTGAACATCGACTCGTAGTACGCGGCGTCTTTGATCATTTCGGCACTCCACCTTTTCTTTTTCCAGGTTTAGTTTTAAGTACTTATGGGGCGGACGGGATGGTGACGGCGTCAGCGTATTTCGCCAATCATGCAGGAATCGGCCGCAGATGCAAATTCCCGGGCGCCGATTTCTGCGGGCCACGCCTATGTTGCCTTGCGGCAGTCAGATTAGGTCTTTCTGAATCAAAGGCTTTGAATATCCGGAACGTTCTCAAACGCGCCCGGTCACATTGAAGGAATTCATATAACCATTGCCACTGGAGATTGCCATGTTTCGATCCACTAGCTGGAAATCGCTGATGTTTGCGATCCTCACCGCAAGCCCGCTCGTTGCCGCGGCCGATTCCACCGGGATGTTCGCGCCCGATCGGGTCGGAAAATGGTATCTGGGTGGAGGGGTCGGCGGATATTGGGAGGAATCCAACTCCCAACTTCAGAACCAGTCTGGACAGTTCGGCGGATTCTTCAGTGGCGGCTACCGGGCTGCCCCGAATATCGCATTTGAAATAGACGGCTTGTCCTCCTACCAGAGGATCGATACGCCGCCGACGGTTTCCTCGTCGCACGGGCGTTCCCGCCTGACCACCACCGGAGTCGGCGGCGTGGTGAAATTCATCCTGCCGCTGGACAGGTTTGAACTCTATGCGGGCGGCGGCGTGGGCGCGTACAACACGTCGTTGCGAACAAAAGACAATCCCTTCAGAGACGACGAGGAAAACGACACCGATTTCGGCTATCAGGGACTGCTCGGCGTAGACTATTTCGTTACCCGCAATTTCTCCGTCGGGCTCGAATACCGGAAATTCAAGGTCGACGCGGACCTCGGGCCGACTATTCCCGGCGACAAGCTCGACGCTGGCGGCGATTTCGCGTTCGTTACTTTCCGCGGGCACTTCTAAGCCGGCAAATCGTACTGGCAACATCCCGGATCCGGCACCTCGAGTGCCGGATTTTCATTCCCGCGGGTCGATCTGATCGCGGAGACCGGTCTTTTTTTTGGTAGCCTTCGATCTTCGATCGACACACAGCCCACGAAGATATGACGCCAGGCTTCGTTCATCCCGAATTTCTCGCTGAAACCGGCTGGCTGGCCGCGCATCTGGAAGACCCCGCCATCCGGATTCTCGATTGCACCACCCATCTGCCCCCGCTTGCCGACAACAGTTATTACACGGTGCGGCCCGGGCGCGAAGATTTCCTCAAGGAGCACATTCCGGGCGCGGCCTTCGTGGACATGGACCATGATGTCGCCGACACGTCGGCCCCGTTCCATTTCATGCTGCCGTCGAGCGTCCGGTTTGCGCAAGCGATGTCCGCGCTGGGCATCAGCCGCGATACGCTCGTGGTCAGTTACTCGGCCGCGAACCACTGGTGGGCAACGCGCATGTGGTGGATGCTGCGCGTCTTCGGGCACACGCGGGCCGCCGTACTGGATGGCGGATTTCAGAAATGGCGCAGGGAAGGCCGGCCTGTCGAAAGCGGTGCGGCGAAACCGCGGGCCAGAGCGCATTTCGAGCCGTTTCCCGCACGCCGGGAAATGATTGCCACCAGGGAAGATGTGCTGACGGCAATCGGCAACGACGACGTATGCACCGTCAATGCTTTGCGTCCCGAGCAGCACGCGGGCACCGGCGGCGTATATTACGGACGTCGCGGCCATATCAAGGGCAGCGTCAACCTGGCCGCCGTGGCGACGGTGGACGACGACAACGTTTACAAGAGCGCGGAAGAACTGCGCCGCATGTTTGCCGGGCCCCTGTCCAAACCGACGGTTATCACCTATTGCGGCGGCGGCATCGCGGCAACGGCCGATACGCTCGTGTTGACGATGCTCGGCCACGACGACGTCAAGCTCTACGATGCCTCGCTGTCCGAATGGGCGCGAGATCCGGCTCTACCAATGGAAATTTGAGGAGGCACCCGTGTTCAAGCAATTCAAGATCAATCCGATGGACTTCAATGGTCCGGTGCTGGTCACCGGCGCCGGGGGGTGCATCGGCAGCTGGGCCCTGACCCTGCTGACAGACGCGGGCGTGCCGGTGGCGGCCATGGATCTCACCGAAGACAAGCGGCGCCCGAAGTTGCTCATGGCCGAATCCGAACTCGCCCAGGTGCAATGGTTCACCGGCGACATTGCCGACACCGCGGCCGTAAACAACGCGGTGGAAAAAAGCGGCGCGAAAGCGATCATCCATCTTGCGGCACTGCAGGTTCCGTTCTGCAAGGCAGATCCGGTCGCCGGGGCCAAGGTCAACGTCGTCGGCACCATCAACATCTTCGAAGCCGCGCGCAAACTCGGCATCAAGCGCATCGCCTATGCCAGCTCGATCGCCGCGCACGGCGTATTCGATCCGAAGACCATGGCCACGCTTTACGGTGCCTACAAATTCGCCAACGAACAGACTTCCCGCGTCTACGCGCAGGACTGGCAGGTTCCCAGCGTCGGCCTGCGTCCCGGCGTCGTGTATGGCATCGGCCGCGATCAGGGCATGACGTCGAAGACGACCGTCGCAATCCTCGCCGCTGCCGCCGGCAAACCTTACACCATTCCATTTCGCGGCCCGGTTTCCTGGCTGCATGCGGGGGAGGTCGCCAGCGCGTTCATCAAGGCCGTATCGAGGGAGCGCAATGGTGCCGAGGTTTTCGACATCAATGGCGTGGCCTCGACGGTCGAACAATCGGTGGAACTGATCCGGAAGATCGCGCCGGACGCAAAGATCGTCATTTCGGGCGATGCGCTGCCCTTCCCGATGGCCTTGTCGGATCAGCCGGTACGCAACTTCCTTGGCGACTATGGTTCCATTTCAATGGAGGACGGCATCCGCCAGACCCACGAGATATTCGGGAACCTGCTCGCGAAGGGTCTGATCAGCGCCGACAACCTCGCCTAGGCGACACCTCTCACCGCAATCGGCGCCAGCAGCGGGTCTGGCGCATCTCTTACGAATATCTTATTTCGTAAGAAATACGTCCTGAAATTTAACGGGTTATCCCGCAACGCAAATTGACGCGTTGAAACGGAAAGGGCAAACTCCCGTCGCGCCGTATCGCAAGTACCTGAACGCAATCGCAGGGAAATCAAAAAATTCCCTCCCCGACGTCCGGGAGAACAAAGTT
>DASWEZ010000283.1:0-13650 GCA_036394495.1 Burkholderiales bacterium
AGGTCATCCGGCCACGACCGGGCGATGGCGATTTCGGCGATGCGATCGGTGCCGGATGCGTGATCCAGCCGCGTCATCATGGCGTCGTGCCCGTGTTTCGCGACCGCTTCCTGGATCCTGCGGTCATCGGTGGCGACGATGACCTCCCGCGCGCCGGACTCGCGCGCGCGGTCTGCCACGTGAACCACCATCGGCCTGCCTGCGATATCGGCCAGCGGCTTGCCGGGCAGGCGCGCCGATGCGTAGCGGGAGGGGATGACGACGACGAAATTCATGGTGAACGGCGATCAGCGAACGGTGATCGGTATTGGAGGGTTTCGGCAGCTGCCGTTCACCGTTTACCGTTCACTGTTCACTGTTCACTCAAACTTCCTCCTCCGGAGGAAGTTTGCGCGCTTCGTCTTCCAGCATGACCGGAATGTCGTCGCGGATCGGATAGGCGAGCCGGTCTGCCTTGCAGATCAGTTCCTTTTCGGCCTTCCGGTAGAGCAGCGGTCCCTTGCACAGCGGGCAGACCAGGATGTCGAGCAGTTTAGGATCCATGCCGGGTTTTCAGTTTTTCGAGGATGAGCTTGCCGAGTGCCGGATCGACGCGCGCATCCACCGGCAATACCCAATGGTTTTCGCGTGCGAAGCGCAGGCATTTTATCGCATCCTTCTCGGTCATGATGATCGCGTCGGCGTCGCCGAATTCGAGATCGGCCTGCGCGTACGCATGATGGTCCGGAAATGCGTGCGCCGCAAAGCTCAACCCCAGCCTGCGCAGATGGTCGAAAAAGCGCGCCGGGTTGCCGATGCCGGCGATGGCGTGGATGCGCTTGCCGCGGAATGCGCCGGCTTCGTGGTGGAAGGCGGGGTTCAGCAGGTTGCGGAAGCCGTTGCCATCGAGCGCCATCGCAAATGCTGCCGCGCATGCGGGCGGTGCGACTGAATCGCCGGTTACGACGACTGCATCGACCTCGGCCAGGCGTCCGGTATTCTCCCGCAACGGTCCGGCGGGCAGCGGCAGGCCGTTGCCCATGCCACGGGCGCCGTCGATCACCGCGATTTCAAAGTCGCGTTGCAGCCGGTAATGCTGCAGGCCGTCGTCGCTGACGATGACGTTGCACACTGGATTCACGGCAATCAGCGCCCGTGCGGCGGCGACGCGATCGCGCCCGATCCAGACCGGGCAGCCGCTGCGCTGCACCAGCAGCACCGGTTCATCGCCCGCAACATCGGGGGCCGAACTCTGCCGCACGGCCATCGTTTGTCCGCGCCCGCCGTAGCCGCGACTGACGATGCCGGGCACATACCCCTGCTCTTTGAGGAAATCGCACAGCCACAGCACCAGCGGTGTCTTGCCGGTGCCGCCGGCGGTGATGTTGCCGACCACGATTACCGGAACCGGCACGCGATACGAAGGCAAGACCCCCGCGCGATAGAGTGCACGGCGCAAGGCCACGGCGCATCCGAATACCGCCGCAATCGGCAGGAGCAGGATGGAAAGCCAGGAGAGGCGGTACCAGTGGCGATCGAGGAAAGCCAGACTTTGTCCCCTTTGCTAAATGCCGGCCTTGCGTGGATTGAGCGCCGCCCGATCGACGATGCGGCGAGGCCGGGGCGTCAGTGGCGCTGCTGCTGGGTGGTGAAGGTGATCTTGCCGAAGCCGGCGACTCGCGCCGCCTCCATCACGTTGATCACCGATTGGTGAGTGGCGTTGGCGTCGGCGTTGATGATGATGACCGGATCGGTATTGCTCCCGGCCGCACGCTGCAACTCTGCGGCCAGGGCCTCGGGCGTCGTGAATGCGACCACGATTCGATTGACCATGTACTGTCCGGTCGTGGAAACGCCGACATTGATCTGTCCCGGGCGGTCGACCGGTTTGGCTGCGTCCGCCGTCGGCAGGTTGATCTGCATTTCCGAATAGCGCGAGTAAGTCGTCGTAACGGCCAGGAAAATCACGATCACGATGAGCACATCGATGAAAGGAACCAGGTTGATTTCCGGTTCTTCCCTGAACGACCCGCGGCGAAAATTCATGGATCGCCCGTGACTTCAGACCTGGCGCTGGCCGTGGATGATCTCGACCAGCTTGACGGCCTGGACTTCCATTTCCACCACCAGCGAATCCACGCGGGCACGGAAGTGGCGATAGAACACCAGGCTGGGTACCGCAACGATGATGCCGAAAGCCGCGTTATACAGCGCGATCGCGATGCCGTGCGCCAGTTGTGCGGGGTTCGCCATGCCGGTCGGGCCTTGCGAGCCGAAGATTTCGATCATGCCGATGATGGTACCTAGCAGGCCGAGCAAGGGGGCCATCGTGGCGATGGTGCCCAGGGTCGTGAGAAAGCGGCCGAGTTCGTGCGCTGCGGCGCGTCCGGCTTCCTCGATCGACTCCTTCATGATTTCACGTGAACTCGCGGCTTCCTTCAGCGCTGCAGCAAAGATCCGGCCGAGCATCGCGGATTGCGCGAGGCGGGCCAGCATGTCGGGCGTAACGCCTTTCTGGCGATATTCCTGCACGACTTTCGGCAGCAGGTCGCGCGGCACAACAAAGTCCTTGCGCAGGCTGTAGAAACGTTCGCCGATGATGCCGAGGGTGATGATCGAGCAAAGAATCAACGGCCAGATCGGCCATCCGGCCGCTTCTATGATGTGCAGCAAACTCGACTCCCAAGCATTTGAAAACCCGCGCCACTTTAAACCGCATCGATATGCGCGGCAAGCTAATAGATAAGAAGAAAGATGCTCTTGACAAGCATTGCAACCGGTTATCCCGCGCCGAAAATTTGTCCACAATCTTTGTGGATAACTGTGTGCATAGTTTGTACAAAGGCGCGGTAAGTTGGTTTTTTGAAAGAGTTTTTTGTTGTGCGATTAAAAAATGCGCGTCTATTTTTACAAGTGTATTCATGAACTTGAAATCATGCCCCGCGTGGTTATGCGGGTTTCCGGGCGATCATCTTTCATTTTAATGACCACTGTGGATGAAGAGGACGGCATCGACGTCTTTTGTCAAGGGATCTTGGCAAGAGAGAAATGGCGAAGCATTTCGCAGCGCGAGCCCTGTGTTCGTGCGCTAACGCGCAGACTCGTGCTCTAGAATGCGGTTCATGCATGTCGATGATTCGAATACGGCAATCATTTCGGTCGCGGAACTCAACCGGCGCGCGCGCGAATTCATTGAAGCCGGCTTTCCGCTGCTTTGGATCGCCGGAGAGATCTCCAACTTCACGCGCGCCGCTTCCGGCCACTGTTATTTTTCGCTGAAAGATGCCACGGCGCAGGTGCGTTGCGTGTTTTTCCGGCACAAGGCCGCGTTGATCGACTGGAAGCCGGAGAACGGCATGCAGGTCGAAGTGCGGGCGCTGCCGACGCTGTATGAAGCGCGCGGCGATTTCCAGTTGACCGTCGAAAGCGTGCGGCGCTCCGGTCTGGGAGCGCTGTTCGAAGCATTCGAGCGATTGAAGCGCAAGCTCGAACAGGAGGGACTGTTCGAAACATCGCGCCGCAGGCCGATCCCGGAATTCCCCCGGTCCGTCGGCGTCGTGACCTCGCCGAAGGCGGCGGCCCTGCGCGACGTGCTGACGACGCTGGCGCGGCGCATGCCCGGCATTCGCGTCGTGCTTTATCCCACGTCCGTGCAAGGCGAAGGCGCAGGCGAGAAAATCGCGCAGGCCATCCGTACTGCCTCGGCGCGCAGGGAAACCGACGTGCTGATCGTTTGCCGCGGCGGCGGCAGCATGGAGGATTTGTGGGCCTTCAACGAGGAGATCGTCGCGCGCGCGATCGTCGATTGCGCGATGCCGGTGGTGTCGGGCGTGGGACACGAAACCGACTTCACGATTGCCGATTTTGTCGCCGATGCTCGCGCTCCCACACCGACTGCAGCCGCGGAACTGGTGAGTCCGAACCGCGCCGAGTTGCTGGCGCGCCTGGGCGTCCTGGGCGCGCGGCTCTCGCGGGATATCGACCGCGCGCTGGGCACGCGCATGCAGCAGATCGATTACCTGGGAAAACGCCTGGTTCATCCGGGCGAGCGCATCGGCGCCGAGTTGCGCCACATGGGGCATCTTGCCAACCGGCTGCGCTCGGCGGCAACCCATGCGCTGGATGCCTCGGCGTGGAATCTTTCCGGTCTTCTGCAGCGGCTGCGTGACGGCCTTCCCGATATCGATGCGCAAATCGCGAGGCAGCAGGAGTTGCGCTTGCGCCTGCAACATGGCCAGGCGCGCGTGCTCGAGCAGCACGAGGCGCGGCTCGTCAAAATGAAGGCAAACCTGGCCCACCTCAATCCGCAGGCGGTGCTGGAGCGCGGCTACAGCATCGTCGAGAAACGTGATGGCCGGATCGTGCGCTCAGTGGAACAGGTCGCGGCGGGAGAGTCGCTGCGTCTGAGGTTTGCCCGCGGTGCGGCGCGAACGCACGTCGAGCATATCGAAATTCCAGAAGAGTAATTTGGAATTGCGGGTGGGGTGCGCTATCGTTATCGGTGCTGCATCGTGCAAGGTCCGGAAACAATCTTTTACACCCGGCCCAGGTCCGGCCGGGGTCCCGGCACGGCAGAAAAAGACAACCATTCCTTAGGAGGAACCATGTTTTCAGCAAGAAAATTGATGTCCCTGTTGACGTCCCTGTGCGTTTTCGCGCTGTTCGCGTCGCTGTCCCTGCAGGCGTCCGCCCAGCTCGCGGACAAGAAAGTCCTGACCCTGGACGGCGCGAAAAAAGTCGCTGCCGCAGCCGAGGCCGAGGCCAAGAAAAACAACTGGAACGTGGTGATCGCGGTCGTCGATGACGGCGGCAACCTGCTCTATCTGCAGCGCATCGACGGCACCCAGACCGGCAGCATCGACGTGGCGATCCAGAAGGCACGCACCGCGCAGGCTTTCAAGCGTCCGACCAAGGTATTCGAAGACGCGATCGCCGGCGGCCGTAACGCACTGATCGCGTTGCACGGGGCCTTGCCGCTGGAAGGCGGGCTGCCGATCGTCGTGGGCGGGCAACTGGTTGGCGCCATCGGCGTAAGCGGCGTGAAATCCACCGAGGACGGCCAGATCGCGAAGGCCGGCGCGGAGTCGCTCGGCAACTGATCCTGCCATGGTCCGGGAGCGTGCATGACGCTCCCGTTCCTTACGGTTCGAGTTGTGCCGGCAGCCAGGCCTCGATCTGCTCCTGCAGATCCCCGGCCAGGCAGTCGAATTCCCGCACGTCTTTGGTGGCTCGCAGCCAGGTCAGTTGGCGTTTCGCCAGTTGTCGCGTGGCGGCAACGGCTTTCTCGCGCAGTGCGCCCAGGCCGAATTCTCCGTCCAGGTATTGCCACACCTGCCGGTAACCCACGCAGCGCATCGACGGCAGGTCCGGCTTCAGGTCGTAAATCTCGCGCAGTTCGCGGACTTCGTTGATCAGTCCCAGTTCGAGCATGAATTCGAAGCGATCCGCAATGCGCTCATGCAGCACGTTGCGTTCGCCTGGAACCAGGGCCAGCGAAATCAGCCGGTAGGGCAATTCGGCCGGCTTTGCGGCCGCGAGCAGTTCCGACATCGGTTTGCCGGTCAGATAGAAGATTTCCATCGCGCGCTGGATGCGCTGCGAATCGCTCGGATCGAGCCGCTGGGCGGTCGCCGGGTCGATGCGCTCCAGTTCACGGTGAATCGCCGGCCAGCCGACATCGGCAGCCATCGCGTCGATCACCAGGCGCGTGTCTGCGTTGGCGGCCGGCAGTTCCGACAATCCTTCGCGCAGCGCCTTGAAATAAAGCATGGTCCCGCCGGTGAGTAGCGGCACACGGCCGCGTTCGACGATGTCGGCCATGATGTCCAGCGCATCATCGTGGAATTGCGCCGCGGAGTAATTATCCGTCGGTTCGATGACGTCGATCAGGTGGTGACGAACCTGCAACCGCGTTTCGACGTCGGGCTTGGCCGTGCCGATGTTCATGTCGCGGTATACCTGCGCCGAATCCACGCTGATGATTTCCACGGGTAGGCGCCGCGCCAGTTCCAACGCGACGCCGGTCTTGCCGCTGGCGGTGGGGCCCATGAGCAGGATCGCCGCAGGGCGATCCTGCGAGTGCTGGGTGGTGGGTGCCGGGTGCTGAGAGGAATGCCTCATGCCTTGTCTTTTCGCAGCACTTATGGGCGAAGCCCGGTATCCAGCGAAGTCGGGCAGCACGCAGCACCCAGCACGATCATTTCCCCCGCATGAACATGCGGTCGAGTTCGCCTATCGTCACCTGGAACCAGGTCGGCCGGCCGTGGTTGCATTGACCGGAGCGTTCGGTGGCTTCCATCTCGCGCAGCAGCGCGTTCATCTCCGGGATGGTCAGGGCGCGATTGGCCCTGACGGCCGCGTGGCAGGCCATGGTGGACAACATCTCGTTCTGGCGCTCGGCGAGTACGCGACTGCCGCCGAATTCGGAGATTTCGTTGAGCACGTCGCGGGCGAGTTGCGCGGAGTCGGCCTGCACCAGGGTCATCGGCACGGATCGCACCGCGAGCGCGTTCGGCGCGATGACGGCCAGTTCGAAGCCGAGCCGGGAAAGCGTGGCGGGATTCTCCGCGGCGGTGGCGACTTCCAGCGCGCTCGCGGTCATGGTGGCCGGTATCAGCAATTGCTGGGTCGGAATGCCATCGTCGTCTAGCGCGTTCTTGAGTTTTTCGTAGACGATGCGCTCGTGCGCCGCATGCATGTCGACCACCACCAGCCCGTGCCGGTTCTGGGCCAGGACATAGATGCCGGATAACTGTGCCAGAGCGAAACCCAGCGGGTGGTCTTCGTCCTGCGGCATTGGAACGTGCGGGCGGTCGGGTATGGCGACGGCTGCCGTTGCGGCCGCGCCAAACAGCGTGGCGTAGAACGAAGCCGGTTCGTTGGTCAGCAGATCGATGCCGGGCTGCCTGGGAAAGCCACCATCGATGCGAAAGGCCGCCGGCGCAGGCGCGGATTCGCGGCCGGCGCCGAGTCCCGCACGCGTGGCGGACAGCGCTTTCTCCAGCGCATGAAACACGAACTGGTGCATGCCGCGCGAATCGCGGAAGCGTACTTCGATCTTGGTCGGGTGCACGTTGGCGTCCACCAGCGCCGGGTCAAGCTCCAGGAACAGTACATAGGCGCAGTGACGGTCATGATGCAGCACGTCGTGGTAGGCCTCGCGCACCGCATGTGCCAGCACCTTGTCGCGAACGAAGCGGCCGTTGACGAAGACATACTGGGCATCGCGCGAACTGCGGGAATAAGCCGGCTGCGCCGCGAGTCCGTGCAGGCGCAAGCCCGCGCTTTTCACGCTGACCGGCAGCGAAGCGGCGGCGAATTCCTCGCCGAGCACGGCAAGGATCCGCTCCTGCGCGCTTGCGGCCTGCAGATGCCATTGTGCGCGGCCGTTATGGGTCAGCACGAAGCGCACGTCCGGCCGTGACAGCGCGAGCCGTTTGAAGGTTTCTTCGCTGTGCGCGAACTCGGTTTGCGGGCTGCGCAGGAATTTGCGCCGCGCCGGCGTATTGAAGTACAGGTCGGAAACTTCGACAATCGAACCGGCGGCAACGGCGGCGGGCTCGGGCGCCGAGCGAGCGTCGCCGCTGGCCTCGACTTTCCAGGCATGCGCGCTGCCGGCCGCCCGGCTGGCGAGGCTGAAATGCGAGACCGCGGCGATGCTGGCCAGCGCTTCGCCGCGAAAGCCAAGGCTGGCAACGCATTCCAGGTCTTCCAGCGAGGTGATCTTGCTGGTGGCGTGGCGGGCAAGCGCGAATGCAAGGTCGTCCCTGGCGATGCCGCTGCCATTGTCGGCAACGCGGATTTGGCGGATACCGCCCTCCGCCAGTTGCGTGGAGATTTCCGTTGCACCCGCATCGAGGCTGTTTTCCAGCAGCTCCTTAAGGGCGGATGCGGGCCTGTCGACCACTTCGCCGGCGGCGATCTGGCTGATCAGGAGGTCGGGCAGCAGGCGTATGGCGGGCATCGGGGAAAAAATCGGAGTTCGCCCTGGATTATAGCCGGAGGCGGCGGCCTTCAGGCCGCAAGCCCCGCGCCGGGTATCCGCTGCTTTCCATCCGGCGCACTTTTTCAGCGGTTTTTTCTTGGGGATGGTCGAGGCCCACGCTTGCCACGCCGTCGACGTTTCATGACGAGCGCATCGGTCGTTCCTCGTTCCGGATGATTTGTTCCAGTGAGCGCGCCGTGCCTGTGGGCCGGGACAGTCGGTCCCGTGGCGATGCCGCCGGGCATCCAGACATCATCAATCCGCGTTCTCGGGCCAAACAAGGCACGCACCGTGCTAGTGGTAAACCATTTGGTGAATCATTGCCTGGCGCAGCGAAAGCCGAATGAACGAAGGGGAAGACGGCGTGATCGGTAACGTCCACAGCGGCTTCGAAGGCCAGTACAGCCCGATTTATCCCTGTCCGGGTCTAGACGTGCGCGCCGCCAGGCCTAATAATTGGATGTATATCAAGGCTTCTCCGGCGAGAGGCCTTGTTCGTTTCCTTTTTTCCCCGAGGCCGGAGACGGCACGAAGGGCGTTTATGCGGTAGTCCGTTGCTGCATATCCTCATTCCCGGGAACTGAGAAAGAACAAGATGGACAATAAGACGATCTACTCCAAGACCGGCAAAGGTGTTCTGGAAATAAAGAACAAAGCCGGCAAGCTCCCGAAGGACCTTGTCAAGGTTCTGACGCTGATCGACGGAAAATCGACTGTCGCCGATCTGATGTCCAAGTCCAAGCTGAGCGACGCCGACATGAACAAGGCCCTGGGCGATCTGACCACGGGCGGCTACATAAAGGAATTCGCCAATACTTCTGCCGGCGTCCAGGGTGGCGCAGGCGGATCCTATGTCGACGACCTCGACTTCACTTCGTCGCTTTCGCCGGGCAAGAACGTCTACCAGAACGCCCAGAGCGAGTGGCGGCAACGCGAGACCGCAGACCGCACGAAAGCCGAGGAAGAAACCAAGCGCAAGCGCGAGGAAGAAGAACGCCTGAAGAAGGAACAGGCGGTTAAGCAGGCCAGGGAAGAAGGCGCGCGCATGGCGAAGATCGAGGCCGAGCGCAAAGCCAAGGAAGCTGCGGGCCTGAAATTGCGCGAGGAAGCCGAGCGAAAAGCCAAGGTCGAAGCCGACGTGATGTCGCAGACGCAGCGCGACCTGTCGAAGATCCTTGAAGCCGAACGCAAGACCTTCGAGCTCGCCGAGCGCAAGAAGCTCGAAGAGCAGCAGCAGAAAGCCACGGAAGACGCCGAACGCCGCAACCGCGAGGACGAGGAGCGCAAGCTCAAGGACGACGGGGAGCGCAAACACAAAGAGGAACAAGAGCGCAAGCGCAAGGAAGAAGAGGAGCGCAAGCGCGCGGAGGATGATCGCCGCCGGCGCGAGGAAGAGGAACGCAAGCGCAAGGAAGATGACGAACGCAAGCGGCGCGAGGAAGAAGAGCGCAAGAAACGCGAAGAAGAGCAGCGCAAGGAAGAAGAGCGAAAGCGCAAGGAAGACGAGGAACGAAAACGCAAGGAAGACGAGGAGCGCAAGCGTCGCGAGGAAGAGGAACGCAAGAAGCGGGAGGAAGAAGAGCGCAAGCGCAAGGCGGAAGAGGAGCGCAAGCGCAAGGAAGACGAGGAGCGCAAACGCAAGGAGGAAGAAGAGCGTGCTCGCGCCGAAGCGGAGCGCAAGCGCAAGGAAGAGGAAGAACGCAAGCGCAAGGAAGAAGAGGAGCGCGTTCGCGCCGAGGAAGAGCGCAGGCGCAAGGAAGAAGAGGAACGCAAGCGCAAGGACGAGGAAGAGCGCCGCCAGCGCGAGGACGAAGAGAAGCGCGCGCGGCGTGAAGAGGAAGACCGCCGGCGCCGCGAAGAGGACGAACGCCGCCAGCGCGAGGATGACGAGGCGGCGCGCGCGCGCGGAGAAGACCCGGCCGCCGAGCGCGAGGCCGCGGAGCGCCGCAAGCGCGAAGACGAGGAACGCCGCCTGCGCGACGAGGAAGACAGGAAGCGCGACGAGGAAGACCGCAAGCAGCGCGAAGAGGAAGACCAGCGTCGCCGTGAAGAAGACGAGCGGATCGAGCGTGAAAGCACGGATCGCAGCCGCCGCGAGGAAGATGAGCGGCGCGAGCGTGAGGAAGCCGATCGTCGCAGTGAAGAAGAGTCTCGCCGCAAGCGCGAAGAACAGGAGCGCGCGAAACAGGCTGCTGCCGCCAAGAGCGCTCTGCCGGAGTTCGACCTGTCCGGTTTGAGGGCAATGGAGACCCAGGTTGCGGCCGAGTTCGAGAAGCAGCAGGCGGAATTGCGCAAGCGCGAGGAAGAGGAAGAGCGTCACCGCGAGCAGGAAGACCAGGCCCGCCAGGCCATGGAGCGTGCCGAGCGGGAGGAGCAGGCGCGCGCGGAAGCCGAGCGGCGCGAAGCGGAGGATCAGGAGCGGCGCGAACGCATGGAGCAAGAGCGCGAGTCGCGCGAGGCGAGGGAGCGCAAGCGCCAGGAAGAAAAGGACGCGCGTATCCGCGAGCAGGAGGAAGCCAAGGTCAAGCGGGAGCAGGAGCGCCAGCGCCAGGAGGCGATGAAGGTCGAGAACGAGCGGCGCTCGCGCGAGGACGAACTTGCAACGCGGCGCAAGGACCAGGAGGAACGCGACCGCAAGCGCGCCGAAGTCGATGCGCTGAAGAAGCAGAAGGGCATCAAGACGCCGCTGGACCGTTTGAAGCCGGTCATCATCGGGATCGTCGTGCTCATTGCGGTCGTCATCGGTGGCATGCAACTGGTGCCGATGAACTCCTACGTGCCTTCGATCGAAAAACTGGCCTCCGAACACATCAAGGAGCCGGTGTCGATCGGTTCGATGCATGTGTCGATCCTGGGCGGATTCACCATCATTCTCCAGAATATCAGGCTCGGCACGACCCAGGACGTGAAGATCGAGAAGGTCTCGCTGACGCCGGAATTCGGATCGGTGTTCGGGGACGTCAAGATCATCCGCAAGGTGGAGGTGGATTCGGTGACGGTCGCGGAAGAAGTATTGCCGCGCCTGCCCAAGTGGCTGGAAGCGGCGGTTGCCGACAAGAACTTGCAGATCGACCGCATCGTGATCAAGGCGATCAAGCTCGAGTCCCACACTGCCAAATTGCCGACTTTCGACGCCGATCTGCAGCTATCGCCGGAAGGAGCGATCCAGAAGGCTTTGCTGGCCAGTAACGACGGCAAACTGAACGTGGAACTGGTCCCGCACGACGACCAGGTCGATATCGCCCTGAGTGCCGCGAAGGGCTGGGTGCCGCCGATCGGACCGCAGATCGAATTCACGGATCTGACGGCGAAGGCGGTTGCCACGCGCAACCAGATCAGGGTCGAGAGGTTCGAGTCGCTGCTCTATGGCGGTGCCGCGAAAGGCAGCGCCAATATCGTGTGGGGCGGCCCGTGGTCGCTGGACGGCGAAGTCGAGACCGAGCGTATCGGCCTGCAGGGACTCATGGAGACGTTTACCCGTGAGGCAAAGTCGACGGGCCAGCTGCAATCGAAGCTGCGCTACTCCATGTCTTCGCATACGCTGCCGACGTTGTTCGATTCGCCGAAGGTCGATGGTAGCTTCGACATCAAGAAAGGTGATCTGGATGGCGTGGATCTGGTGCGTGCGCTGCAGTCCGGCGGACGCGGCGTGACACAAGGCGGCGCTACCAGGTTCGAGGAGATCAGCGGAAGCCTGGCGCTGGCGGGTGGCCGCTATCAGTACCGCAACATGAAGCTGTCTTCAGGATTGTTGTCGGCCGCGGGAGCGTTCGAAGTTTCCCCGGGCAAGGACGTGAGCGGGCGGATATCGGTCGAACTGCGGTCGCAGGCCGCGCAGATAAAAGGGAACTACGTCGTGGATGGCGACCTCAAGGCCATCGTCCTGAAACCGAACTGAGGCTATTCCAGGTCGTCCGGGGAATCGATGTCGCGCAAAATTCCGCGATCGTCGCACTCGACGATTTCCAGGTCGCCGGGGTGGCGTCCGATGACCGAGCGCGCACCCTCGTCACCCTGGAGATTCAGCAGTTCATCCCGGTAGCGGCGGCCGAACCCGACCGGGTGGCCGCGTTCCCCGCGGTATGCCGGAATCGCGATGCTCCTCGTTTGCTCGACGCGTTCCGCAACGGTTCTGATCGTCTGCGGCAGCACAAAGGGCATGTCTCCGAGCGCGATGACCCAGCCGTCCGCATCATGGCTTGCATTGATCCCGCATACGAAACTGCGCGCCATTCCCCGGTGTGCGTCGTCGCAAAGATGCACGGCGACGCCTTCTTTCTCGAACAAATCGCCCAAACGGTCGTCGCGGCTGCGGACCACCGCGATCACGTCGGGCAATGCGTTTTTCAGATTTCGCACCGAAGCGATTCCGATCGGCGTGCCGTCGGGTAGTGGATGCAACAGCTTGTCTCCGCCGAAGCGGCTGCCGCTGCCTGCGGCGAGCAGGATGCCGGTAATCATCTGTGAACGGTGATCAGTGAACGGTGAACAGGGAAAGGAAGGAACGGATCATTGCACAAGAAGGAACCGTTCGCTGTTCAGTTCTGTGCGAGCTTGCTGCGGGCGAAGGGGCGGATGGCGCCGGGACTCGTTAGCGGAACACCCGTTTGCGGGGACGGCGCCGTTGAATCCGCATGCAATTTCGTTACCGGACAGCACTGGACTCGTTCTGCGCCAATTTTGAACGAGCCAAAGGCGGATTCGCCGAGAAGTATTTCCTTATTCCCACCAGGATCGCCTGCGCGAGCTTGTCCTGGTATTTGTCGTCCCTGAGCTTTTTCTCTTCCTCGGGGTTGGTGAGGAAGGCGGTCTCCACCAGGATGGACGGAATATCCGGCGCCTTGAGCACCGCGAAGCCGGCTTGCTCGACGTGCGACCTGTGCAGGTCGTTGACGCCACCGATCTCGCCGAGGACGGCCTTGGCCAGCTTCAGGCTGTCATTGATGGCCGCCTCCTGCGAGAGGTCGACCAGTACCTGTTTGACAATGGATTCGTACTTGTCCAGATTGACCCCACCTATCTGGTCCGCCTGGTTTTCCTTCTCCGCCAGAATCCGCGCGGCGGCTGACGTCGCGCCACGTTCGGACAGTGCGAATACCGAGGATCCGCGCGCATGCGACTTGACGAAGGCATCGGCATGGATTGAGACGAACAGGTCGGCACTTATTTTTTGCGCCTTTATGACCCGGTCTCCCAGTTTTACGAAGTAGTCGCCGTTTCGAATGAGCACACCCCTCATGTTCGGCTCAGCATCCACAAGCGTCTTCAGTCGCCTGGCGATTGCCAGCGTGACGTGCTTTTCATACGTACCGCCGCGCCCCTTGGCACCGGGATCTTCGCCTCCGTGCCCCGCATCTATCGCTACGGTTATCAGCCTCGCGACATTGGGTGCCGGTAATGGTTTCTTCGGATCGGCGATGGGCGCGTCGGCAGCGAATTCAGGAGCGGGTGTTGACGGCTTTACCGTTGGGGCCGGTTTCGCGGTAGGTTCTTTCGAATCAAGCAGTGCAAGCAGCGGATCAACTGGTTCCGAGGGATACACGTCGAGCACCAACCGATGTCCATATTCGCCGACCGGCTTGAGCACGAATACCTGCGGCTTGGCCTGTTTTTTCAGGTCCAGAACCAGGCGCACGACTCCCGGTTTGAAGCGGCCAATACGCAAGCCGCTCACATAAGGATCGGCC
>DASWEZ010000284.1:0-2857 GCA_036394495.1 Burkholderiales bacterium
GTTCGACGAACTTTACCGCCAGAAACTCGCCAATCTGTATGCGTTGCTGAAACTGCCCGTGCCCCGCGAACTCGGCGTTCCGATCAGCCGCGGCAGAATGGATTCGGAAGCCACCAACGCGATGCGCCGGGCATCCTGACATGGTCGCCGGATTGGCCGGAAGAATTGTGCAAAGGCGGCGCGGTCGAAGGCAGCGGGCTTTGCGTTTGACGGCTTGCCGAACAACCCCCGGGAGCAGAACGGCCACATGAACAAGAAAGTTTCGCTGCTCTTCGGCGTGCACGCCCACCAGCCGGCCGGCAATTTCGAGCACGTGATCGACGACGCGCACGCGCGCTGCTACAAGCCCTTCCTGGAGACCGTCCACGGCTATCCGCAGTTCAGGCTGTCGGTGCATTTCAGCGGATGGCTGCTCGACTATCTGCTCAGGCGCTTTCCGGACGACATGGCGAAACTGCGCGAGATGGTCGCGCGCGGCCAGGTCGAAATGTTCGGCGGCGGCGATACCGAACCGGTGCTGGCATCGATTCCGGAACGCGACCGCCGTTCCCAGCTCGCGGCATTGTCGAACCGTCTGGAGACTTCCCTCGGCCAACGGCCGGCCGGCGCCTGGCTCACGGAACGCGTGTGGGAATCCTCCGTGGCCTCTGCGCTCGCCGATTCCGGCATTCGCTACGTCACGGTCGACGACTACCATTTCCTCTGCGCGGGCAGGCGCAGCGAGGAACTGACCGGTTACTTCTCGACGGAAGAAAGCGGCAGCCGTCTCGACTTGTTCCCGATTTCCGAAGCGCTGCGTTATCGCATTCCGTTTTCCACCGCACCCGAAGCGATCCAGTACCTCGAATCGCTGGCCACCGGCGACGGCGGCGCGGCGGCGATCTACTTCGACGACATCGAAAAGCTCGGCATCTGGCCGGAAACCTACGAATGGGTCTATAAAAAACAGTGGCTGAAGCAGTTCATCGAAGGCGTGCTCGCCTCGCCGTCGATCGAGCCCGCGTTATATCGCGACTTCCATGGTAGCCAGCGCTCCCGCGGGGTGGTGTACCTGCCGACCACCTCGTATATCGAGATGAACGAATGGACACTGAATGCCGATCGCGCGGACCGCTTTGCCGAACTGGTCAAGCGCGAAAAAGACCAGCATCGCTACGAACAGACGAAACCCTTCCTGCGCGGCGGCATCTGGCGCAACTTCATGTCGCGTTATGCCGAATCGAACTGGATGCACAAGCGCATGCAGCAACTTTCCGCACGCGTCGCGGGCCTGGGCGCCAAAGCGACCGCGCGCATGCGCGAACTGCTGCATCTGGCGCAAGCCAACGACGCCTACTGGCATGGATTGTTCGGCGGCATCTACCTGCCGCACCTGCGCCGTGCAGTGTGGAATGCGATCGTCGAACTGGAAGCACTGCTGGATAAGACCTCGCCGCGCAAACCGGCCGCGCTCGACCTCGACCTGGACGGCTGCGACGAATTCTTTTTCGGCAACGACGTGCTGCAGGCCGTCATCCGCGACGACGGCCTCGGCGCGATCCACGAACTGGATGCCTACCGGTTGCGCCACAATTTCGGCGATACGCTGGCGCGGCGCTCGGAGCACTACTATCGCAAGATCCGCGAACATCGCGCGACCCAGGGCGAACATCACGGTGGCGGCATCGCCTCCGCGCACGATCGCGTCAATTTCCGCCATCCGGTCTCCCCCGAGGACCTCGAGCCGGACGCCGTCGCGCGTGTTCTGTTCGTCGATCGGCAGAACGGGCAACCGGTGCGTTACCTGCGGCCGTCCGTGCAGGGCACTCGCGCGGAATTGTCGGCCAACGGCATCGGCAAGACCATATCGATCGATGGCAACCGGCTGAGCGTCGCTTACAAACTGGACGCGACGGCCGCGCCTCTGCAAACCGAGATCAATCTGGCCATGCCGAGCTGCGACGGTTTCCTCGGCCGATACGTCGTGAATGGTGACGTGCCGGGCGGATTCGGACAGTCTTACACCTGGGACAACATCACCACGCTGGCGCTGGAGGACGGCGTGCTCGGCGGCAAAGTAATAGTGACAATCGACCGTCCGGTCACGGTTCAGGTTGCGCCACACCAGACCGTTTCGCAGTCGGAAGACGGATTCGAGAAAATCATGCAGGCCGTGACGCTGCGCATCGCTCATCCCCATCCATCGCCCGGGCTCGGCATCGTGCTGACGGTCGAGTAGCGTTCTTTCCGGCACACCGCGTTTTTCTGGCCTATAAAGAAGGCAGGAGGCCTACAACGACAAGGAGGCGTAATCATGCTGACGCGCGAGCAGTACGTGGAGCAGATGAAAAAGCAGCTCGACGAGTGGAACGCCAGGCTGGGCAAATGGGAAGAAGAAGTGCAGAAGGCGCAGGCAAATGTGAAGACGCGGTATGAAGAGCAGATCCAGGCCCTGGAGCGCCAGCGCGACGAAACCGTCAAACGCCTGAACGAAACCCGAGAGGCCAGCCAGGCCGCGTGGATGGAAGTCAGCAAAGGTGCTGAAGCGGCGTGGAAGAATATGCAGTCGAGCTTCGAAAAAGCCTGGGGCGAATTCCAGAAAAGGAAACCCTGATCGGCCCGTAGCACCAAGTTAGAGCGCCGGTCTGGCAGCTTGCCCGGCACCGGGACATGGTCAGGCCGTGAATCGCGGGTAAACCCGCCTTTTTCGCATGGCCCCGAATTTGCAGGAACATCAGGCGTCGCCGGCCGACACGTCCGGTCGGACGCGCAATAGAAAGGAGGCACTACCATGCCCACAGTCCAAACCGGGAAATCGCGCACGACGCGCAAAACCCCCCCCGTCACGATGACGGCGGGCAAGAAAGCTCCGGCAGCA
>DASWEZ010000285.1:0-3195 GCA_036394495.1 Burkholderiales bacterium
TGCCGAACAGCGCTATCGGCGCAACCGGCCAGTCCGCCTGCCGCTGCACTCCGAATCGTTCGCACAGCCACGCATGTTCGTCGTCGCAACGGGATTCGCCGGCATCGCCGCGGCCGATCAACGTCCGCAGCGCGGGAACAACCGGCGCATCGGGGTCGGCATCGGCATGCGGCCAGAACAGGGCGGGAATGAACAGGGTGACGGTATGCACGGCGTCGGGGCGAGAAGACGACTTTGAGTTTAGCATGCAGGTTTTGTGCCGCTTGCGGCAACCTGCACGAATCCGCGCGGTCTTACGCATCACCGGCGGAATATGGCAGACTGCGCATCGCCGCCGTAAAACCCACGCCTTAAAACCTTTCATCCATGCTGACGCCGTATGAGTTGTTCGTCGGGCTGCGCTACACGCGCGCCAAACGGCGCAACCATTTCATCTCCTTCATTTCCATAACATCGATGCTCGGCATCGCCCTGGGCGTCGCCGCGCTGATCGTGGTGTTATCGGTCATGAACGGCTTCCAGAAAGAATTGCGCGCGCGCATCCTAGGCGTCGCCTCGCACGTGCAGATCACCGGCATGGCCGGTGGCCTCAAGGATTGGCAGCAGGTTGCGGCGCAGACCACCGCGAACAAGGAGGTGGTCGCGGCGGCGCCTTACGTCATGGCGCAGGGACTGATCTCCAACCACCAGACCGTGCAAGGCAGCATTGTGCGCGGCATTCTGCCCGCCGACGAAGACAAGGTCGCCGACATCGGCATGCACATGAAATCCGGCAGCCTTGGCGCGCTGCAATCCGGCAAATTCGGCATCGTGCTGGGAAGCGAACTGGCGCTGAGCATCGGCGCCCACGTCGGCGACAAGATCGTGGTGATCGCGCCGCAGGGGCAGGTGACGCCGGCCGGGATCATGCCGCGGCTCAAGCAATTCGACGTCGTCGGCATCTTCGAAGTCGGCATGTACGAGTACGACGCGGGTCTGGCGCTGATTCATCTCGACGACGCCCAGAAGCTCTATCGCATGGACGACAAGGTTTCGGGCGTGCGCCTGAAGCTGAAGGATTTATTCGCGGCGCCGCGCGTGGCCCGTGAACTCACGCATACCCTCGACGCGGATGTCTACGTGGCCGACTGGACGCGCAGCCATGCCAATTTTTTTCGTGCCGTGCAGATCGAAAAGCGCGTGATGTTCATCATCCTTCTGCTGATCGTGGCCGTTGCGGCGTTCAACATCGTCTCGACGCTGGTCATGGCGGTAACCGACAAACGCGCCGACATTGCCATCCTGCGCACCCTGGGGGCCGCGCCCGGCGAGATCATGCGGATCTTCATCATTCAAGGTGCACTGATCGGCGTGATTGGCACACTCGCCGGCGCGGTCGTCGGCGTGCTGATCGCGTGGAACGTGGATGTCGTCGTGCCGGCCATCGAGCGCCTGATCGGCGTGCAGTTCCTGGCGAAGGATGTGTACTACATCAGCGATCTGCCGTCCGATCCCCATCTATCGGATGTCATCGTGATCGCGCTGACGTCGTTTGCGCTGAGCCTGGCGGCGACGCTTTATCCGAGCTTGCGTGCCGCCCGCGTCAATCCCGCGGAAGCGCTGAGGTATGAGTGAGATGAGCGTGAATGCCGTCCTGTCCTGCCGCAATCTGCAGAAGATATTCCGGCAGGGCGACTATACCGTCCCGGTGCTGACCGGCGTCGACATCGAAGTCCGGCGCGGCGAAACGGTGGCCATCGTCGGCGCATCGGGTTCGGGCAAGAGCACGCTGCTGCACCTGCTGGGCGGCCTCGACTCGGCTTCATCGGGCGAGATCCTGATCATGGGACGCCGGCTGGACGAACTCAATGAAAAGGAAAAAGGCCGATTGCGCAACCACGGCCTGGGTTTCGTCTACCAGTTCCATCACCTGCTGCCGGAGTTCACCGCGCTGGAAAACGTTGCGATGCCGTTGCTGATCCGCCGCATGGAGATCGACGAGGCCAGGAAGCGCGCGCAACAAGTGCTGGAGCGCGTCGGGCTGAATGCACGAGTCAGTCATACGCCCGGCGAACTGTCCGGCGGCGAGCGTCAGCGCGCGGCTTTGGCGCGGGCGCTGGTGACCGAGCCGGCGTGCGTGCTCGCGGACGAACCCACGGGCAATCTCGATCGCCATACCGCCGAAGGCATGCTCGACCTCATGGTCGAACTAAATCGGGAGCTTTCCACAAGCCTCGTCGTGGTGACCCACGATCCGGCAATCGCGGCCAGAATGCAGCGGACGTTGCGGCTTGAAGACGGAAGGCTAAGCCAGGATTCAGGACGCAGGACTCAGGACTCAGGTAGGTGACACCATTGCTTTTATCTCAGTCCTGCGTCCTGAGTCCTTCATTTAGTAGTTGACCGGAATCGGATCGAGCGACCGCCACATATACCATGTAGCCACCGTTCGCCAGGGCTGCCACGTCCCGGCGATCTGCCGGATCTTGAGCTTGGACAGCGGTTTGCCGCTGTTGTAGTGCAGGCTCATCGCGCGCTGCAAACCGACATCGTCGACCGGCAGGATGTCCGGCCTCAGCATGAAAAAAATCAGAAACATTTCAGCGGTCCAGCGGCCGACGCCTTTGACGCGGGTGAGCTCGGCGATCAATTGCTCGTCGTCGTGATCGCTCCAGGTGCTCGTGTCGAGCGACCCGTCCAGAAAATGCTCGGCCAGATCGATCAGGTGGGTCGATTTGTTGCTGGAAAGGCCACAGGCGCGCAGCTTCGACGGATCCATGCGCACGATGGCGGCGGGGCCGAGCGCACCGACCGATTCGAGCAGCTTCTGCCAGACGCTTTCCGCCGCCGATACCGAAATCTGCTGGCCGACGATCGAGCGAGCGAGCGTCGTGAACGCGTCGCTTCGGCTTTGCAGGTAGGAGCCTTCAAGGTTACGGATCAGCACCCTCAGTACAGGGTCGCGGCCCGATGGTTCGCGAGTGGCGTCGTTCCAGTACGATGGCGTCATGATTCAACAGGATTGCGGTCAGCTGCCGAGCCGGAACGTCACGCGTGGGGAGAATTGAAGCGCTTCGAGTATACGCCAATCCGGTTGCGCAAATGGGCGCGCATTGCCGCTCACTTTGGCGCCGGCGGGATACGCGAACGCCGGCGTTTGCGCCACGACAGCACGACGTGCGCGCGCCAGCCGGCCATCACCAGCAGATAGCCGGT
>DASWEZ010000286.1:0-2950 GCA_036394495.1 Burkholderiales bacterium
CGTCCGCCACCATCTTGCGAAACGATTCCGTCACCCCGGCCGTCACCGGCATCGGTGCGCCGACGTGACGGGCAAGGTCGTGAATGAGTTCGAGATCCTTGAGCATCAGCGCGGCACGCCCGGTGATCGAGAAATCCGACGCCACCATCTTGGGAAACATTTCCTGCAACTGCCTGGAGTCGGCGCGCCCACCGGCCAACGCCTGCGGAATCTTCGCCGCGTCGATCCCTGCGCGCTCGGCAAAGGCGCAGGCTTCCGCAAGGACCGCGACTCCGGTGGAAACCAGCACCTGGTTGATCATCTTGGTGGCCTGCCCGGCACCGTTCGGCCCCATCAACGTGGCCCGCACGGCGAGCGCATCCCATAGCGGACGGGCGCGTTCGAAAATATTCGGCTGCCCGCCGACCATGATCGCCATTCTTCCTTCGCGCGCGGCCGGTGCGCCGCCGGAAATCGGCGCATCGAGCCATGCCATCCCGCATCGGGCCGTGAGGCGTGTTGCCATGTCCCGCGTGTGGGCCGCTGCGCAGGTGGACATGTCGACCAGAACCTTGTCGGCACCTCCCGCTGCGGCCACGCCGTGCTCGCCGAAGACGACTTGTTCCAGGGCGGCACCGTCGCTGACACAAGTGATCACGAAAGCGCCGATGCGAGCGAGTTCCTCCGGACTGCGGGCCTCGGTCGCGCCCGCCTCCAGCAGCGCCGCGAGTTTTGTGCGGTCGCGATTCCACACCACCGGCGCGAAGCCGCAATCGATCAGGCGGCGCATGATCGCCGCGCCGAGAACGCCGGCTCCGATACAGCCGACACGGGGTTTTTGATCGCTCATTGCTTCCTCCTCAAGACTGCAAAACCGTCGATATGTGGAAATCGGAATCCGAGTCGACGGACATTGTCGGATAAACGCACTACACCCTCTTTCTCACCACGAAGGCACGAAGAACACGAAGTGACACGAAGAAAGGCAAGCTACAAGGAGACTTGATTCCAGTAGCGGCTCGCGATCCCTGGTGATAAATGTTGCCGCCAAAGTTCATATCGTAAACTGATCTTCGAATTCCTTTGTACTTTCGTTTTTCTTCGTGCCACTTCGTGTCCTTCGTGGCTTCGTGGTGAGATTTATCGTTCGTGAGATGCTCTTCGCCCTAGTCTTTACGTACTAACAGGCGATACGAAACGAAAGCGAGTAAGCCGCAAGTACCGATCACCGCAGCCATCGGCACCGCGGTGCCATCGTGGAAAACCCCGACGGCCGCGCTGGCGACGGCTGAAATCGCGAACTGCACGCTACCCAGCAATGCCGATGCACTGCCGGCCTTCTCGGGGAACGGCGCCATCGCGCCGGCGGAGGCGTTCGGAAACGTCAGGCCGCGAAGGGAGACCACGAAGAACAGCGGAACGAGGATGCCGATCAATCCGGCCAGGTTGCTTACCGCCGCTGCCAGCAACAGGATGCATATCAGGAAACCCGCCAGGTTGCCGAAATCCAGGACCCGGTCTGAATCGTACTTCAACAGCAGGCGTCGATTCGCTTGCGTGAACGCGACGATGCCGGTTGCGTTCAGGCCGAACAGCCAGCCGTAGTAATGCGCCGGCACGCCGTACAGATCGATGAAAACGAACGGCGATCCGGAGATATACGCGAACATGCCGGCCTGTCCGAAGCCGCCGGACAACGCGTAGCCGAGATAGCGCCGGTCGGCCAGCAGCGCGGCATAGTTGCCCAGCGCCTTTGAAAGTGGAATGCGCGGCTGGTCCTGCGGAATGGTCTCCGGCAATCTCCATTTCACCGCGACCAGGCAGGCCACGCCGAACAACGCCAGCACCCAGAAGATCGAGCGCCAGCCGAACCAGGTCAGCAAATAGCCGCCGGCAAGCGGCGCCACAATTGGCGCTATACCCATGACCATCAGCAGGATCGAGAAAACCCGCGCGGATTCCTGGCGATCGTAAAGATCGCGCACCATCGCGCGCGCGACCACCATGCCTGCGCAACCGCTGACCGCCTGCAGGAAGCGCAAGACGATCAGACTGCCGATGCCCGGCGCCAGCGCGCACGCGGCGGACGCGATCACGTACAAGGTGAGGCCGAAGTACAGGGGCGGCTTGCGGCCATACTTGTCCGCAATCGGGCCATAGAGAAGCTGCCCGATGGCAAGTCCGGCGAAGAACGATGCCAGCGTGTGCTGCACCGAGGCCGTGTCGGTCGAGAAATAGCGCTCCAGTGCCGGCAGCGCCGGCAGATACATGTCGATCGACATCGGCGCGAATGCGACGAGCGCGCTGAGGATCAGCGTGGTGCGGAAGTTTTTGTTCTGCAATTTTTTCTACTAAAGCTTACTTCTACCACGAAGACACGAAGATCACGAAGATCACGAAGAAAGGCAAAAGCAGAATGGAAGAGAATGAAGTTGGGGAGTATGGCGATCGAGATTGTCGACACCGAGGAGGGGAACATCCGCGCATCGACCCGACCTACCACCCTCCTATAACATTCTTGTTTTCGCTCTTCTTCGTGTCCCCTTCGTGTTCTTCGTGTCTTCGTGGTGAGATTTAGATGACGTAAATCTATCCGCCCGCGTCCATGTCGGCGAAGACGTCCTTCGCCATGTGGAAAGCGGCGTTGGCGGCGGGCACGCCGCAGTAGATCGCGCACTGCATCAGCAATTCCTTGATCTCGTCACGGGTCACGCCATTGTTGGCCGACGCGCGCAGGTGCAGTTTCAATTCATCAGGCCGGTTGAGCGCGACCAGCATGGCCAGTGTTGCGATGCTGCGTGTGTGCCTGGGCAGTCCCGGGCGTGTCCAGATTTCACCCCAGGCGTAGCGCGTGATGAGATCCTGGAATTCGTCGTTGAACGGCGTCTTCGTCTTGAGCGTCCGGTCCACGTGCGCATCGCCGTGACCTTGCCCCTGGAAAACGTATCTCTTAACTGGGTGTAAATTACCT
>DASWEZ010000287.1:0-3971 GCA_036394495.1 Burkholderiales bacterium
CTTCGCCCGCCTGCAGTCTGGCCATGTCGAGCAGATTGTTGACCAGCGCATTCATGCGCATGGATTCATCGCGCATTGCGTTGGCAGTTTCCAGTTGCTGGCCGGAAAGCGCCGGTTGTGTGAGCGACAGCGATTCCGCCAGGCCGAGCATCGCGGTCAGCGGCGTTCTCAAGTCGTGGGACAGTGCGCTCAGGATCGAATTGCGCAGGCGTTCGGATTCGATCCTGACCAACGCGCCCTGCGCCACATCGACGTAGTGCACGCGTTCCAGCGCAATCGCGATCAGGGCGGCGAACGTCTCGAGCAGGCGCCGCTGTTCGGGGATCAGCAGCAACCGCGCCATCTCGGGTTCCACCGCCAGCACGCCACGCGTGCGCATGGGCGCCGGCAGCGGGGCGTAATGGATGCGGCTGCCGGGCAGCGTGTCGGTGCCGAAGCCCGCGGACTTGCCGTTGTCGTAGACCCACTGGGCGATGGCAAGATCGATGGCCGGCGAACCGGCCGCCTCGCCGGCTGACGGCTCATGCAAATGGTCGTGCTCGTCCGGCAGCAGGATCACGGCTTTGGCATGAAAACTCGCCTCGATATGCTTGTCGCTGATCTCGAGCACCTGAACCTGCGTCAGCACGCCGGATAGTTCGCGCGCCAGCTCGTACAGTGCGCGGGCACGCGCCTCCCGGTGCCCAGCCACGCGCGCCTCGTAGCGCAGTCCCGACGTCAGATGGCCGATGATCAGCGCCACCGCGAGCATGACGCCGAACACGATCAGGTATTGCGCATCGGAAATGGCCAGCGTAAATCGCGGCGGCACGAAGAAAAAATCGAAGGCTGCGACGTTGATGAACGCCGCCAGGACGGCGGGACCGCGCCCGAATCGCACCGCCACCAGCACCACCGCGAGCAGAAACAGCATCACGATGTTGGCAAGGTCGAGGTAGGGAGCAAGCGGCATGGCGCCAACGGTGGCGAGCGCGCAGATTGCAACGGTCCAGACGTAAGGGGCATACCGGAAGGCCGGCTTTTCGCCTTCCCCGATAACACTGGCGCGGCGCGGCGCCTTGCCGGCGTCGATGCCGACCTGGACGACTTCAAGGTCCGGGCCCAGTGCGGCCAGCCGGCCGGAAAAGGATTTCGCGAACGGCGAGCGCTGACGTCCGCTGCGGCCGATCACCACGCGGGCGAGGTTACGGCTGCGCGCATAGGCGACGATCTGTTCGGCCGGAGACTGGCCGGTCAGCGTAGCAGTCTGCGCGCCGAGTTGTTGCGCCAGCGCGAGTACGCGCAGGATGCTTTCGCGTTGGGCGTTCGGCAGCTGCTGCAGTTGCGGCGTTTCGACGTAGACGGCGTGCCACTCCACGCCGAGTTGCTTGGCGAGCCGGGCGGCGCTGCGCACCAGCTTTTCCGTGCCGCGGCCGGGACCGACACAAGCCACCAGCGATTCGCGCGTGGCCCAGACGGGGCCGATCGCCTGGTCATTGCGATAGACGAGCATCTGGTCGTCGACGCGGTCGGCCGTGCGGCGCAGCGCCAGCTCCCGCAACGCGATGAGGTTGCCCTTGCGAAAGAAATTCTGGATCGCCCGTTCGGCCTGGGCCGGCATGTAGACCTTGCCCTGGCGCAGCCGCAGCAGCAACTCGTCGGGCGGCAAGTCGACGACCGTGACTTCGTCGGCATGGTCGAATACGCTGTCCGGAACGGTTTCCCAGACCTTGACGCCGGTGATGCCGGTGATGACGTCGTTCAGGCTTTCCAGGTGCTGGACGTTGACCGTGGTGTAGACGCTGATGCCGGCATCGAGCAGTTCTTCGATATCCTGCCAGCGCTTCGGGTGACGCGACCCAGCCGCATTGTTGTGCGCCAGTTCGTCGACCAGGATGACCGCGGGATGCTGCGCGAGCGCCGCATCGAGGTCGAACTCCTCCAGGCGCGAACCACGGTAGTCGACATAGCGCGGCGGCAGGACTTTAAGGCCTTCCAGCAGCGCCGCCGTATCCTTGCGGCCGTGCGTTTCCGCGATGCCGACCAGGACGTCCACCGATTGCGAACGCAGTTCGTGCGCCGAAGACAGCATTGCGTAAGTCTTGCCGACGCCCGCCGATGCGCCGAAGAAAATCTTCAGCCGGCCGCGGCTGGCGCGGTCTTGCTCGCGCCGGAGTCTGGCGAGCAGTTCGTCGGGATCCTGCCGGTTGTCGGTCATCGCATGCCGTCTCTCTCCCATTGTAGAGAGCCGCGACAGCGTGCGATAGGAGCATCCTGGAAGCCGTGACGATCGTGACGACGTGACGGTCGTGACGAAATTCGAGTACTGAGTGCTGCGTGCTGGGTGCTGCGTAAAAGCGGAAAGAACCGAGCCCTAGATCTTTCAGCCTTTACGCTTTTACTTCGCAGCACGCAGCACTCAGTACGCAGCACCGGTTTTTCCCGCGTCACGCCGTCACGATCGTCACGACCGTCACGGCCTTCTACCGCAGCGCGTCGAGCGCGAGGTTCAACCCGAGCACATTCACCCCCGGCTCTCCCAGGAAGCCAAGCTGACGGCCTTCGGTATATTCCGCGACCAGGTCTCTGACTTTCTGCGGGTCGAGGTTGCGGGCTTTGGCAACGCGGTCGACCTGGTATTCCGCGGCGGCCGGGCTGATGTGGGGATCGAGGCCGCTGGCGGACGCCGTCACCAGATCGACCGGCACCGGCGAGCCGTTACCCGGTGCGGCATCTTTCAATGCCTTGACCCGCGCGGACACCGCATCCGCGAGCGCCGGATTGAGCGGCCCCATGTTGGAGCCGCTGGACGCGCTGGCGTTGTAGGGATACGGCGAAGTGGCTGACGCGCGGCTCCAGAAATGTTTCGGGTCCGCGAACGGCTGCCCTATCAGCGCCGATCCGACCGTCTTGCCGTCGCGCTCGATCAGGCTGCCGTTGGCCTTGCCATGAAATGCGGCCTGGCTTACTGCGGTCACGAGCAGCGGATAGGCAACGCCGGTGATCAAAGTCATCACGAACAGCATCGTGAAGGCACGCCTGAGTTCGTTCAACATAGTTCTCTCCTGCAAGTTTCAGTCAAGATATTGAACCACGGTGGACACGGTGGACACGGAGGAAGGACAAAAACGGAAAAATATTCGAAGATCACATCTCTCACCGGTGGTCACCCTGCCACCGCGCTTGCCGTTATCTCCCATATTTTCGCCCTCGCCTCTGGTTTTTCCTCCGTGTCCTCCGTGGTTCATCACGTTAGCCCTAATCCAACAAGAATCAGGTCGATCACCTTGATGCCGACGAATGGCACGATGATGCCGCCGACACCATAGATCAGCGTGTTGTTGCGCAACAGCGCCGCCGCGCCGATCGGCCGGTAGCGCACGCCTTTCAGCGCGAGCGGGATCAGCGCAATGATGATGAGGGCGTTGAAGATCACCGCCGAAAGGATCGCGCTCGCGGGACTGGCCAGCCCCATCACGTTCAGCGCATTCAACTGCGGATACGTCGTCGCGAAGGCCGCGGGAATGATGGCGAAATACTTGGCCACGTCGTTGGCGATCGAGAACGTGGTCAGCGCACCGCGCGTCATCAGCAACTGTTTGCCGATCTCGACGATCTCGATCAGCTTGGTTGGATTGGAATCCAGGTCCACCATGTTGCCGGCTTCCTTCGCAGCCTGCGTGCCGGTGTTCATCGCCACGGCGACGTCAGCCTGCGCAAGCGCCGGTGCATCGTTGGTGCCGTCGCCGGTCATCGCCACCAGCCGGCCGGTCGACTGGTGATCGCGTATCAGCTTCAGCTTGGCTTCCGGCGTGGCTTCCGACAGAAAATCGTCCACGCCCGCTTCGGCGGCGATGGAAGCGGCGGTCAACCGGTTGTCGCCGGTGATCATGATGGTCTTGATGCCCATCCCGCGCAGTTCGGCGAAGCGTTCCTTGATGCCGCCCTTGACGATGTCCTTCAGTTCGATCACACCCAGCACTTTGGCGCCG
>DASWEZ010000288.1:0-9584 GCA_036394495.1 Burkholderiales bacterium
ATAGCGCGGATTCACTTTTGCACAATGCCGAGTCTGCGCTGAACCAGGCCCGCGTTTCGGGCGAGCAATTGCTCTTCTACTCGGCGGACGTGAACGCGCGGGTGGCGCAAAGGCTGGCCCTGGAATCGAGGCTGCGCCGCGCCGTGGAACGCCAGGAATTCGAATTGCATTTTCAGCCGAAATTCGATTTGCATACGCGGCGCACCGTTGGCCTCGAGGCCTTGTTGCGCTGGAACGATCCCGAAAAAGGCCTCATACCCCCGGTTGAATTCATTCATCTGCTCGAAGAGACCGGCCTGATTCTGGAAGTCGGCCGCTGGGCGTTGCAGGAGGCGGTTGCCCTGCGCAGCCGCTGGCTGGAGGAGAAGTTGTCCGCGCCCCGCATTGCAGTGAATATTTCCGCCATTCAGCTCAAGCACAAGAACTTCGTCGCCGAGGTGGAAGACGCATTGCGCGGGGCCGGAAGCGACATCGGCCTGGACCTGGAGATCACCGAAAGCATGCTGATGGAAAACGTCAACGAGGGGGTGGAAAAGCTGCGTGCGCTCCGGGATATGGGCGTGCAAATCGCGATCGATGATTTCGGCACGGGGTATTCGTCGCTTTCCTACATCAGCAGGCTGCCGGTGAATGCGCTCAAGATCGACCGCAGTTTCATTCAAGGCATGACCGAGGAGCCCGACAAAACCAGCATCGTTTCCACGATCATTTCGCTGGGACACGCCTTGCGTCTGGAAGTCGTCGCCGAAGGGGTGGAGACGGACCAGCAGTCGCAACTCCTGCGGTTGTTGCGTTGCGACCAGATACAGGGTTATCTGATCAGCCCCCCGGTTTCCGCCGGGGAAATGGCTGCGTGGTTGAAGACGGAGGCTTAGCTTCGCGGGCGCCCGGTTCCGATTGTCGATATTCCTTCTCCCGAAAAGCAGACGAATAGGGGTTCGGCATTTTCTGCCAGTTCGGTGCTGCGTCCAGTCCGTTCGAATCGACCAAGTTTGTGGCACTAAATCCTCTCGACCCGCAAGTGGTCAGATTTATTAAGTAACTGAATTAAAATATTAAATGGTCGAATCTGTCATTTGATAGATTTGACGCATCGCGCCCGCTCGGTTAGGTTTCTACCAGACAGCGGTCAAAGGGAGACAGCGTGTTCATATCCGTCACCCTCAAGCTTCCAGCCAAGTTAAAGGTGCGAATCGCCCGGGCAGCCAAACTAAAGGGCCAGAGCACGCAGCGCTGGATGCTCGAGTCGATCGAGCATGAGGTGGAGCGCCGGGAGCGCTTTCTCGCCTATGTAAAACAGGCCCAGAATGCGGACCTGAATCTGGGACCGGTCGAGGAAATCGACGCGCGCAATCGCGTCCGGTTCTGGCTCGATCAACTTTCCAACGGGAAAAGAGTTACGCGCGCCGCGCCGCGCCGTATACGATAGCGCGGCAATCGTCGGCGCGCCGTGCGCGCCCTTCACAAGCCAAGCGGAGGAGCGGGGGAAGCGGGTCTGCCTGGCGTCATGGAAAACAAGAACCAGTTCAGTCTTCTGCGCGAACGTCGTTTCGGTCCCTTTTTCCTGACGCAGCTCCTCGGCGCATTCAACGACAACGTCTACAAGAATTCGCTGGTTATTTTGGTGGCATATCACGCTACGACGTATTCCAGCCTCGACCCGAACCTGCTGACCAACGCCGCGGCCGGCTTGTTCATCTTGCCCTTCCTGCTGTTCTCCGCCAGCGCCGGGCAGATCGCCGACAAGTTCGAGAAATCCACGATCATCCGCGTCATCAAGGCGATCGAAATTGGAATCATGATTGTCGCCGGCGCGGGATTGCTGCTGCAGAGCCTTCCGCTGCTGTTCGCGGCGCTGTTCCTGCTCGGACTGCATTCCACTTTTTTCGGTCCGGTGAAGTACGCCATCCTGCCGCAGGCACTGACGTCCGCGGAACTGGTCGGCGGCAACGGCCTGGTGGAGATGGGGACCTTCGCCGCGATTCTTGCCGGCACGTTGATCGCCGGCGTACTGGTGGCGCTCGACAACGGCATCGGCTGGGTCAGCGCGTTGATCCTCGTCGTCAGCGTGCTGGGATTTCTTGCCAGCCTTGCGATTCCAAAAGCGCCGGCGGCCGCCGCGGCACTTGCGTTCGACTGGAATCCGTTCCGGGAGACCTGGTCGAACCTTAAATTCGCGAGGCAGAACCGGACGGTGTTCCTGTCGCTGCTTGGCATCTCCTGGTTCTGGTTCTATGGCGCCATTTTTTTGTCGCAGTTTCCGAATTACAGCAAGGCCGTGCTCGGAGGCAACGAGCATGTGGTCACGCTGTTGCTGGCGCTGTTCTCCGTCGGCGTCGCGTCGGGATCGCTGTTGTGCGAGCGCCTGTCCGGGCACAAGGTGGAAATCGGGCTGGTGCCGTTCGGGTCCATCGGCCTGAGCGTGTTCGCGGCGGATTTGTTCTTCGCCACGCCGGTTGGCGTAATGCACGCCGAAATCGGCGCATGGCAATTCCTGATGCAACCGGGTGCCTGGCGGATCGTTCTGGACCTGTTCCTGATCGGCCTGTTCGGCGGCTTTTATATCGTGCCGCTGTATGCGCTGATCCAGACCCGTTGCGCGCCCAGCCATCGCTCGCGCGTGATTGCCGCAAACAACATCCTGAATGCGCTGTTCATGGTAGTCGCGGCCGGTATCGCGGTGGCGGCGCTGAAGGCGGGCATGACGATCCCGCAATTGCTGTTGCTGACCGGAGCGCTCAACGCGGTGGTTGCGCTCTACATTTATGCGCTGGTGCCGGAATTTCTGTTGCGCTTCATCGACTGGATGCTGGTGCACTCGATCTACCGGCTGAAGACTTCCGGCGTTGCCAATATTCCGGAGGAAGGGCCGGCGTTGCTCGTGTGCAATCACCAGAGCCTTGCGGACGCGCTGGTCATTACCGCCTCGTGCCGACGGCCGATCCGCTTTGTCATGTATTACGCCATCTTCAACGTGCCCGTGCTGAGCTTCATTTTTCGTTCGATGAAGGCAATCCCGATCGCCGGTTCGAAAGAAGCGCCGGAAGTGCTGGAGAAAGCCTACGACGAGATCGCCGCGGCGTTGGCCGATGGGCAGCTGGTCTGCATTTTTCCGGAGGGACAATTGACCCGCGACGGCGAGATCGGTCCATTCCGCCCGGGCGTGATGCGCATCCTGGAAAGCACGCCGGTGCCGGTGATCCCGATGGCGTTATCGGGTTTGTGGCGAAGCATCTTTTCGCGCAACCGCGACAAGTGGAAGGTCGCGACCCTGTTTCCCGCTGTCTCCTTTACGGTCGGGCCGGCGCTCGGTCCCGCGGCGGTGACCCCGGAAGGTCTTCACGCCGCCGTGCGCCGCCTGGCCGCGAGCGACAGCATGATCAGAAGAATGCCCTGAAGTCATCTGCGTTCACTCCCGCGCTATCCCGACAGGCGCTGCTATTTGCGCCGCCTCTACCCGGACCCGATGAGCGGCGAGCCGAAGCGGGGAACCATCACCGCGCCCGACGGCGGCATCATGGGTGTCCACAGTTTGTCTCGCGGCAAGCCGATCAAGGCCGCTGGCGTCGTACCCAACGGGCCGGACTTCGGCGCTGCCGCGTCCGACGCCGACTGGCAATTCGTGTATCTGCCGGCTGCGTCATCGCCGAATCCCGCAGGCAATGCGCCGCCGTCCGCCGGCGAAAACGCCGTGCCTCCATCGCTCCAGGTTCCCGGCATGGGCAAATAACGCCGCCGTTCCAGCTTTCTCCTGATGCATTGCCGGATTGACAGCATTGTGGACCGCATGCACGCTGGCGGTCGCCCGATCGCCACGTGGCGCCAGCGGAGGAGAAAATAATGACAACTGCGGCAAATCAGGACACCCTGCCAGCCGACGCCGAACACCGCAAACAACTGCGGCGCGCAGTCATCGCCAGCACGGTCGGCACCACCATCGAGTGGTACGACTTCTTCCTGTACAGCATCGTCACGGGGCTGGTGTTCGCCAAACTTTATTTCCCGGAGTCGGAACCGCTGGTCGGTACCCTGAAAGCTTTTGCAATCTACGCGGTCGGGTTCATAGCGCGGCCGGTGGGCGCAGCCATCTTCGGTCATTATGGCGACCGCATCGGTCGAAAATCGACCCTGATTGCCACGCTGGTCTTGATGGGCGTGGCGACCTTTCTGGTCGCTTTCGTTCCCAGTTACGAGAAAATTGGTGTCTGGGGTGCGGTACTGCTGACGTTGTTGCGTTTTCTGCAGGGCGTGGGTGTGGGAGGCGAATGGGCCGGTTCGGTACTCATGTCGATGGAATGGGCGAAGACCGACAAGCATCGCGGCTTCATCGCGTCCTGGCCGCAATTCGGCGTGCCGGCCGGGTTGTTCCTTGCGAACCTGGCGGTGCTGACATTCAGCTGGCTTTCCGGCGATGAATTTCTGGTCTGGGGCTGGCGGGTGCCGTTTTTCCTGAGCATCTTCCTGATCGGCATCGGCCTCTACATCCGCTTGCGGGTCCTGGAAACGCCCTTGTTCGCCAAACTGGTGGCCGAGAAAAAGATCGAGCGCACGCCGATCATCGAAGCCTTCAAGCAGCATCCGAAAGAGATCCTGCTTTCCGCCCTGGCGCGGCTGGCGGAGCAGGCTCCGTTTTATATCTTCACCGCCTTCATCTTTACCTACGGAACCGTCCATCTCAAGACCTCGCGAGACCTGATCCTGAGCGCATTGCTGGCCGCATCGTTGCTGTCGTTCTTCACCGTGCCGTTCAGCGGCTGGCTATCGGACCGCATCGGCCGCCGGAAGATGTACATGATCGGCGCAGCGACCATGGGCCTGTTCGCGTTCGTCTATTACGCAATGCTGAACACGATGATCCCGGAATGGATTTTCTTCGCGATCTTCATCTCCCTGGTCCCGCACAACATGATGTATGGTCCGCAGGCGGCGATGATTGCGGAGGCATTCACCGGCCGCTTGCGCTACAGCGGCGCATCGCTTGGCTATCAGCTCGCGTCCGTCATCGCGGGGGGTCCGGCGCCGCTGATTGCCGCGGCGTTGTATGCGCAATACAAGTCGGGCTACGCCATTGCGGTCTACATACTGGCGTGTGCGGTCGTCAGCCTGACGGCAACGTGGATGCTGAAGGACTACACCAACAAGGACATATCGCAGGAGTACGACGGCAGATAGTCCTGCGCGCGCCGCAGCGATGCGGCGTGCGCCTCCCCGCTCCGGAGTTCGTCCGCATCTGCGATGCTGCATTGCAGCGCCCGCGTTATGTGGAGAATGATCACTCTGCTATGTCCGCAACGGGGATGCTGAAAGCTTCGCGTCCCGCTACCATGGCGTGCATAAAATAATGCGGGGGAACGGCATGGCACAGCAGACTTTCGGATTCATCGGCGTCGGTCGCATGGGAGGACTGATGTCCGCCCGGCTGCTCGATAGCGGACACAAGGTCGTCGTCTACGACGTGGCCGAGGAAGCGGTCGCAGCGCTGGTAAAACAGGGCGCGCAACGCGCCGCCTCCGCCGCGGAAGTGGCGGACAAGGCGGACACGGTGTTCCTCAGCCTGCCGAATCCGGAGATCGTGCAGAGGGCGGCACTGCAAACCGGCGGTGTGATCGAAGGCGCGAAAGTCAAACGCGTGGTTGATTTCTCGACCATCGGACCGCGCACGGCGAGCCTGGTCGCCAAAGGACTCGCCGAACGCAATATCGTCTACGTCGACGCCCCGGTGAGCGGCGGGCTCAAAGGCGCGCGCGAGGGCACGCTGGCGGTCATGGTGTCCTGCCCGAAAAATGTCTACATGGAACTGGAGTCCATCCTCAAAACCTTCGGCAAGCCCTTCCATCTCGGCGAAAACGCCGGCCAGGCGCAGACCATGAAGCTCGCCAACAACCTGCTTGCCGCCGCCGCCATCGCGCTGACTTCGGAGGCGATGGTGATGGGCGTCAAGGCGGGGCTCAATCCGAGGGTGATGCTCGACGTAATCAATGCCGGATCGGGACGCAACAGCGCCTCGCAGGACAAATTCCCAAAGTCGATACTGCCGGGAACTTTCGATTTCGGTTTTGCCACCGGCCTGTCGTACAAGGACGTGCGCCTGTGCATCGACGAAGCGGAAGCGCTCGGCGTGCCGATGGTCTGCGGTGCCGCGGTGCGCCAGATGCTCGCGGTCACCAACGCGATGTACGGTGCCGATTCGGATTTCACTTCGATGTGCAAAGTCATCGAGTCCTGGGCCGGCGTGGAAGTGCGCGGTTAGCGCGCACCGGCCGTCCCATTTGAACGCCGACCCAATCTGCCTCGGGAGAACACCATGCCCCTTGCCACCCGATCGATGAACAACCCCGTCATCCTCGAAGCCCACGAGCCGCTCGCCGCGCGCATGGCGAGAGCCGTTATCGCCGTATCGGCGGAGAACCTGCCGGCGGAAGTGACGGACAAGGTGAAATTGTGCCTGGTCGATCTCATTGGCTGCGCTTTCGAGTCGCGCGATCTGCCCTGGAGCCGGCAGGCGGTGAAAATCGCTGAGCACGTGGACGGCAAAGCCGGCGGCGCGTCCATCATCGGTTGTCCGGGCTCCTTTGCCTTCGGGGACGCGGCGTTCGCAAATGCCGTGATGGGACACGGCCTGGTACGCGAAGACATGCATTCCGGCAGCATCAGCCATCTGGGCATCGTCGTGCTGCCGGCTTTGTTGGCGCTCGCGCAATATCGCCGCGTTAGCGGGCGCGATTTCATCGCGGCCGCGGTGGCTGGTTATGAAGTCGGCGCGCAGGTCGGGCGCGCCGTGATGGATGCTGAAGTGGCGAAGATTCACCGCCCGACCGGTATCACGGGTCCGGTTGCCGCTGCGGCGGCGGGTTCGCGCCTGTTGGGGCTCAGCATCGAACAGGCGACCAGTGCCATCGCGCTCGGCGCCAATCTCACTGTCGGATATAACCAGTGGGCGCATACCGGCGGCAGTGAAATGTTCTTCCACGCCGGGTTTGCGGCGCGCAACGCGCTGAGCGCGGCCCGCCTCGCCGAAGGCGGTGCTTTCGCGTCGCCGTCCGCGCTGGATGGCGAGGCGGGATTGTTCGCTGCGTTACGCAAACGCTCGGCGGCGTCGAAGGTGGAGTTGTTCAAGTTGGCGCCGGAAATCCTGTCCGTCTATCACAAGCCGGTGCCCGCATGCAATTTCGCGCAGACCGCGAGCCAGGCAGCGCTCAGGATCGCACGCGATGGCAAAGCGGCGATCGATCGCATTGCGTCGATCACGGTGCGCGTGCCGCGAGCCGGTGCGCTGTATCCGGGCTGCGACTACACGGGGCCGTTCGCGCACATCCTGCAGGCCAAGATGAGCATCCAGTACAACGTCGCGGCCGCGCTGATCGAAGGCGGCGTGTCGGAAAAGAATTTCAAGCTGCTGAACGACGCGCGGCTGCACAAGCTGATCGGCCTGATGACTCTGGAAGTCGACGATGAGATGACGCGGGCCTATCCGGGCAAGCAGGGCGGCGAAGTGGAAGTGCGCAACAGTAGCGGCACGACCCAAAAGTTGCGGCTGGACGACGTCGTCAATGCCACATCCGCGGACGTGCGGGAACGTTTCCGTGTCGCGGTTGAAGGCGCCGTGGGCAAGACGCGCGCGCGGGAAATCGAAGATTGCATCGAGGGGCTGGATCGCAGCGATGACGCCGGTCGGCTGGCAACTTTGCTGCGCACGCCGACTAGTTGAAGACCGGTTAGTCTAGGCCGAAGTGCTCACCACGAAGGCGCGAAGAACACGAAGTTGCACGAAGAAAAACAAAAACTGGATGCCGGACGAATGTCGCTTGGGTATGTGAGTGGGCAGTTGCGTAGGTTCACCACCGGCGTTATCACCGCCAAAGAACAATGACCTCTTCGTTCTTGCCTTTCTTCGTGACCCTTCGTGCTCTTCGTGCCTCAAGGGAACACTCATATGCACCCGCAGGGGTGTGTGCCGCTCGCGGCGCGTGGTGCGCGGTTCTGTATCGAAAGCTTTGGATCTTTGTGATGGCACTCATCGGAACATAAGTGGCGCAATTTACTGAAAACTTCCTGCAGGCACTGATCGCGGGGCTGCTCACCGGGTCGATCTACGGCCTGATGTGCGTGGGCCTGAGCGTGATTTTCGGCGTCATGCGCGTGATCAATTTCGCCCACGGCGACTTCATGATGCTCGGCATGTACGTGGCCTATTACGCCTTCGGCGTGCTCGGCATCCACGCGGGCTTCGGTACGACCATCGGGCCTTACGTGGCCGCTCTGATTGCGGGGCCGGTCATTTTTCTCGCGGGCGTCCTGGTGCACCGGCTGCTGATCAGCAAGGTCACCGGCATGCGCGGCAGCGCGCTGCGCTCCGAAGGCCATTACGCGCAATTGATCCTGACGCTGGGCCTGGCCCTGATTCTGCAGAATGGCGGCCTCTACCTGTTCGGCTCGACGCCGGTTTCCATTTCCACGCCACTCGCTTCCAATGCGTGGTCGCTCGGCCCCCTGTATGGCGACAGGATCGAAGTCTTCGTCAATCAGGGGCAGACGGTCGCTGCGGCCATCGCCGCCGTCGTGGTGCTCGCCTTCGTCCTGATCATGAGCCGATCGCGCCTCGGAAAATCGCTGCGCGCCGCAGCCGACAATCCCGAGGCCGCGACTTACATGGGCATCGACGTCACCCGATCCCATCGGATCGCGTTCGGCTTCGGCGTGGCAATCACCGCGATCGGCGGCGGATTGCTCGCATCGGGCACGTCTTTCCAGCCCTACGTCGGCCTCGAGTACGTCATCGTCATGTATGCAGGCGTGGTGCTCGGCGGACTGGGCAGCGTGTCGGGAGCCTTTCTCGGCGGGCTGACCATAGGTCTGGTACAGCAGATGTCCACGTTGTTCCTGCCGAACCAGTTGCAGAACACGGCGATTTTCGTCGTATTCCTGGTCATCGTGCTGGTGCGTCCGCAAGGGCTGTTCGGCACCGCGATGCGGCGGACCTGACATGCTCGGCATCGATCTTCGCCGGCAGGCTTTGCTGATTGCCGCATTCGCCATCGCGTATGGCCTGCTCGCGATGTTCGTCGAGCATTCCTACTATCTGCTGATCCTCGCGGTCGTGCCGGTGTGGGCCGTAATGGGCCTCGCGTGGAACCTGCTGAGCGGGTACAGCGGCTTCGTGTCCTTCGGCCATGCCGCATTCTTCGGCCTCGGCGCCTATTTCGTCGCGCTGGCGCAGATTCACTGGGGCCTGTCTCCCTGGTTCGGCATTCCCTGTGCCGCGGCCGTCGGGGCTTTTGCCGGCCTGGTCGTCGGTATTCCGACCTTCCGTCTGCGCGGCCATTACTTCGCGCTCGCCATGCTGGCTTACCCGCTGGCGCTGCTCTACGTTTTCGAGTGGCTGGGCTACCAGGAACTGGCGCTGCCGATGCAGCGCGAGCACGCCTTTGCCTACATGCAATTCGAGGATCACCGCGTCTACGTATGGCTGGCACTGGCGTTGATGATCGGTGCGATGCTGCTGACCAGCCTGGTCGAACGCTCGCGCTTCGGCATGTCGCTGGTGGCGATCCGCGAAGACGAAGCGGCCGCCGAAGCGGCCGGCA
>DASWEZ010000289.1:0-20256 GCA_036394495.1 Burkholderiales bacterium
TGGTCAGGTAGGTTGCGCGCCGGCCGTCGACGTGGACGATGTTGTTCTGCACGGCGAAGCCGTCCGCAACCTTGGCTACGTCGCCCAGCAGTACCGGCACGCCGTTCGACACGCGCAGCGGCATCTGGTTGAACTGGTCCACGGTCGGTGGACTGGAGTTCATCATCACGTTGTATTCGGTCGAACCGATGCGCGCGGTGCCGGCGGGAACCAGGACGTTCGAACTCTGCAGCGCGTTCACCACGTCGTTCGGCGAGACTCCCTTGGCCGTCATCAATTGCGGATTCAGGTCGACCATGATCTGGCGCAGGCGTCCGCCAAACGGCGCCGGCACGGTCAAACCCGGAATGGTGAACAGCTTCACGCGAACGAAATTGAACGCGTGGTCGAAGATGCGCCCCTCCGGCACGGTCTTGCTCGACAACACCATTTGTACGATCGGCACCGTGGCCGGATCGTATTGGATGATGACCGGCGGCGTTATGCCCGGCGGCAGGATGCGCAAAATCGTGCCATTGATAGCATTGATCTGCGCAATCGAGGCACCGATGTCGGTACCCTGGTGGAAAAACACCTTGACCAGGCCGATTCCGGGAATGCAATTGGATTCGATGCGGTCGATGCCGTTGACCGTCGTCGAATAGGCTCGCTCGCTGATGATGACGACGCGACGCTCCATTTCCTCGGCCGACAGTCCAGGATAATTCCAGCCGACGAAAACGACGGGAATGTCGATCTTCGGGAAAAAATCGACCACCATCCGCGTCACCGCGAGGCCGCCGAGCAGAAGCACCAGCAGCGAGAGTACGGCGACCGTGTACGGGCGGCGCAACGCTACCCGCACCAATTCCATCATGATGTTTCTCCGCCTGGCAGGATGTCAGCGATGCGAAACGCAAACGCGCGCCGGTTCTTCTTGTCTTGTCGTCATGACCGCGCGGCCATCATAGCGCGTAACGTCGCTGCCGGTTATTCCGGGCGAGCGAATCGCATGTCCGGAACGCGGACCACGGCTAGCGATATTCCGGAATAAGTCTTATGCGGGTGGGGTATGAGCGCCTTAAGCCGATCGGCCTGTCATGAAATAAGAAGGGCTGGCGCGAAAGCCAGCCCTTTCAGTCGCAATGCGGCTATTTCCCGAAAAGCTTCTGCAACTCGCCGGACTGGTACATCTCGCGCATGATGTCCGCGCCCCCGACGAATTCGCCGTTCACATACAGTTGCGGAATGGTCGGCCAGTTGGAATATTCCTTGATGCCCTCGCGCACGTCCTGGTCGCTCAGCACGTCGACCGTCGCCACGTTCTCGACGCCACAGGCCTCGAGGATCTGCACCGCAGCGGCACTGAAACCGCACATCGGCGCATCCGGCGTTCCCTTCATGTACAGCACGATCGGATTGCCCGTCACCTGCTGTTTGATCTTGTCCTGAGCGTTCATGAGCTATTACCTCTGGATTAAGTGTGAAAGCCTCCGGCGTGGAGTCGCTCCCATTTGGATACTACCGATGTTAACGAGTCGGCGATTTCGACGTCAATAGGCGTCCGCCCGCCACGCGCGGCAAACCTGCGATATCCGCCCGGCTGATGACCTCGCCAAAACCCGCGTCGAGCAAAAGGTCTCTGCAAACATCGGCCTGGTCATGCCCGTGCTCGAGCAGCAACCAGCCTCCCGCTCGCAGATGGGCCGGTGCCCCGGCAACGATGAGTCGGATGTCGGCCAACCCGTTCGCCCCGGAGACCAGCGCCTTTGCAGGCTCGAAACGCAAGTCGCCGCGCTGCAAATGCGGATCTCCTGCCGCCACATAGGGCGGATTGGAAACAATCATGTCGAAGCGCTTCCCATTCAGGGAGTCGAACCAGTTGCATCGCACGAATCCGACGCCCACTCCTGCTGCGACAGCATTCTCCCGGGCAACGTCCAGTGCCGCTGCCGAAACGTCCACTGCGGTAACGCGTGCAGCCGGCCGCTCATGAGCAATGGCGATGGCAATGCAACCGCTGCCGGTGCCCAGATCGAGCACTTCATGCGCTGCATCCCCGGTCAGTTTTTCCAGTGCCGCATCAATTAGCGTTTCGGTATCTGCGCGTGGAATCAATACATCCGGCGTGACGCGAAAATCGAGGCCGTAAAATTCACGCCTTCCGACCAGATAGGCGACCGGTTCGCCGGCACGACGGCGCTGAACAAGGTCACGGAAAACATTCGCGGCGGATGAATCGGCTGCCTCGTCGCCGTGCGCCGCGAGCCACGCACGAGACACACCCAGCGCATGTCCGAGCAATATCTGCGCCTCCCGCCTCGCCTCGACGGGGTCGGCGAGATTTCCTGCCCCGTCGTCGAGTAGCCTGCCCACAGTCGGGTTCACGCCTGCACGGCGAAAGTCTCTTCGGCCATCGCCGCGAGCAACTCGGTCTGGTGCTCGGCCTGAAGGGCGTCGATCAAATCGTCGAGTGCGCCATCCATGATCTGGTCGATTTTGTACAGGGTCAGGTTGATGCGATGATCGGTGACCCTGCCTTGCGGAAAGTTATAGGTGCGAATGCGTTCCGAGCGGTCACCGCTGCCGATCAGCGACTTGCGTGTCGCCGCCTGTCTCGCCTGCTGCTCGCGCACCTGCTTGTCCTTGATCCGCGCCGCAAGCACCGACAACGCCTGCGCCTTGTTCTTGTGCTGGGAACGGTCGTCCTGACATTCCACGACAATGCCGGTGGGCAGATGCGTGATGCGTACTGCGGAATCGGTCTTGTTGATATGCTGGCCACCGGCACCGGAAGCGCGGAAAGTATCGATGCGCATCTCCGCGGGATTGAGCACGACGTCTTCTATCGCGTCGGCCTCCGGCATCACGGCGACCGTGCAGGCACTGGTGTGGATGCGGCCCTGCGTCTCCGTCGCCGGAACGCGCTGTACGCGATGCCCGCCCGACTCGAACTTCAGCTTCGAGTACACGCCGAAACCGATGATCTTGGCGATCACTTCCTTGTATCCGCCCATTTCGCCCTGGCTCTGCGAAATCAGTTCGACCTTCCAGCCCAGACGCTCGGCGTAGCGGAAATACATGCGAAACAGGTCGCCGGCGAACAGGGCGGATTCGTCGCCACCGGTGCCGGCACGGATTTCAAGAAAGATGTTGCGCTCGTCGCTGGGGTCCTTCGGCAGAAGTTGTTTTTGCAGCTCGGCCTCGAGGTCGAGCAAACGTTGTTTGCCCTCGCTCATTTCGGCTTCGGCGAGGGCGCGCATTTCCGGATCGTTCGCCATCTCCTGGGCCGCCGCGACGTCGCGCTCGCTCTTGACATAGGCGTGGTAGAGCTCGACCGCCGGCGTGATCTCGGCATACTCGCGGGTAAGCTTGCGATAATTTTCCAGGTTCCTGGTAACGTCCTCGCTGGACAGCAAAGCATTGAGTTCCTCCAATCTGGCGGAGAGCTGCGCCAGCTTGGAGGCGATGGACGGCTTCATTCCGGCGGGTTGATCTCGTAGAGGCGGGTCAGCGCGGCAACCAGGGCGTCGCGCTCGTCCGTCTGCGCGCCGTTGAGCGCCTGCGTGGGCGCGTGCAGAAACTTGTTGGTCAGGGAATGCGAAAGCAGTTCGAGCACCTTGGCGGGATCGTCGCCCTTCGCCAGCATGCGCGCGGCCCGCTCCAGTTCGTGGCGGCGCACGCGCTCGGCCTGGTCGCGCAATGCACGGATGGTCGGAACGAGTTCCCGGTTTTCCAGCCAGTGCATGAACGCATGCACGTTGACGTCGATGATGGCCTCCGCCTGCGCGACCGCGGCATGGCGTGTATCGAGGCCTTCCTGCACGATCTTGCCGAGGTCGTCCACGCTGTAGAGGAATACATCGTCGAGCTCGGCCACTTCCGCCTCGACATCGCGCGGCACGGCCAGGTCGATCATCAGAATCGGTCGATGCCGGCGCGCCTTGATTGCGCGTTCGATCATTCCCTTTCCGAGGATCGGCAGCGTGCTCGCCGTACAGGTGACCACGATGTCGTGCAGGGGCAGTTGTTCGGGCAGGTCGTTCAATGTTATTACGCGGCCCTGGAAACGCCTCGCGAGCACTTCGCCGCGCTCGACCGAACGATTGGCGAACGTCATTTCCCGCGGCTGCTTCGCCGCGAAGTGCGTCGAACACAATTCAATCATTTCACCGGCGCCGACGAACAAGACCTTCTGGCCGGCAATGCTCGGGTAAATCCGTTCTGCCACCTTGATCGCCGCAGCCGCCATCGACACCGAGCTGGCGCCGATGGCGGTCCGGGTGCGCACTTCCTTCGCGACCGAAAATGTTGATTGAAACAGCTTGTGCAGCACCGTTCCGAGCGTGCCGGCGTGCTCGGCGGATTTCACCGCATCCTTCATCTGTCCGAGGATCTGCGGCTCGCCGATCACCATCGAATCGAGTCCGCTGGCCACTCGGAAAGCATGGCTCACCGCCCTCTCGCGCGGCAGGGTATAAAGAAACGGCTCCAGCGCCGGCGCCTTCAGATGATGGAAACGTGCGAGCCAGTCGATGACGCGGACGGGCTCGGGCGTGCTGCAGTAGACCTCGGTGCGATTACAGGTGGAAATGATCGCGGCTTCGCGTACCGATTCGTGATTTACCAGATCGCGCAGCGCTGCCTCCAGATTCTCGGCGTGAAAGGTCACCTGTTCGCGTACCGCGAGCGGGGCCGTATGGTGGTTCATGCCGAAAGCGAAGAGCTGCATCGAGTCTCAAAAGCGGCGGAGCGCCATGGACCTAAGAAGGGCTGTGATTATAAGCCAAAATCACGCCTTTCCCTTGAATTCAGGGCCTTGGCGCCAGCGGCGCTAGTGGATTTGCCCTGGCAGCCAGGTAGTAATGGGCGGGAAGACGATGGTCAGGCCAAGAACGATGAGCGCCCAGGCGAGAAAGGGCAGGATTTCCCACATGACCGGGCCAATCCTGATCTTGCCGACGCTGGAGACCACGAAAAGTAATAGACCAATGGGAGGATGCATCAGGCCGATCATCAGGTTCAGCACCACCACCGCCCCGAACTGGATCGGGTCTATACCCAGTTCGGCGCCAAGAGGAATCAGCACCGGCAGGAAAATAATCATCGCGGGTAGTGGCTCGACGATACAACCGATGAGCAGCAGGAACACGTTGATGATCAGTAGCACAACGATGGGATTGGTCGACCAGCTCTGGATGGTCTGTACAACGGTCTGGCTGACCTGGCTTTCCGCCACCAGCCAGCTGAACGGACCGGCGGCACCAAGCAGGAACAGGATTACCGCCGTCGAGCGCCCCGCTTCGTACAGCAGCTTGGGCAGTTCCTTCATCTTCAGCCCGCGATAAATAACCAGGCTGACGAACAGCGAATAGACCACCGCCATGGCGGCAGCTTCGGTATCGGTCAGCAAGCCGAAGCGGATTCCGCCGATTATGATCACGGGCATCAGCAACGCCCAGCCGGCGCGGCCGGTCGCCTTCGCCTTGCCAGCCCAAGGCACTGCCGGTCGGCTCGGATAATTGCGCAGCCGGGCAACGATGGAACACACCACCATGAATCCCGCGGCGAGCAGCAGGCCGGGCATGACACCGGCCATGAACAGCTTCACTACCGACTGGCTGGAGAGCTGCGCGTATACCACCATCGGAATGGAAGGCGGAATGATCGGTCCGAGCAACGCACCCGCCGCAATGACGGCACCGGCGAAACCCTCGCCGTATTTTTCCTTTTTCATCGCCGGGATCAGCGGCTTGCCGGTCGCAACGGCATCCGCCACGGCCGAGCCGGATACGCCCGCCATGATGAGATTGGTGAGGATGGAAACGTGACCGAGACTGCCTTTTACCCGGCCCACCATCGCCTGCGCCCAGTCGATCAGGCGCATTGTCAGTCCGCCCCGGTTCATCAGCTCGCCGGCGAGGATGAACAACGGCACCTGGACCAGCGCATAGGTGTCCACGCCCGCGATCATCGATAGCGGCATCATCGCCGGGTCGACGGCATCGCCGCGGTATTCCACGCCGAGCCACGCCGACAGGATCATCGAGAAGCCGACGTCGAAGCCGACGATAAGGGCCAGCATGAAAGCGACGAACAGCAGCAGCAGCATCGCCCTACTCGGCTTCCAGTGGCGTGTGGCGCGGCAACTCCCGGCCGGCGAATCGCAATGCGATGCGCAGTACCAGGAACAGCACGAGGAGGATGCAGGAGACAAACAGTGCGGCCGACGGCCAGGCTTCGGACATTCCAGTGCCCAGGCGCTCCTGGTCCTGGCCGATCATCACCAGTCGCCAGCCGTTCACGCCGAGCATGACGGTAAGTCCGAGCATGACTACGTCAAAAACGTATTCAAGTATTCGCCGCACCTTTTCCGGCAGCCGCGCGTCAATGAGGTCGACGCGGATGTTGAGCCCGTTTTTCACGGCCAGTGCAAAACCAATGAAGGTCAGCCAGACGAGAATCACTCGTGCGTAGGCGTCAGGCGCTGCCATCGGCAATGTGATGAAATGCCGGTCGATGAATGTCGAGGATACGATGAGGAGCAACGCGGCCACGAGAGCGGCGACAAGCCACTCGAGAGTGCGCTCGAGAACGCGCAACGCCTTGTCCAGAAAATCGATCACGACTACTTCTGTGCGGCTTTGATCCGCGCCACCAGTCCGTCGGGCCAGACCTTGCCCTCGTAACTCTTGTAGACGTTCGCCCAGGCTTTCTCGAATGCGGCCCTGTCGGGCACGACGTAATTCACACCGGCTTTCTTGAGTTCTTCCAACCCGTGCTTGTCGAATTCTTCTCCAAGCTGCGTGGCCAGCTTGCCGCCCTCGGCGGCGGCGCGCTTGAACAGCGCTTTCTGCTCAGGCGTAAAGGTTTTCCATTTGCGCTCCGAAACGTAGAACGCACCCATGTCGTAACAATGATCGGTAGCCGACCAGAACTTCGAGACTTCATGGAAACGAAAGGTGAGCGTCAGGTCGAAGCCGTTGTCTTGTCCGTCCACCTGACCGCGCGACAATGCCATGTACACCTCGTTGAGTCCGAGCGGTACGACTTTGACGCCGACGGCCTCGAACGTCTCGCGGAAGATCGGGATCGGTGGGATGCGCAAGCGCATCCCATTGAGGTCCTCGGGCTTGAGGATCGGCCCCTTGGTGGTCACGATGGCGCGCGGGCTGCGGTCGCCCCCTACGGCAAAAATGCGCACGCCGGCCGATTGCGCACATTGCTCATACAGCTCCTGGAAAATGGGACTATTGAGCCCGTCTTCGGCCGCGCGCTTGCTCTTGAACAGATAAGGCAGATAGGAAACGTTGAGTGGCCCGCAGCCCTTGAGTTGTCCAGCGTTGCCGACCCCGAGATAGGCCATGTCCACCGTGCCGAGTTGCATGCCCGCTATCAGTTGCTGGATGTCGCCGATCTGGCTGTCAGCGTAGACCTGCACCTTGATGGAGCCGCCGCTTTCCTTGGCGACGACTTCGGCGAATTTCTCCATCGCCTTGTGCAGATTGCTGTTGGTTACGAACGGCGTGCCGAAACGCAAGGTCAGGTCCGCCGCATGGGTAAAACACGCGGTCACGAACAGCAGCAGCGCCAGCACGGCAGATATGCGGAATTTCATGTTCTCCTCCAGGACATTTCTAGTTTTTATGGCCGGCAAGCCTTTGTCCACGCCAACCTTGCAAAGGTGCGGAACTATCAAGGCACACCTGCACTGCTGTCAAGCGGCGTCGCGGTCAATTGGGAGCTAGACAGAATCGAATACCGCGAGGGAAAGAGAAGTGGTGGCCAAGGGCGGAATCGAACCACCGACACAAGGATTTTGGCTCCGGCATAACCTTGCGCGCTGCGAAAGGTTAGCCTTCACCCCAACAAGCCGCGCTGCGGCGTGTTGTCACTCCTCTGCCTCAAGCAAACCTTCGAGGGGAATGGTGGCCAAGGGCGGAATCGAACCACCGACACAAGGATTTTCAGTCCTCTGCTCTACCGACTGAGCTACTTGGCCGTCTCGCTGCGATAAGGACCATCGCTCGCGAAAGCGCGGCATTCTACCCGAAAAGCCCAAGTGCCAAAAGCGGAAAGGCCCGCCGGAGCGGGCTTTTCGCTCGCAAACATCGCAACGGATTCAGTTCTGGTGAATGTCCCGGTCCTTGGTCTCTTTGAGGAACAGAGTGCCGATGATCAGCGTCATGACGGCGACCACGATCGGATACCAGAGTCCATAGTAAATGTCGCCGGTCGCGGCCACCATCGCCGTCGCCGTCAGTGGCAGCATGCCGCCGAACCAGCCGTTGCCGATGTGGTAAGGCAGAGACATGGACGTGTAGCGGATCCGGGTTGGAAACAATTCCACCAGGAACGCCGCGATTGGCCCGTACACCATCGTGACGTAGATCACCATGATGAACAGGATCAACAGGGTCATCCCGTAGTTGACCTTGGTCTTGTCGGCCGGCCCGGGATAGCCCGATGACTTCAGCCCTTCGCTGAACTTCTTCTCATCCCAACCCTCGATCTGGGTATCGCCGATCGTCGTGACCACCGACTTGCCCTCGATTGCGGGCAGCGAAGTGAACGATATTCCCTGCTTGGTCAGGAAGTCCTTGGCCCGGTCGCAATCGCTGAATTTGCTCCATGGACCGACGAATATGTGGAACTGGCAATCGCTGGCCGCGACCGTGATTTTGACGTTCTGCTGATACTGTTCGAGCGCCGGATTGACGTAGTGCGTGAGTCCCTGGAACAGCGGGAAGTAAGTGAGGGCGGCGATAAGGCAACCGGCCATGATGATCTTGAGGCGGCCGATCTTGTCGGAAAGCCAGCCGAAGACAATGAAGAAAGGGGTGCCGAGCAGCAGCGAAATGCCAATCAGCGTGTATGTGGTGACATAGTCCAGTTTCAGCGTGATGATCATGAAGAACAGCGCGTAGAACTGGCCCGTGTACCAGACCACGCCCTGGCCGGCGGTGGCGCCAAGCAGCGCAAGCAGCACGAACTTGTTGTTCGGGTAGCGCAGGAAGCTGTCGGTGAGGGGCGACTTGGAGCCTTTGCCCTCTTCCTTCATCTTCTTGAACACCGGCGATTCCTCAAGTTTGAGCCGGATGTACACGGAGAACGCCAGCAGAATCACCGAGACCCAGAATGGAATTCTCCATCCCCAGGACTTGAACGTCTCGGCATCCAAATTGTTGCGGCAGAGGTAGATTACGACTAGTGCCAGGAACAGGCCAAGCGTTGCAGTGGTCTGGATCCAGGCAGTGTCATATCCCCGCCGGTGATTGGGCGCATGCTCCGCAACGTAAGTCGCGGCACCGCCGTACTCGCCACCCAGCGCCAGTCCCTGCAGCAGCCGCAGCGAGACCAGCAGAACCGGGGCTCCCCAGCCAATAGCCTCGAACGTCGGCAGCAGGCCGACCGCAAAGGTCGAGCCGCCCATGACGACGATGGTGATCAGGAACGTGTACTTGCGGCCCACCAGATCGCCGATCCGTCCGAAGACCAGCGCGCCGAATGGCCTTACCAGGAACCCGGCTGCATAAGTCGCAAAGGCCGACAGCAAGGCGGCGGTCTGGTTGCCTGGCGGAAAAAACAGTGCCGCAAAAAACGGCGCCAGAACTGCGTAGAGGTAAAAGTCGTACCACTCGAAAACGGTTCCCAGCGAAGAGGCGAAGATGACCTTCTTTTCCTCCGGCTTGAAATCCGGGTGGTTCTTGTCCTGAACGCTGGTAGCTCCGGCCATGTTCTCTCCTCCCTTGTTTGCTGTTGTGCGCCACGGCAGTCGGGAACTGGCCGCGATCGGTTCGACAGTTTAAGTGCCGTCACCGGGCGATTGTCAACGTCATGCTTCGCCGCAGTTGCAGCAAACCTGAACGGCCCGCAAAGCTTTAGGCGTTGACCGTCGTCCTGGCGCCAAAAGAAAAGCCCCGCCGAAACGGGGCTTTCCGACCTGCCGGAGCGAGAAGCTCTTACATGTCCATGCCGCCCATGCCACCCATGCCACCCATGCCACCGCCACCGCCATGGGAATGATCATCCTTCGGTGCTTCGGCAACCATCGCCGCAGTGGTCAGGATCAGGCCGGCAACCGACGCCGCGTTCTGCAGCGCGTAGCGGGTAACCTTGGTGGGGTCGAGCACGCCCATTTCCACCATATCGCCGTAATCGCCCGTCGCGGCGTTGTAGCCGAAATTGCCCTTACCTTCGGCAACCTTGTTGAGCACGACCGACGGTTCGTCGCCTGCGTTGGATGCGATCATGCGCAACGGCTCTTCCAGCGCGCGCATCACGATCTTGATGCCGGCGTCCTGGTCGGTGTTATCGCCCTTGAGCTTGGTAATTGCGCTGCGCGCCCGAATGAATGCAACGCCACCGCCGGCAACGATACCTTCCTCGACCGCGGCACGCGTAGCGTGTAGCGCGTCTTCCACGCGAGCCTTCTTTTCCTTCATTTCGACTTCGGTCGCGGCGCCCACCTTGATCAGTGCAACACCGCCGGCCAGCTTGGCGACACGCTCCTGCAACTTTTCCTTGTCGTAATCGCTGGTGGCTTCGTCGATCTGCTTGCGGATCGACTTGACCCGGCCTTCGATGGTCTTGCCGTCGCCGGCACCGTCGATGATGGTGGTCTCTTCCTTGCCGATTTCGATGCGCTTGGCCGAGCCCAGATCCTTCAGCGTTGCCTTCTCGAGGGAAAGACCGACTTCTTCCGCTATGACGGTGCCGCCGGTCAGGATGGCGATGTCTTCGAGCATGGCCTTGCGGCGATCGCCAAAGCCAGGTGCTTTTACGGCGCAGGTCTTGAGGATGCCGCGAATGTTGTTGACCACCAGGGTCGCCAGCGCTTCGCCGTCAACGTCCTCGGCAACGATCAGCAGCGGACGGCCTGCCTTTGCAACCTGCTCGAGCACCGGCAACAGTTCGCGGATATTGGAGATCTTCTTGTCGTGCAGCAGGACATAGGGATTCTCCAGAATCGCAATCTGGCGGTCCGGATTGTTGATGAAGTAGGGGGACAGGTAACCACGATCGAACTGCATGCCTTCCACGACTTCCAACTCGTCTTCCAGGCCGGAACCATCTTCCACGGTGATCACGCCTTCCTTGCCGACTTTTTCCATGGCTTCGGCAATCTTCTGCCCGATCACGGTATCGGAGTTGGCGGAAATCGAGCCGACCTGGGCGATTTCCTTGCTGGTGGTGCAGGGCTTGGATATCTTCTTGAGCTCCTCGACAATGGTAGTGACGGCCTTGTCGATGCCGCGCTTCAGGTCCATCGGGTTCATGCCGGCGGCCACGAATTTCATGCCTTCCTGTACGATCGCCTGCGCCAGCACCGTTGCGGTAGTGGTACCGTCACCGGCCACGTCCGAGGTCTTGGATGCGACTTCCTTGACCATCTGGGCACCCATGTTCTCGAACTTGTCCTTGAGTTCGATTTCCTTGGCGACCGACACGCCGTCCTTGGTGATGGTGGGGGCGCCGAAAGAGCGCTCCAGCACTACGTTGCGGCCCTTCGGGCCCAGTGTCACCTTGACCGCATCGGCCAGGATGTTGACTCCAGCCACGATACGGGCACGGGCGGAGTCGTGAAATTTGACGTCTTTTGCTGCCATGAGAATTTGCTCCTGAAATAGGGGTGGAACGTAATGGTTACTTAGGCCGCTTCGACGACGCCCATGATGTCTTCTTCGCGCATCACGAGCAGTTCTTCGCCATGAACCTTGACGGTCTGGCCGGAATATTTGCCGAACAGGATCTTGTCACCCTTCTTGACGTCCAGCGGACGGACCTTGCCGTCTTCCAGGACCTTGCCGTTGCCAACCGCAATCACCTCGCCCTGGTCGGGTTTTTCGGCGGCGGTATCGGGAATCACGATGCCGGAGGCGGTCTTGCGCTCTTCCTCCAGGCGCTTGACGATTACGCGGTCGTGCAAAGGACGGATTTTCATTACTAGTCTCCTTGTTATGGATAGTCGAGAGCGAACGCTCTCGTTGGCACTCAATGCTTGAGAGTGCTAATAATAAGGGCGGGGGGAACGGAATTCAAGGGCTTTGATATTCCGGAGGGCCGGACCAAGCCAAACCGGATGTAAGCGTGCGCTTACATAAGAGGAATGCTGCGTGCTCTCTCCCGTCCAACCCACAAGGAGCTTGTGGGATCTCAGTTTACAAGCGTGGAAGCACCCGCTATGCCGAAGCGGTAAACCGTTTTTCCGGAACCCAAACCAACCGGCGGCATGGATTCTATCGGACATGGCGGAGTCCGCGTGCCGTCCGCACACAGCGTAGTGTCATCGGCAAACTCTGCCCAGATGCCGCGATAGACCGGACGGAACATCCACATCAGGTAGCCCCGACGGGCCGCAAGATTGACCAGGTCCCCTGCATCGGGCGCTTCCGTGACTACAGTCTGGACATCGTTAAGTCCGTAAGGAAAGGAACCGAAAGCCTGCAAACATTCCAGCGCTTCGCTGGAGCGCGCGCCCGGACGGGCACAGCCTGCGCGTTCGGCCCGGGCAACATCCCACGCACCGAGCTCCCAGCCCGCTTCCATCGCCGCGCGATCCAGCATCGCCAGATCGCTCCAGCGATGATTGACCTGAAGTGCCAGGCTCGGGATCGGCGTATAGGCCACCGTTTCGGCATCTTCGTGTTCGATGATTTTTTCCTCGACGAAGCCATGCCAATGCAACGTCAGGATCACCGGCGTGTCGGGACAGGGTACGGCCGCGACGGTAATCGCAACGAGGGGCAGGGGTTTGGCGGATATGCGCTCGGTGATGGTCTCCAGCAAGTTCATGCATGGCTCCTTTGCATTGGAATGTGGGTACCCGTAAAAAAGCAAAGCATCAACGATGCCCGATTGCCTGGCAGCCAAGGATGCAGAGCGCCAGTAACTCCCGCTTGATTCACCGCCAAAATAATGTATTACTGCGCGCGATGTTCAGTCACGCACTTTCTTGCTCCGCGTCCCGATGAATTCCAAGTTTTCACGCAACCAGGATTTGCTCACCCGCAGCCTGCGCTCGGTGTGGCATCCCTGCACCCAGATGAAGCATCACGAGCGCATGCCGCTGGTACCGATCGAGCGCGGCGACGGCATGTGGCTGTACGACTTCGACGGCAATCGCTATCTCGACGCGATCAGTTCCTGGTGGGTCAATCTTTTCGGACATGCCAATTCGAGAATCAATGCCGCATTGGCCGATCAGCTCGGCAGGCTCGAACACGTCATCCTCGCGGGCTTCACGCACGAACCAGTCGTGCAGTTATCCGAGCGTTTGTCGGCACTGACCGGGCTGTCGCATTGTTTTTACGGCAGCGACGGTGCGTCCGCCGTCGAGATCGCCCTGAAGATGAGCTTCCACTACTGGAAGAATGTCGGACAGCCTGAAAAAACCGGGTTCGTCAGTCTAAAGAATGGCTATCACGGGGAGACGCTGGGGGCGTTGTCGGTCACCGACGTTCCCCTGTTCCGGGATACCTATGCGGCGTTGTTGGGGCAGAGCACGCAGCTTCCGTCGCCGGACTGGCGCAATGCGCGTCCCGGGGAAAGCGCCGAAGCCGTGGCCCTTCGGGTGGCAGGTGAGCTGGAGACTTATCTCGCGGCGCGGCATGCGCAGACCGCGGCCCTGATCGTCGAGCCGCTGGTTCAGGCTGCAGGCGCAATGGCGATGTACCACGCGCGCTTTCTTCATGAAGCACGCGCTCTGTGCGATCGCTACGGTGTGCATCTCATTGCGGATGAAATCGCGGTCGGATTCGGGCGCACGGGCAGCTTTCTCGCCTGTGAGCAAGCCGGCATTCGTGCCGACTTCCTCTGCCTGTCCAAAGGCATCACCGGCGGTTACCTGCCGCTGTCGGTCACGATGACGAGCAACGACATCTATCGAGCGTTCTACGACGATGAGATGGCGCGAGGCTTCCTGCATTCGCATTCCTATACCGGCAACGCGCTCGCCTGCCGTGCCGCGCTGGCCGTGCTGGACATTTTCGCGGAAGACGACGTGATCGCCGCAAACCGGGTGAAGTCCGCGCAGATGTCCGTCCGCTGCCAGAAAATCGCGCAGCATCCCCGTGTCCGGCAGTTCCGCAATACCGGCATGATCTGGGCGTTCGACGTCGAGACGGAAGATGCATCGTTCCCGCGCAAGTTCTACAGCGCGGCGCTGGAGCGGGAATTGTTGCTGCGGCCATTGGGCAATACCGTCTATTTCATGCCGCCGTATGTGATTGAGGAAGACCAGATGGACATGCTCGCCGGCGGCACCTGCGCGATCCTGGACGCAATGGAATGACGCGAGGCTGATCGCGCCGTCCCGCCAGAACCATCGTGAAAACCCTGCATATCCGGTTCATGCTTCTGCTGCTCGCCGCGTTGCCGGCAAGTGCATACGCCACCTCCCCGGACAATCTGCCCGGGAACATAGCCGCAGCCCTGGCGCAGGCCGGCATTCCCGAAAGCGAGGTCGGCGTCTACGTGCACGATCTCACCGGCGATCGCGAGGTGTTGTCCTTTGGCGCCGACCGGGCACTCAACCCGGCCTCCGCCATGAAGTTGCTCACCACTTTCGCGGCGCTCGAATTGCTTGGACCAGCCCATGCGTGGAAGACCGAAGCCTGGCTGGATGGCACGCTCGACGGTGGCCGGCTCGAGGGTAATCTGGTATTGAAGGGCTACGGCGATCCGAAGTTCAGCATGGAAAGTCTGTGGCTGTTCCTGCGTGATTTGCGCAATCGCTGCATTCGTGAAATCGATGGCGACTTGTTGGTCGATCGCAGCTTTTTCGCCATCGACAACCACGATCCTGCGCTGTTCGACAATGAGCCTTCACGGCCCTATAACGTCGGGGCGGACGCGCTGCTGATCAACTACAAGACGTTCCGGCTCCAGTTCATGCCGGACGAAAACACCCAGACAGTCGGCATCTTTTCCGAACCGGCCCTGCCTCAGGTACTGGTGGTGAACAATCTTCGACTCGGACCGGGAGGCTGCGACTTCTGGCCGGAAAAGCCTGCGATCAACGGCAACACCCTGACGTTTTCCGGCGTGTTTCCATCGGGCTGCGGGGAAAAGTTTCGCTACTACAGCCTGCTCTCGGCGAACGACTACGCGCAGACGCTGTTCCGCCAGTTCTGGCAGCAGGTCGGCGGCGTTTGGTCAGGCCAGGTGCGGGACACCGAACTTCCCGCAACGGCAAAACTGTTCGCCACCTGGGAATCCCCGCCGCTTTCCGAACTGATACGCGACGTCAACAAGTTCAGCATCAATGTCATGGCGCGCCAGATATTCCTCAGCCTTGGCGCACGCGAGAATCCGCCGGCCACCCTGGAAAAATCACGGCGCGCGCTGCGCGAATGGCTTGAACGCCGTGGACTTTCCTTCCCCGAGCTGGTGATCGAAAACGGTGCCGGCCTGTCGCGTGCCGACAGAATCACCTCCCGCCACCTCGCCCAGGTGCTAACGGCAGCCTATCGCAGCGCGCTGATGCCGGAGTACGTGGCCTCCCTTTCCCTGACTGCGATCGACGGCACGATGAAAAAGCGGTTGGGCAATTCGCCTTTGGCCGGCCAGGCGAAAACGGGTTATATCGAGGGCGTGCGCGCCATTGCCGGCTATACCCTCGACGAGCGGGGGCGGACGCTGGCCGTGGTCCTGATCATCAACCATCCGGGTGCCCGCGACGCGCAGCCCGTGCAGGACGCGTTGCTGGAATGGGTGTACGCGGAATCATCTTCCCGTTGATGCACGACGCCATGGGCGACGCGCCTGTCCGCTGCAACCGGCCGTGGAGCTTGTGCGATAATTCCCGGCATCATCTTCGCGTTTCCCCGTGAAAAAAACGCCACTCAACGTCGTTATCCTTGCCGCAGGCAAGGGTACGCGCATGCACTCCAGGCTCCCCAAGGTCTTGCACGCGATAGGCGGCAAGCCGATGATGGGTCATGTGCTCGAGCGGGCGGCCGCGCTGCGGTCCGATCGCACGGTCGTTGTCTACGGCTACGGCGGCCAAGCGGTTCCGTCCGCATACGGAAATGCAGCCGTTGAATTCGTGCGCCAGGAACCGCAGCTCGGCACAGGCCATGCAGTCCAGCAGGCCCTTCCTTACCTGCAATCCGGAGGAACAACCCTGGTGTTGTATGGGGACGTGCCGCTTACGCGCGATGCCACGCTTGAGAATCTCATCTCCCGACCAGGCCTGCGATTGCTCACCGCGACGCTCGCCGACCCGGCAGGGTACGGCCGCATCATGCGTGACAAAGCCGGGCGCATTGTCCGTATAGTCGAGGAAAAGGACGCGAGTGCCCTGGAGAAAAGCATCCGCGAGATCAATACCGGCATTCTTTGTGCGCCTACCGAAATGTTGCAGCACTGGCTGTCGAAACTGACCAACCGCAATGCGCAAAAAGAGTATTACCTGACCGACATAGTGCCGCTGGCGATCGATTCCAAAACCGAGGTGACTTCGGTCCAACCGTCTGACGAGTGGGAGATTCTGGGTGTGAACAGCAAAGACCAGCTGGCCTACCTTGAACGCGTCCATCAATTGCAGAACGCCCGTGATCTGATGGCGCGGGGTGTGACGCTGGCCGACCCGTGGCGTTTCGATGTGCGCGGCGAACTCAATTGCGGCAGCGATGTCTTCATCGACGTGAACTGCATTTTCGAAGGAAAGGTCCGGTTGGCCGACAATGTAAAGGTCGGCGCAGGTTGCGTGCTGCGTAATGCCAACATCGGTGCAGGCAGCGAGATCGCGCCTTACTCTCATGTCGATGGCGCCGTGACCGGTGCCAACTGCAGGATCGGTCCCTACGCCCGGCTGCGTCCGGGAACACGGCTCGCCGACGATGTGCACATCGGCAATTTCGTCGAAACCAAAGTGACCGAAGTCGGCAGCGGATCCAAGGCCAATCATCTGAGTTATCTTGGCGACACGACGATCGGCAGCGGCGTCAACGTCGGCGCAGGCACCATTAGCTGCAACTACGACGGCGCCAACAAGCATCGCACCGTGATCGAGGACGACGCCTTCATCGGCTCCGATACCCAACTGGTCGCGCCGGTAACGATCGGTCGCGGTGCGACAATTGGCGCCGGGAGCACCATCACCAGGGATGCTCCCGCGGGTTCGCTGACGTTGTCGCGCGCCAAGCAGATTTCGATTCCGGGATGGAAACGGCCGGTCAAAAAGAACGCAAAGTAACCCGGGTCCTCCTGAGTCCAGAATTCTCCAATCAACAGCCACCAGTCACTGTCTCATGTGCGGAATCGTAGGCGCAGTCGCCCGGCGTAACGTCATTCCCATCCTGCTCGAGGGCTTGCGCAAGCTCGAGTACCGCGGCTACGACTCCGCGGGTATCGCGGTGGTCAACGGCGGTCTGCATCGCCTGCGCAGTATCGGGCGCGTGGCTTCGCTCACCGAAATGGCGGCTCAGGCCAAGGTCCACGGCAATCTTGGCATCGCACATACCCGCTGGGCCACGCACGGCGTTCCTTCCGAGCGCAATGCCCATCCTCATATCAGCGAGGATGGCCTTGCCATCGTCCACAACGGCATCATCGAAAATCACGAGGAGATGCGCGAGCGGCTTTCGGCAGCCGGCTATCGTTTCGTCTCCGATACCGACACCGAAGTCGTCGCACACCTGATTCACCTGCACTGGAAGCAGGATGCTGACCTGTTCGCCGCCGTGCGCAAGGCCGTCACCGAGTTGCGCGGGGCCTATGCGATCGCGGTATTGTCCGAAAAAAGTCCTGAAGCCCTGGTCGTCGCCCGCAAGGGGGCGCCGCTGCTGCTCGGGCTGGGCAAAGGAGAGAATTTCGCCGCCTCGGATGCTTCCGCGCTGCTGCAAGTCACCAAGAAGATGGTCTACCTCGAAGAAGGCGATGTCGCCGAGATCGGGTTGAACGGTGTGCGCATTTGCGACAGCGCAGGCAACGAAGTGAGCCGGCCCGTGCATGAAAGCAATTTGTCCGCGGACGCGGTCGAACTCGGGCCCTACCGTCACTACATGCAGAAGGAAATCTTCGAGCAGCCGGGGGCGGTGGCCAATACGCTGGAGATGGTTACCGGCGCCCAATCGATCGTGCCGCAGTTGTTCGGCGTCGAGGCCGAAGGAACGATGAAGCGGATCAATGCTGTCACCGTGCTCGCATGCGGCACCAGCTATCACGCCGGCCTGGTCGCGCGTTACTGGATCGAGGCCGTCGCAGGCATTCCCTGCTCGGTCGAGATCGCGAGTGAATACCGCTATCGGGAAAGCGTGCCGAATCCCGACGCACTGGTCATCGCCATATCCCAATCCGGAGAAACCGCGGATACGATTGCCGCGCTGCAATTCGCCAAATCTCTCGGGCAGAACCTCACCCTGGCAATTTGCAACGTCGCGGAAAGTACCTTGATCCGGCACGCCAGCCTGAAGTTTCTGACACGCGCCGGTCCCGAGATCGGCGTAGCTTCGACCAAGGCTTTCACCACGCAGCTTGCCGCGCTGTTCCTGCTGACGCTGGTCCTGGCCAAGACGCGTGGCCGGCTTCCTGTTGCGGTCGAGCAGGAGCACCTGCAGGCCCTGCGCCATTTGCCGTCGGCACTGCAACAGGTCTTGACGCTCGAACCAGAGGTGGCACGGTGGGCGAAGCGTTTTTCCGGCAAGCAGCATGCGCTGTTCCTCGGCAGGGGCATGCATTATCCGATCGCCATGGAAGGCGCGCTCAAACTCAAGGAGATTTCCTACATCCACGCGGAGGCCTACCCGGCCGGCGAGTTGAAGCATGGACCGCTTGCGTTGGTGGACAAGGACATGCCGGTGATTGCGATAGCGCCAAACGACGCGTTACTGGAGAAACTCAAGTCCAACCTGCAGGAAGTGCGCGCACGCGGTGGCGAACTTTATGTATTCACCGATGCACACACCCATATCCAGGAGGGAGACGGGGTGCATATCATCCGCATGACCGAACACGCGGGTTACCTGAGCCCCATCCTGCATACGGTGCCGTTGCAACTGCTCGCCTATCATGCCGCCCTCGCCAAGGGCACCGACGTCGACAAACCGCGCAACCTGGCAAAGTCTGTCACCGTCGAATGAACCGGCAGGAAGCGCGAACCGCCGAACGGAGGAGGATATGCAAAAATTCATGAAGCTTTCGATTGCCGCAATACTCGCCGCCGTGAGCCTGTTCACCCTGCCGGCCGCCAAGGCGAACATGGGCGCGGAGGAAGCAAACGAGAGCATTGACCCGAACTACCTGGCGGGCAAAAAAGCCCTGGAATCGCAGGAGTGGAAAAAGGCCATCGAGTTGCTCTTGAAGGCGATGCAGACAACGTCGAACAACTCCGAGGCGCATAACCTCCTCGGTTACGCCTATCGCAAGACCGGGAACTTCGACGCTTCATTCGCTGAGTACAATCAAGCGTTGAAGCTCGATCCGGCGAACAGGCACGCACATGAATACATCGGCGAGGCCTACCTTCTGACCGGCAACCTGCCCAAGGCGGAGCAACATCTGGCCGAACTGCAGAAAATCTGTTCGCCGATTCCTTGCGAGGAATACAAGGAACTCAAGAGCGCCGTTGACGCCTATAAGAAGGCCAAGAAGTAGGGCGATGCCCAACCCGGCGATACGTGCCGTGCTGTGGGATTTCGGCGGCGTGATGACCGAAAGTCCCTTCCTGGCCTTTCGCCGTTTCGAACAGGCGCGCGGCCTGCCTGCCGGTTTCCTGCAAGGGATCAATGCGCGCAACCATGACCACAATGCCTGGGCGCGCTTCGAGCGTTCGGAATTGTCGCCGCACCAGTTCGACGAGGCGTTCGCCGCGGAAACACGCTCGGCCGGTTTCGAGGTGCGGGGGCTCGACGTCATCGATCTGCTTTATGGCGAAGTCCGGCCGGCGATGGTCGCCGCACTCAGGGCGTGCAAGCGTCACTACACCAATGCCTGCATCACCAACAACGTGGCCGCAGGCCCGGGGCGGGGATTCGAACGCGACTCGGATCGCGCCAGCGAATGGAAAGGGATTCTGGACCTGTTCGACGTCGTCATCGAATCTTCCAGGATCGGCGTGCGCAAACCCGAAATGCGGTTCTTCGAACTGGCGTGCGAACAACTCGGCATAGTCGCGTCCCAGGCGGTCTATCTGGATGACCTGGGGACCAACCTGAAGCCTGCACGGACCATGGGAATGCACACCATCAAGGTGGAAGATCCGGCAGTCGCGATCGCCGAGCTCGAGTCAGTACTGGGGATGGCGTTGCGCTGAAGGCCGCGCCTGTTCAACCG
>DASWEZ010000290.1:0-4205 GCA_036394495.1 Burkholderiales bacterium
TCCGGCTTCGCCGTCTGCGCCACGAACATCTGGTGCCAGTGGCCGTTGAACATGCGCCGCGCGCGCACCGCCAGCTCCTTCTTCACGTTGTCGCGTAATTCCTTGCTGGCGAGGATGCGCGACACGTCGGCCTCCTTCGCCTCCATGACGGGTCGCCAGGAAGCGAGGCCTTCGAAAACGTAAGGCTCGTGCATGGTGAATTCGAAATTCAGCGGACATGGGCTCACGGCGCCGTAGAGTTTGCCGCCGCGCCCGCGTGCCTGCCCGATCGCGTCGAGGTCCTCGAACGTGGCTTCCGGCGTTTCGTTGCTGTGCAGGAGCGCCGCGACGATGTAGGGACGGCCTGATGCGCGCGCAATGGCTTCGATGGACGACATCGTGGTCGCCTTCGAGTCCTTCGTCATCATCAGCACACCGTGTCCCACGTCCTTGAGCGCGGTGGACAATGCCATCAACTCCTTTTCATCGGCCAGGCGCGAAGGCATCGGCACGCCGGCTTCGCCGTTGTGCTGGCCGGAGCGCGTCGTGGAGAAACCGATCGCGCCGGCCTGCATCGCCTCTTTGACGATACCGCGCATCTGCGCGATCTCGTCATCGGTCGCCGTGCGCCTGGTCGCGCCGTCGCGCATCACCCAGGTCCGCACGGAGGAATGACCGACGAACACCGCCGCGTTCGGACCGACTCCCTTGCGCTCCAGCATGTCGAGGTATTGCGGGAAGGATTCGAAGTCCCAGTCGGTGCCGGTGCGCAATGCGTCGAGCGACATGCCTTCGACGTGCGTGAGATTGCGCATGACCAGGTCGCGATCCGCGGGTCGGCATGGAGCGATGGTGAAACCGCAGTTGCCCATGATGACCGTCGTCACGCCGAGAGACGGCGACGGGCTGGCGAACGGATCCCAGGTGATTTGCGCGTCGTAGTGCGTGTGCGTGTCGATGATGCCGGGCATCAGCGCCAGGCCTTTGGCATCGATGCGTTCGCGCGCCTCGCCCTTGACCTCGCCGACTTCAGCGATGCGATCGCCCTTGATCGCCACGCTGCCGCGCCGCGGTGCCGCGCCGGAACCATCGTAGATGGTGGCGTTGTCGATGATGAAATCGTGCATGACTCCTCCGCAAACCGTAATCGACTTGTAATGCGTCGTTTTTGGGTGCTTCCGGAGAGGAGTTTACCGCAAGGAGCGTGAAGGCCGCCGCAGCGGCAGGGACCACTACCCGGCAGGATATTCGATGTCGAGTACTTCGAGCGTGGTTTCGCCCACCGGCCGGTCCCAGGTGACCGTATCGCCAACGCCGGCGCCGATCAGAGCCGATGCCAGCGGCGACTGCCAGCTTACCTTGCCGTGGACGACATCGGCTTCGTCTTCGCCGACGATGGTGAACGTGTGCCTGGCGCCGCTTTCGTCCTGGGTCTTTACGCTGGCGCCAAAACGAACTTCGTCAGACGGCTGGTCGGCGACGTTCACGGGGATCGCCGACTCCAGCTTGGCCTGGTAATAGCGCAGATCGCGTTCGATCTGGGACAGCTTCGGGCGATCGAAATCCTCCGCGGCGCGCTTCAACCGCGCATGCTCCGCCTGGAGTTGTTCGACTTTCGCGCGCAGGCCCTCGAGACCGGCGGGGGTCACGTAGTTCGGCTCGGAACTGACCGGACGTTCCGGCAATTCCTCGCCTGTAAGGGCTTCGTTTTCTTCTTTGACGAAAGCACGGCTCATCGGCCACCTCGCAGGGGGCGGGAACGGCGCGCTGCCTGGTGGAGGGGCGGCACACAGAGGATGGAAGGACATCTTAGCAAGCTTCGCTGATCGGTCCGAAGCAGGTTTGAACGGTTGGTCGCAACATCGTTCCGCAAAAACAAAACAAAGCCGGCATGTACACTGGATGCGGCGTTCCGGCACACTTCCTGACACACGCTTCCCGCCCCACGCTTTCCATATTAGGAGATCGCATGAAGTCCATCAGCAAGATATTTCTGACCGGCGTATTTACCGTGCTGCCGGTGGTCGCGACGGTTTATCTGGTGATCTGGGTGATTTCGGCGGTCGAGGGTTTTCTCGGCAGGCAGCTCAAACTGCTGATTCCCGACGAGCACTACCACGCCGGGATGGGCATGCTCGCCGCCGTCATCGTGATTTTCGCGGTCGGCCTGTCGATGCGGGCATGGATCTTCCGGCAAATGATGAAACTGGGCGAAAGCGCGTTGCTGGGTATTCCGGTCATAAAAGTCGTTTACAAGTCGCTGAGGGACTTGTTCGGCATGTTTTCCGGCGATCAGGACAGCGGGTTGCTGCAGGTCGTTTCGGTGCAGTATCCCGGCACGCAGATGAAGCTGCTCGGGTTCATCACCCGTAGCGATTTTTCCGACCTGCCGCAAGGGGTGGCCAACGCCGATGACGTCGCGGTCTACCTGCCGATGAGCTATCAGGTCGGCGGGTATACCGTGGTGGTTCCGCGCTCCCAGATCACACCGGTCAATATGGCCCGCGACGAAGCGATGCGTTTCGTCCTGACGGCGGGATTGACGGCGCAAAGCAAGAAACTGCTCAAGGCGGGCGGCTGACGGAGACAGCAGCACTTCGGCAACCGGGTTTTCCTGCCATGATTGGCCCTGACAGTTGCAACCGGGGTTTTATGCTGTAAGGATGTCGACTTCTACCAATCATAAACCAGAGATTCCATGGCCCGCTACGTCATTACCGTTGATTTTTATCTGCATACCGGCACGCTCGAGCCCTTTCTGAAGCTGATCAAGGAAAACGCCCACAAGTCGCTCACCGACGAGCCCGGTTGCGATCGTTTCGATGTCCTGATCGAGAAAGGCGCCCCGGATCACATCGTGCTTTACGAAATCTACAAGGACCGCGCCGCCTTCGATTTCCACCTGAAGTCCCGTCACTTCGTGGAATTCAATTCGGCGTCGCAACGCTACGTAAAAGACAAGAAAGTCATGGAATACGAATATACCAACGACGGGGAGAAGAACAGGAATTGAAAGGGCCGTGAATTTCGTGAATCCGTGAATATCGTGAATTCGTGATTGGGCGCTCGAAACCTTAAGCATCTACGACATTCACGGCATTCACGGATTCACGAAATTCACGGCATTTCGGTACAATCCGACCGTCCGTGCCTGCCTTCGTCAACGGCTGTCCGGACGACAAGGGAGAACCTGGATGACGATGCTGGATATGATGATGGTCGGCGGCGTGGTAGTGCTGATCGTCCTGATCGTCGCGCGCAAAAAGCGCTGAGCGGTACGTAGTCAGTCCCGGCAATCCCGGGCTGGCGTCAGCCGCGATTCAACAATTGCCGCACTGCCTCCGGTCGAGGCAAAGGTGTGACGGCCCCGTATCCCGTCGTCGTCAGCGCGGCGGCTGCGTTGGCAAAGCGCAGCCCCTGCCAGAAATCATCTCCCGCCGACATGCGCGCAAGCAGCGCCCCGGCGAAGCAGTCTCCCGCACCGGTCGCATCCACGCAGTTCACCTTGTAGCCTTCGATGCGCTCGCGCCGGCGCGAATCGCTGCCGATGGCGCCGCCGGCGCCGAGCTTGAGCGCCACCACCCCCGCGCCTGCGCGATGGCACCAGTCGATGATCGCATCCGGGTCCTTCAGACCGCACAGGGCGTCAGCATCTTCAAGGCTCAGCAGGAAAAAATCGGACTGTGACAAGGTTGCCGTGATGACCGCTCGCGCGCGGGCCAGCGGCCACAGCCGCAACCTCAGGTTGGAATCGTAGACGAACGCCGCGCCGGCACTTTTCGCCGCATCGATCGCCGCGGATACCGCGTCGCACGCGCTGTCGCTGATCGCCTGGCTGATTCCCGAGGTATGGAAATATCTTGCGCGCCTTATCAGTTCGAGCGGCAGTCCGGCTGCATTCAGGCGGCTCGCGGCGGAATCTTTGCGAAGATAGCTGAACACATGGCCCGCCGGACCGTGGGTGATGAAATACACCGCCGTGTGCGCTTCCGGGTCGATCGCGACACCCGAGGTATCGAGCCCTTCGTCGCGCCAGAGCTGCAGAAATTGACGGCCGAACTCGTCGTCCCCGAGCCGGGTGATATAGGCGACGCGCGCACCCTGGCGGGCCGCCGCGATTGCGCAATTCATGGTGTCGCCGCCGAAACCCTGCAGATACTGGCCCGGCGACTGCGGAATCTGGCTGAACTCGTAGAGCGGCTCGCCAAGCGAGACAACGTCGATAT
>DASWEZ010000291.1:0-3101 GCA_036394495.1 Burkholderiales bacterium
CGATTCGCGCGTTGAAAAATGGGGCCACGGACTACGTACTCAAGAGCAACCTGCTTCGGCTTCCTCCCGCCGTGGAAAGAGCAATGAACGACACCCGGGAACGTGGTGCTCGCCATGCGTTCGAACGCGATTTGCGTGAGAGCGAGAAGAGATACCGCCGGCTGTTTCAAGGCAATCCCCTTCCAACGTTGGTCTACGACATTGAGTCATTGCGCTTCCTGGCGGTCAATGATGCCGTTGTAGCGCACTACGGATTCAGCCAGGAAGAGTTCCTCGAAATGACCATCAACGACATTCTGCCCGAGGGACGTCACCACGACCCTGAGGAACGCATCGCAAAGCACCGGATTAGGAGCGGTGAGCTGATTGACGTATCGGTAGCGTCTCTCGAGATTGAATTGGAAGGCAAGCGAGCCAGAATCGTAGTTGCCTTCCGACCTTGAAAGTCCGGCTTAATGCTTCGAATGCTCCTGCTCCAGTATTCCCGGCACGCCAATCAACATTTCAAATCGTCGAGGCGCTGAACTGGATGCGTTCAACTATGATAAACAGCACACTAAGACCCTCTTGATTTTCAAGCGTGTCCTGCTAACGCTGAGACACAGGTGTTCCACTAACGCTGAGACTTGCCCACTCAGTCCTCAGTCCTGCTTTTCGTACTTTCGCAGCACCCGGTACCAGGCTCCCAATATTTGGCGTAAACGATAACGTGACGCCGCGACACTCATCATTCTTGCTTCTTGCTCTTCTTCGTGCACCCCTCAAGGGGGTATTGTGAAGAAACCCTTCGTGTCCTTCGTGCCTCAAGGGAACACTCATATGCACCCGCAGGGGTCTGTGCCGCTTGCGGCGCGTGGTGAGAAGTAGGCTTGGGGTGAGATGTGGACTCTCTGGAGAAAATGATGGTGCAGGCAGATTGGCGCGTCAAGCCGGATCCGGGTTTATCGCCTCCCGGGACTTGAGCAATCGCTGCACGGCGTCGCGCAGTTCTTCCACTTCGTGAGGTTTGGAGATCAGTTCGCTCACCCCGGCTGCAGCTGCCTGCACGCGCAATGCGTCGGTGACATAGCCCGAGACCACGATCACCGGCAATTGCGGGCGCGCATCGCGAATCGCGCGCGCGACCTCCAGTCCGGACAGGCCGGGCATGTTGTAGTCGGTCACCACCAGGTCGACGCGCTGCTCGCCGTCGAGCAATGCGTCGAGCGCTTCGCGTTGCTCGAGATAGGCGCTGACGCGATAGCCCCAGCGTTCCAGCATGCGCTTGATCATGAACACCTGCGCTTCGTCGTCGTCGATGTAGACGACATGCCGGCCGCGGCCTTCGCTGGTCGGCTCCGCGCGCTCCGGCGTACCGAGCGCGGCCGCCACGCCACGCGCGGACGGAAAATACAGCTCGAACCTGCTGCCCTGCCCGGCTTCGCTGTGCACGACGATCGCGCCTTCGTGGGCCTGCATGATGCCATGCGCCACCGACAGGCCCAGTCCCGTGCCGTTGCCCGCCGGCTTGGTGGTAAAGAACGGTTCAAAAATCCGCCGCCGGGTCGCCTCGTCCATGCCATGTCCGGTGTCGCTGACCACGATGCGCGCATACCGGCCCGGCCGCAGGTTCAGGTCGAATCGTGCCGAAGCCGCATCCAGTGTGATGCCCTCGACGTGGATATCGATGCTCCCGGACCGGCCCTCCATCGCATGCTGGGCGTTGTTACCCAGATTCAGCAGGACCTGCTGCACCTGCGTCGGATCGGCTATGACGGACGGCGTATCGGCGGCGTAGCGGCACTCGATCCGCACTCCTCCGGTCAACGCCGCGCGCAGCAGGCGCGCGGCTTCCTCCACGACCGAGGGCAGCGACATCACCCGGCGCGAGGTCGGCTGGCGCCGGCTGAAAGACAGAATCTGCTGCACCAGATCTCGGGCGCGGTGTCCGGCCTTCTGGATTTCCTCCAGGCTCACCAGGGCCTGCCAATTCGTCCTGGCATCCTGGCGCGCCAGTTCGGCATTGCCCAGAATGGTCCCGAGGATATTGTTGAAGTCATGCGCGATCCCTCCCGCCAGCGTGCCGATCGCCTCCATTTTTTGCGATTCACGCAATTGCGCCTCGAGCGAGGCGTGCGCCTGTTCGGCCTTCTTGCGCTCGGTGATGTCCTGAAATGCCCCTTCTATCCCGGTGATGTTGCCGGATTCATCCCGCACCGCCTGGCCGATGGCGCGGACGTCGAGCCGGCGGCGCTTTGCGGTAAAAACCTCCAGTTCGCAATCGAAGGGCGTGCCATCGCGGCCGCAGGATTTCAGCGCGCCGGAGATGATTTCATACGATGCCGGCGGATACAGCGAAAGCGCTTCGGCCAGAGGCGGCACGGTGCCTTTGGGAAAATCGAGGATCGCGCAAATCTCGTCCGACCACATCAGGTCGTTTTGCGGCAGTTTGATGGCCCACCCGCCCATCTGTGCCATCTTGCCGGCGGTCTGCAGCAGGTTTTTCTTGTAGCGCAGCTTTTCCCGGATCTCCTTGCGTTCGGTGATGTCGCTCATGACGACGCGGCATGCAGGTGTGCCGCCATCGGCCGGCGCAATGGTTGCATCCAGCCACGCGGTGAACGGCGCGCCGCCCTTTTTCGACAGATGCAGTTCGAACGCTTGCGGCGCGCGTGTCTTGAAGAGTTGCTTGCGATGCAGGTAGAGATTGTCCGCGTCGTCGCCGACAACAAAGCGGCTGAGCGGTTGCCCGACCAGGGCGCCGCGCGCGACGCCCAGCAGGGTGGCCCCGGCAAGATTCGCTTCGAGGATCAGTCCGTTTTCGTCGAGGGTGAAATAGCCTACGGGCGCCAGATCGTACAGGTCGAAATAACGTGCACGGGAGACTTCCAGCGCATCCCGCGCCTGGCGCAGTTCCTCGTTCTGCAATTCCAGCTCGATCTGGTGCACCTGCAGATCGTGAAGCACGCGTTGCGCATCGCCAGGCGAAAGCGAGCTCACGTTTTCCTGCACCGGGTCGCGCGTTTCCCGGGCAATCTTTTCCGCCTGACGGCGCAACACCTCCATCCGGCCGGCGGCCGTATCGTTCCCGGTGGCAGTCTTGATCTTCAAGCTTCCGCCCT
>DASWEZ010000292.1:0-2267 GCA_036394495.1 Burkholderiales bacterium
TCTCTTCCGAATTCCGTTCGCTGGCCAGGCTGCCCGACATCAAGAACGCCACGATTTTCGAACCCGTACCCGAGGAGGTCTACGTATGGCGGGCGTAGCACAGGCTTCGGTAGAGTCGGGAGTTGCTACCTTCGATCTCGCGAAGCAGCCGCTGCGTGAGCTCAATCAGTTTCTTCACCATGGACTTGGCACGACAAAAAAAGTACGCGTGCTCAATCCGGACGGCGCGCACAACATTGCCGCCGGCGTGAATGCGCCGGTGGAAGTCGAAGTCGATGGGCACGCCGGCTACTACGCGGCCGGCATGAACCAGCTTGCCACGGTTCTGATCCGGGGCAATGCCGGACCGGGTGTCGCCGAAGGCATGACCTCCGGTGTCGTGAACGTGAAAGGTTTTGCATCGGTGTCGGCGGGCGCGGCGGCGCACGGCGGGTTGCTGGTCATCGAAGGTGACGCGTCGCTACGCTGCGGCATTTCGATGAAGGGCATCGACATCGTCGTCGGCGGGTCGGTCGGCGATTTTTCTGCGTTCATGGCCCAGGCCGGCCGGCTGGTCGTGTGCGGTGACGCCGGCGATGCGCTCGGCGATTCGCTTTATGAAGCGGTGATTTATGTGCGCGGCAAGGTGAAGTCGCTTGGCGCCGACGCGCACGAGGAGCCGATGGCTGCGGCGGACTACGAAGCGCTGGCAGCTTTGCTGAAAAGGGCCGGACTGAAACACGACCCGAAGCAGTTCCGGCGAGTGGCATCCAAGCGCGATTTGTATCACTGGAACGCCGACGCGAATCAAGAATACTAATGACTGCTATGCCACAGAGGACACAGAGAGCACAGAGGAAAACGAAAACCAGCATGTGCGATTGGAGCATAAATCGAAAGCACTTCGGATTCTCCATCGCGGCAGATTTCTTTTTGCAGTTCTCTGTGTCCTCTGTGACCTCTGTGGCTAAAAGGATTTAAGAATGAACAAACCAATAGAACCGCAACAACGACTGCGACTCGAAGAGAGCGCGGGTTTCGACCGCAAGGTCATCGACTATGTGCATCACGCATCGGCTACCGGGCTGTATGAGATTCGCGGCCTGGGCGCGAAGCGCCATGTTCCGCATTTCGATGACCTGGTATTCCTCGGCGCGTCACTGTCGCGCTATCCGTTGGAAGGCTATCGCGAGAAATGCGTGACCAGGACCGTGCTGGGCACGCGCTTCGCAACGAAGCCGGTGGAACTCGCCATTCCGATCACGATCGCCGGCATGAGCTTCGGTTCGCTCTCTGCCAACGTCAAGGAAGCGCTGGGCCGCGCGGCCAGTGAGATGGGCACTTCGACCACCACCGGCGACGGAGGCATGACGGAGGAGGAGCGCAGATCCTCGAAGACGCTGATCTATCAATGTCTGCCTTCCCGTTATGGTTTCAAACCTGACGACGTGCGCCGCGCCGATGCGATAGAAGTCGTGATTGGCCAGGGCGCCAAGCCCGGCGGCGGCGGCATGCTGCTCGGCCAGAAGATCAATCCGCGCGTAGCGAAAATGCGCGTGCTTCCCGAGGGAGTCGATCAGCGCTCCGCTTGCCGGCATCCGGACTGGACGGGCCCGGACGACCTGACCATCAAGATCCAGGAGTTGCGTGAAATCACTGATTGGGAAAAACCGATTTATGTAAAGGTTGGCGCCACCCGGACATTCCACGACGTGAAGCTTGCAGTGCATTCAGGCGCAGACGTGATCGTGGTCGACGGCATGCAGGGCGGTACCGCGGCGACGCAAACGGTGTTCATCGAAAACGTCGGCATTCCGACCCTGGCGGCGCTGCGGCAAGCGGTGGATGCGCTGGAAGATCTGAACATGAAGGGCAAGGTGCAGCTCATCGTCTCCGGCGGTATCCGCACCGGCGCCGACATCGCCAAGGCGCTGGCGATGGGTGCCGACGCCGTGTCGATCGGACAAGGCATCCTGCTTTCCCTCGGCTGCAACAGCGACACTTATGTACAGGGCGGCGTGCATCGTTCAGCCGCCGGGGACTATGAAAAATTGGGGACTGCGCCCGGATTCTGTCATCACTGCCATACCGGACGCTGCCCGGTCGGGGTGACAACTCAGGATGCGGTGCTGGAACAGCGGCTCGAACCGCTCGTCGGCGCCAAACGCGTGCGCAACTATCTCAAGACGCTCAACATGGAACTGACCACCATTGCGCGCGCGTGCGGCAAACAGAACGTGCATCACCTCGAGCGCGAGGATCTGGTGGCGCTGACGGTCGAGGCGGCG
>DASWEZ010000293.1:0-6942 GCA_036394495.1 Burkholderiales bacterium
GTTTTGGATGGCGGGCAATCGGGATCGTGGATGCGCTCATCGCGCGATCTCCTTGCGCACATCCACGGTCCGCAGGATCAGCGCGATCATGATGACCACCACCAGCAACAGGACGACCGCGGCCGCGGCCGCCGGAGGATATTGCAGCACAGCGATGTCCTCGAACAGCGCCGAGACCACCGAAGCCGAACCGCCGCCGCTCATGACTTTGACCACGAAGAAATCACCCATGACGATCGACAGCACGAAGATCGAACCGAGCGCGATGCCGTTGCGGGAGAGCGGCACGACGATGTGGCGCATGATGTCGAGACGGCTGGCACCCGCGTCGCGTGCCGCTTCGAGGGTGCGCTTGTCGATGCGCGACATGGCGTTGAAGATCGGCACGATCATGAAGATGGTGAGCTGATGGGTGTAAGCCACCACGACGGCGAAGTCGGAAAACAACAGGAACTCGAGCGGCTGGTCGATGACGCCGGTCGAGACCAATGCCGAGTTAACCAACCCGTTCTTGCCAAGCAGCGGAATCCACGAAATCATGCGGATGATGTTCGAGGTCCAGAACGGCACGGTACAGACCAGGAACAGCCCGATCGCCAGCAATTGGTTGCGCACATGGAATACCAGGAAATAGGCGATCCAGAACCCGATGACGAGCGTCAGTCCCCAGGTCAGCACGGCGAATTTGATCGTACTGAGGTACAGCTTCCAGGTCAGTCCCGCGGTGAAAACGGCGGCGTAATTCGCCAGCGTGAAGTGCGCGATCATGCCGCCGTACGCGTCGTTCTCCAGAAAACTCGCCACCAGCACGACGAGGATCGGGACGACGAAGAACGGGATCAGCACCAGCACCAGCGGCGATACATAGAACCAGGATGTGAGGCTGCGCCGCGCCGGCTTCTGGCGCGAAATGTCGGCAGTTGCGATCATGTGAAGGTCTGTTGTGGAACTGAGTGGCCGGAATTCTTTTTCAAACCTGTCCAACTTTTTTCTTATCCTGCCTGGACAGGATGAACAGGATTGACGGGATGAATTCGTCCTTCCTGATTTCCATCATGTTCATCTTGTCAATCCTGTCCGGTGCTTTAGCTGTTCGAGACTTGACAGGATGAACAGGATTGACGGGATGAATTCGTCCTTCCTGATTTTCATCATGTTCAGCTTGTTAATCCTGTCTGGTGCTTTAGCTGTTCGAGATTTGACAGAATGAACAGGATTGTCAGGATGAAATGCGGAATCCGGCGGTCTTCATGGTTTCCATCATGTCCATCCTGTAAATCCTGTCCTGCCGGTCCGACAAGGGTTGAACTGAGCGTCACGCCGCCTTGAAGTCGTTCCAGCGCTTGTTCATGTATTGCGCTTCGTCCATCAGCGTGTTCCAGCACGAGATGTTCGTCACGCGTTCCAGGAACGAGCCGCCGTCGCGCAGGGCACCGGCCTTCTCCATCGGCACGCCGTACGGATCCAGGATGGCTTCCTTGGCGGGCTTGCCTTCGTACCAGTACTCCCACTCGTTCGCCGTCAGGAATTTCTTCGCGGTCGAGGGCACCGGACTGTAATAGCCGTAACGGGCGACGAAGCCGCCCTGCCAGCCGGACAGATACCAGTTCAGATATTCGTAGGCGGCATCGAGCTTCTTGCCCGAGAGGTGCTTCATCAGCGCCATGCCGTTGCACCAGCCGCGGTAGCCTTCCTTGTCGCCCTTCTTGTTCACCGGCGCGTAGATGCAGGGCATGCCCTTCACACGCACCGCGGCGACCGCGGGCGACCACATCGATTGCACGATGACTTCGCCGGCCGCCATCAACTGCACCGACTGGTCGAACGTGGTCCAGGTGGCGCGGAAGTGGCCGCTCTTCTTCAATTCGATCAGGCGGTTGATGGTGAAGTCGATTTCCGACTTCGTCATGTTCCCCTTGTTGCCGTATTTGATTTCGCCTGCGCTCTCGAAACACAATGCCGCGTCCATGATGCCGATCGCGGGTACGTCGAGAATGGCGGCCTTGCCCTTGTATTCCGGGTTGATCAGTTCCTTCCATTCCGTGATCGGCTTCTTGATCAGGTCGGGCCGGTAGCCGATCGAGTCGGCGTTGTAGACCTGCGGCAGGAAGGTACACCAGTCGGTGACGCCCTCATGCAGGTCGGTCGCGTCCGGCTTCGAAATGTACATCGCTTCGTACGGCGAAATGCCCTGGCGCGAAACGACTTTGCCGTCGATTGCGCCCTTGGTGAAGATCGGCAGGATGTTGTCGAACTCCTTGATCTTCTTGCGCTCGATGCCTTGCAGTACGCCGCGCTTGGTGGCGAGTTTCGCCTGCCAGCCTTCGACGTCGGCGATATCGACGGTGTTCGGCTGGGTAACGAAGCGGTTGATCGATGCCGAGGTATCCAGGTTCTGCATCGTCACCTTGAAGCCCAGATCCTTGGATGCCTGGTCGCCGATGGCCTTGACCACGGAGTACGACACACCGACGTGGCGCAACTCTATGTCCTTTATCTCTTGCGACCAGATCAGCGGGAAACCGGTGATCGCCTGTGCCCCTGCCACGCCGGCCACGGCCGCCGCGCCTTTCAGAATCGTCCGGCGCGTGCTGTTGATGCCGGTGTCGGATGCTACGGTATCGCCTTCTATCGCCAACACCGTTTTCTTCGGTTCAATGACTTCGCTCATGATCAAACTCCCCTGATTAAGGTCAGACTCCTGGATGCTTCCGGACGGTTGACGGTTGCTGCCTGCTTATGTGAATGGAGCCTAGCAACCGGATTTTGAAAAAGATAATGAGTAGTTGTTATCGGCGACTGCGAATTCCTGTTATGAGCCAACTTCGCTCTTGAACGCCACAAAAGCGGGCGCATAATCGCGGAGCCCGGCCCAATGCGGTGCACGGAACAGATATAAGGAGAATCGGCAGCATGGAAATGAGCGGCGAGCAGCACATCCCCCTTCCGCAACAGCGCGTGTGGGAGGCGCTCAACGATCCGGAAATCCTCAAAGCCTGCATTCCGGGTTGCGAAAGCATCGAGCGGGTATCGGAAAATGAATACAAGGTGGCGATGACCGCCGCCGTCGGCCCGGTGAAGGCGAAGTTCGCGGGCAAGTTGTTGCTGTCGGACATCAATCCGCCCAACTCCTACTCGCTCGCCTTCGAAGGCTCCGGCGGGGCCGCCGGTTTCGGCAAAGGCAGTGCGCAAGTCAATCTCGCACCGGAAAGCGGCGGCACGCTGCTCACTTACAGGGCGACGGCCAGCGTCGGCGGCAGGCTCGCGCAGATCGGGTCACGCCTGATCGACGGCGTGGCCAAGAAAATGTCGGACGATTTCTTCGTCCGCTTCAACAAGACTGTCACCCCGGCGGCGGAACCGGCAGTTCCGGCCGGCGCGGGGCAGACGGATGCGCCCGCCTCGCGCGCGCCGGCAAAATCTCCCCTGCCGATCTGGGTGTGGGTCGTCGGCGGCATCGTCCTCCTGCTGATAGTGCTGTCCTTCGCTTAGCGTCCTGTCCCGTTAATTCGCGGCCGAAAACCCGACGAGAATAGGCGTCAGGCTGCGTTGCGAATCCTCGCCAGGTGTGCAACCTGGCTGTGGTTCGTGCCTTGCCTGACACCAATTTCGCGGGTTTTCCAGTCTGCGAAGGTTCATTACTGGGGGTGTATCAGTTTGCTATTGTCTAATGTCAAAGTTATCCCACGAATCAACGAGACAGGACACTTGGCGCACGGGAAGCCGGTGCGATGAGCGCCGACGTCGTCATCATCGGCGCCGGAGGGGCCGGCATGATGTGCGCGATCGAAGCCGGCAAACGCGGCCGCCGCGTGCTGCTGCTCGACCACGCCGAAAAGCTGGGCGAAAAAATCCGCATCTCGGGCGGCGGACGCTGCAATTTCACCAACGTCGATGCACGGCCGGAGAATTTTCTTTCCGCGAACCCCGATTTCTGCCGCTCCGCGCTGGCGCGCTACACGCCGCGCGACTTCATCGCGCTGGTGGAAAAGCATGGCATCGCCTGGCACGAGAAGAAGCTCGGCCAGCTGTTCTGCGACGGGTCCGCGCTGCAGATCATCGAAATGCTCAGGGCCGAATGCAACGACGCGCAAGTGCAATGGTGCATGCCGGCCAAGGTCACCGCGATTGAAAAACGCGAACGTTTCGCAATCGCCACCGACCGCGGTGTGTTCGAAAGCGCGTCGCTGGTCATCGCCAGCGGCGGATTGTCGATTCCGCAGATCGGTGCGAGCCCCTTCGGCTATCGCATCGCGGAGCAGTTCGGCCTCGCGGTCACGGAACTGCGGCCCGCACTGGTCGGACTGACGTTCGCGCCGGACACCCTGGCGCAGTTCGGCGATCTCTCCGGTATCTCGGTCGATGCGGTGGTCAGTTGCAACGGCGCGAGCTTTCGCGAAAATCTGCTCGTCACCCATCGGGGTTTGTCCGGGCCCGCCATCCTGCAGATTTCCTCGTACTGGCGTCTGGGCCTCGACCTATCGGTCAACCTGCTGCCGGATCGGGACGCCGGGGAAATCCTCGAGAGCGCGCAGGCTTCGGAGAAACTGCTCGCCAACGTACTCGGCGAATTTCTGCCGCAGCGATTCGCCCAGCGCTGGGTCGAGTTCAATTTCGAGAACCAGCCGGTGAAACGATTCGGCGCGACCCGCCTGCGCGAGATGGCGCAATGCCTGCACGACTGGCGCATCCGGCCGAGCGGCACCGTCGGATACAAAAAGGCCGAAGTCACACTGGGCGGTGTCGATACCCGCGAACTGTCCTCGAAGACAATGGAAGCCCGCAAACACCCCGGCCTGTATTTCATCGGCGAAGTCGTCGACGTCACCGGCCACCTCGGCGGCTACAACTTCCAGTGGGCCTGGGCCAGCGGCCATGCCGCCGGCCAGGCTGTCTAAAATGCATTCACCGCAAAGGACGCGAAGGACGCGAAGGAAAACAAGAACAAGGAAAAGGATATCGGGGCAAAGGGCTAGAGTGGCGGTTCGTAGATCTGTGCCGCCAACTTTCAGGGTGGCACATCATCAGCCCCGGATTCATTTCGATACGACTATTCTCCTTTGTTGTCGCCCTTCCTTCGCGTCCCTTGTGGTGAACCCTTGTTTAAAGGTTTGGCCGAGGTGGGGCGGGTGAATTAAAATGGCGGTCTTCCGTGCCCCGGCCGCATGCCGTCCGGCCTATCCAAAATAATAAGGAGGAGTGCAATGAATCAACTCGACATGAAAGGCCGCAGCGCCATCGTCACCGGCGGGGCTTCCGGTATCGGCCTGGCCATCGCCAAACGGCTTGCGCAGTCGGGCGCCAACGTCGCCATCTGGGATATGAACGAAAAAACCATGGCGGACGCGGCAAAATCCCTGGGGGGCGTGAAAACCCACACGGCAAAAGTCGACGTCAGCAAGATCGACCAGGTCGAAGCTGCGCTCAAATCCACGCTGGCCGCCTTCGGCAGGGTCGATGCGCTGGTCAACTCGGCCGGCATCGCGGGCAAGAATGCGACCGTGTGGGAGACGCCGGTCGACGACTGGATTCGCGTGCACGACATCAACCTCAACGGCACCTTCTACACCTGCCGCACGGTGGTGCCGCACATGATCAAGAACAACTACGGCCGCATCGTCAACATCGCTTCGGTCGCGGGCAAGGAAGGCAACCCGAACGCTTCGGCCTACAGCTCGTCGAAGGCCGCCGTCATCGGCCTGACCAAGTCGCTGGGCAAGGAACTGGCGAAGAACAACATCACCGTGAACTGCGTGACGCCGGCCGCAGTGAAGACGCCGATCTTCGACCAGGTGGCGCAAAGCCACATCGACTACATGCTTTCCAAGATTCCGATGGGCCGCTTCGGCCTGGTCGAGGAAATCGCCGCCACCGTCTCGTGGGCCTGCACCGAGGATTGCTCCTTCACTACCGGCGCAACCTTCGACCTTTCCGGCGGACGGGCTACTTACTAATTCAGAACTTTGCCGCCAAGACGCCAAGAGCGCCAAGAAAACCAGAGACGAATCTTGGAACGCAAAGGACGCGAAGGTACGCGAAGGAAAAATCGTAGCCGAACCACATTTTCCGATGTGCATATTTTCCAGTTGTTACTTGGCGCTCTTGGCGTCTTGGCGGCTAGTCAGTTCTTGAGGATTGCAGAATGAAAATAAAAGCAGCAGTGATCAGGCAGATGGGTCTGCCGCAACCGTACGCGGACAGCAAGCCGATGAGCATCGAGGAAGTCGAGCTCGACAAACCCGGCCAGCGCGAAGTGCTGGTGCAGATCAAGGCGGCGAGCCTGTGCCACTCCGATCTTTCCACCGTCAACGGCGACCGTCCGCGGCAGATGCCCATGGTCCTCGGTCACGAAGCGTCCGGCATCGTCCAGGAAATCGGCGGCGGCATCAACGACCTCAAGGTCGGCGATCATGTCGCATTGGTGTTCGCACCGAGCTGCGGTCAGTGCCCGCCCTGCGTGGAAGGCCATCCGGGCCGTTGCGAACCCGGGCAGCAGGCGAATGGCGCGGGCAAGCTGCTGAACGGCGGCATGCGGCTGAGCCAGAAAGGCGAGCCTGTCTATCACCATGTCGGCGTCTCCGCGTTCGCGGACTATTGCGTCGTCAACCGCGGTTCGCTGGTGAAGATCGACAGCACGCTGCCGTTCGACGAAGCCGCGCTGTTCGGTTGCGCGGTCCTGACCGGCGTAGGGGCGGTGTTCAATACCGCCCAGGTTTTTCCCGGATCGAAAGTCGCCGTCCTGGGGCTCGGCGGGGTCGGACTCAATTCGCTGCTCGGCGCCATCGTCGCCGGCGCGCAGCAGATTGTTGCCCTCGACCTGCACGACGACAAGCTCAAGCTGGCAAAAGAACTGGGCGCCACCGATACCGTCAATGCCAGGGACCCGGATGCAATCCAGAAGGTCAAGGACATGACGGGTGGCGGCGTGCACTTCGAGCTGGA
>DASWEZ010000294.1:0-13648 GCA_036394495.1 Burkholderiales bacterium
AGGCGCACGAATATGCGCGGCGCGCAGTGCGCGAGGCTGGCGCTGATCCTTCGCGCATCGCCAGCCAGGAAATTCGGCGGCACCGGTTCCGCCGTCGCGTGGCACGCGCCGCAAGGCGGTTGAAAAGGCGCGGCTTCCGAGGGCAGCGCCGCCGCAGTCACGACATCTGCCTGTGCCGGCGGCAGGGACGACGCGTCGCAGCAGTGCGCCTGTGCGGGCAGGCCGAGGGCCGTGCCGAGCGCGCCCATGATTGCGCTGCGGCTGAATGGTCTGTCCGGCAGGGAAAGCCTGGCCACGGCATCGCGTATGTTCGCGAAATCCCCGGTCACCGTGACTTTTGCCTCGCCTTGCGCGCCGCGCCAGCGCAACGCCACGCGCGCAATGGCATCGCCGTTGGCGAGCCTCGCACGACGACCACTGCGGGATTGGAACTCGAGCACGCCGGGACCGCGCCTGATGGCGGACAGCGCCGGGTTGCGCAACGGCGCAGTGGACCCGATGGCAATGGCGTCGAGCGCGGATGCATTGCCGCTGAGCAAGACCTCGCCGCGGCAGTCGAACGCCGAGTTCGCATCGCCGGCGACCAGCGTGCAGGCCGATCGATACTCCCTGCTCGTCGCTGAGGAAGACGCGGCAGCGAGACGATCGTCGATCGCGCGAACATCCGCGGCAGCAAAAGCCTGCGCAAGTCCGGTGATGAAACGGTGTGCGAATCCGGCATCCTCCGCGCGCCATGTCTCGAGCGGCGCTCGCGGAACAAGCGCCTCGAACGGCGCGGGAACATGCGCCTGCGCGAGGCCCGGGGTACCGGCTGCAAAGGCAAGGGGATCGCGGTTCGGAATGTCCGGATTCGGAATGGCCAGTCCGTTCGGCCAGCGCTTGCGGAAACCCGCGGCAATCGCTGCCGCAACCTGCTCGCGGTCGAACCCCTTCTCGCCCGAGAGCCGGTACTGCAATGCCGCGATCAAGGCGGCCGCGCGGCATTTCGCATCGCAGGCCTCGATCCAGATGCGCTGCATGACGCCGATCAGATTGGCGCGATCGGTGGCATCATCGATGGCATTGGGTATCTCGACCGGGATGCGGCGAACATTCCCGCCCGCACGGGACAGGAGTGCGGCAACTTTCGGATTGGCGTTGGTTTCGTCCCATACCTGGCGCGAGAAAATCGGGCCGTGGTTCTGGTGACAGGCGATGCAGACGGTGCGGTCCGCGTACACCACTTGCGGGGTGGCGCCGCGGCGATAGTTCTTTACCAGCTGGAATTCGAAACGCCCCGCGGTTTCGTTGTAGCTGATGACTTCGATGACGTTGGCGCGTGGCTGATAGCCGAGATAGATGCGGTCTTTGCCGGACAATGGCCCGGCGCCTTCCCCGGTGATGGCGACCACGACGCGGGGAGAGGCAAAAAAATCCGGTGAAGCCACTGTGCGTTGCAGCGAACGTCCCAGGGGAATGAAAACGCGCTGGCTGCAACGGCTGGTGCAGCCCAGGTGTTGTTCCACGCGCCGCAAGAGCGCATCGAAAGTCGGCGCAATGTCGTACACCGGCCGGCCGCCGACGCGGCCCGCGACTGCGAAATCGAACAACGAACGGCCCCCCGAAGGAATATCGGGCCCCGGCCTGCCCGGATCCATCGCCCAGGGCGCAACCTCTTCCCCGGCGGCGGGCAGTCCGTGCTCAGCCATGGCGCATGCGGTGAAGAACACTAGGGCCGTGCCGATCGCGGCCACGACCCTCATGCGTTGTTTGCGTCATGACGGAGCACCGCATCCAACTCACTTCGATGCCGTCAGCGCCATCCGCCGCGGCGTGCCCGACCAGCAGTCCTCCTGGATCTGGCCGGTTTTCATGAATCCTTCGTCTTCGCGATCGGCGATTTCCTTGTTGTAGAGGGTGAAGTTGAGCAGGAAGACCTTGCCCAGGTAAGCGCGGCCGAGATAGAAGCCGGGCCGCACCATGCGGATCTCGTCGCGCACCTGGAAGCCGTTGCGCCCGGCGAGATAATCCGGCCGCTCGCGGTAACCGGGCAGCTTGTCGGTGAAGAAATAGTCGATGATCACGGACTCGCGCCGCGAATCGAGCAGGCTTTGTCCGCAATACAGCTTTGCCGGAAACATCAGCCACTGGTCGCGGCCGGCGACCGTGATCTTGGGAATGGTGGACAAGTCGCCGTCGATGAGCGGCTTGAGCAGCACCAGATCCTCGATGCGATTGCGCAGTACACGCTCGTCGCGATAGAAGACCTTGCCTTTCCACAGCGTCTTGCCGATGACTTCGATCTTCTGCACTTTCATCTCGACTGCAAGGCCGGGGAGCCCGCCGATGACTTCGGCGATGCGCCGGTCGCCGTTCACGCCCTTCGGAAAAAACAGCCCGCCGTCGAAAGCGCCGTCGGGAATCGGGCCCGCACTCAGCCGCGCATAGATCTGGTCGATCTGTTCCTGGTCGTAGTTCTTCATGTTCTGCGGATCGAGCTTCTTCAATTCCGCCGGCCCGAGCGGAAACTCATATTCGATCTGTGCGAAATCCGGCTTGGCCTGGTAGTCGGGCCCGTAGGCTGCGAACTTGATGGCCGGCGCCGGATGCAGCAGGCCGCCGACGTAGTCGCAACCGCCCAGTATCAGCGCCAGGGCGAACATCATTCCGGTGTGAGTGGTTTTCATGATGTCCCCCGGCATTACAGTGTCGCGAGGAAGGCGATCAGCGCCTTCTTTTCCTTGTCCGACAACCCTTCGCCGAACGGATGGCCTTCGTTCTCGACCTCGGCCAGGCAGGAGCTATAAACCTCGAGCAGCATCGGCCGCTTTTTCACCGCCGTGATCAGTTGCTGCGGATCCTTGAGCACTTCCGCACTCATCGATTGCAGTTCCTCGACCACTTTCCTGCCTTCGGCTTCACCGAGCTGCCTGCCCAGTTTTTCCTGCAACGCTGCGGGCCGCAGTTTTGCGGCAACGATGTCGTTGACGAATTGCTTGTGCTGGAAGTCGCCGAGCGCGCCGGCATTGGTGCCCGCCGGCAGGGTGAGCGTAAGGCCGATCACCTGCTTTTCCTCCTTGCCGTCCCACAGTTTCGGGCCGAGGCTGATCGACACGTCCTCGGTGAATTTGGTGATTTTCGGGATGCGCTTCTGCGGATTGAGCAGGTCTTCCATGGACGCGACGTACAGCTTGAAGCGGCCGTCCACCCTGGGATCGTAGGCCCAGCAGGCGGGCGCCCGGCCGGCGTCCAGCGGTTTGTGGTCCGCACTGACGTAAGGCGAACGGTAGAAATCGTTCGCCTTGTTCGCGGGATTGCCGCAGATCTCGGGGCCCAGCGCATTGTTGTGCAGGAACGGCGCGTGCGCCCATAGCGACAGCAGCGAGATGTTGCGGTAGTAGCCGCGGCCGCCCTCGTGCGCCTCCTTCAGGGACGGATCCGGCGCACGGGCGCGCAATGTCTCCGATCCGTATTCCTGCCAGACATGACCGGCCAGATGGTTGGAGTGCAGCGCGCGGCAGCGGAAGGTCTTCACTTCCGAAGAAAGCGTGGCCTGGTCGTTGCCCATCCAGTCGGCGCGCAACGCGCGCGGGTGGTTCAGCTCCGTCGCACGGAAGTCGCGGTTCTTGAACGCGCCGGCGGTCGCTTCGGGAAGACTCGAATGGCAGCGCGCGCAATTGGCGGAGAACACTTCGCGTCCCAGTGCCACGCTGCCGGGAGCGAACTGCCTGTCGAGATCGCGCTCCAGGTCGGCTTCCGAGTAGGCGGCCTTTGCGTTCTTCTCGCGGCGCTGGTTTTCCCTTGCGGCCGCAAGGTCGGTCGCGTCCGATTCCTTTGAGGTCAGGAAGGCGAGGATGTTGGCGAGCCGGTCCTCGATCGCGCGGAAGTTGCTGCAATCGCGCCGGCACTGGCCGATGTTGAAAGGCGTCTGTCCATAGTTGCGCGACTGCGGATCGACCTGGCGCAGATCGGTCAGGTGATTCACCCAGCACTGCTCGGAGCACGAACCGATGTTGAAGTAAACGCGCTGGATGGCTTCCAGCGCGCCGATCGAATCCTCGCCGCCCTTGAGGATGTGATGCACGGTTTCTTCCTTCACGCCGCGCTGCCAGCACTTGCCCTCGCGGCCGGGTTCGCACCAGCACTGATTCTCCGGCACGCCTTTTTCGCAAGCTGCCGTCTTGCGCCACTTGTCGACTTTTTCGCCGGTGAACGTGGGACGGCGGTCGATGTTGATGATGGCGTTGATGGTGCCGGGATTGTTGATCTGGTCCGTTGGCACGGCGGACGTGTCGGATGTCCCCGGACGCGCATGCGCGAACACCTGGAACTCTATGCTCGACGTCGGCATGCCGGAGCCGAGGATTTCCGAAATGCGCGTGTACTGGTTGCCGATCGCGCCCTTGATGTTCTTCCATTCCGGATGCGACGGATCCTTCGGCGGATGCAGCGGATCGAAGGCGATGTGGCAGGCCCCGCACGACATGCCGATCAGGAAGGGCGGTTCGATCGAGCCGTCCGCCAGGCGGCTCATCTGGCTGTCGGAATTTTTCGGATCCCTGGCGAGCTTGCCGCGAAACCCTTCCCAGCTAGCCTGGCTGCCGTTCAACTTCGTCCAGCGTTCCTTGTCGAAACGCGGATTGGGAAACTTGCGCAGCCCGAGCGCGCCGGTGGAAGTACCGAACGCGAGATCGCAGGATGACTGGCGCTGGTCCTTGTTCTTGTAATGCACGTCGTTCGTGTCGGCCGGTGCATCCGCGAAATCGCAGGCGAGATCGCGATAGCCTTCGCGGCCGACGAACTTGAGCAGTTCCTGATCGCCGGGACACCAGTCGAAACCGTAGGTCTCTTCCGGTGTCTTTGCGGGACATCCCTGGCTTCCGGGCTTGCAGCATCCGGGATCGTTGATGATTCCCCACGCGCGCAACCGGTCGTCGCGCTCGTTCGTGTTGAGCACGCGATACCAGTCGATGAGCACGCCGATGCGCTGCTGGAACGTGTAAGTATGAAAGCGGCTGTTGCCTGCGGTCGCCTTGTACCAGATCTCGCGACCCGCGCGTTCGGAAGGGCTGAGTCCTTCCTCACCGGCGTAGAAACCGGGATTGTCGCGAATCGCCACGGCGCCTGCGCCGGCAACCGCCGCGGGTTGGTCGGCTTGCGCGACAACGATCGGCCCGGTGGCATCGCGGTGATCTGTAGCAGCCGTTACCGCAATTCCACCGCAGATCGCCAACGCGGCGGCGATGATGGCGAAACGTTTCATCGTTCTCCCCTTTTCTCCGATGCCGGCAAGGCACCGGGAACATGGCTGCCGGACCGTGGAGCGCGTGCGGCAACGTTCCCGACTTGTTATCGCCCTATATATATCTTTTGCCGCATAAAAAAGAAAGCGAATCAGTGCGGCGCATCACGCACCGCGTCGCCGAATGACGACAAAACTATTTTGGATATGCCAATCGCAAGCCAGCGGCGACGGCTCAGATCGATTCGACAAACCTGACGAGCGCGGCGCGATCGGCCTTCGTCATATTGCGGAATGCTTCGCGGGCCGCTTCGGCTTCGCCGCCATGCCAGAGAATCGCCTCGCTCGTGTTGCGCGCCCGGCCGTCGTGCAGCATTGCCGTGCTGGCGCTGACAGTCTGCGACAAACCCAGACCCCATAGCGGCGGCGTGCGCCAGTCGCGCGGGCCCGCCGCGAAGTCCGGCCGCCCGTCTGCGAGTCCGTCGCCCATGTCATGCAGCAGCAAGTCGGTGTAGGCGTGAAATACCTGATCGGATAGCTGCGGCAGCTTTGGGAACTTGCCGGTCATCATGTCGGGCACATGGCACACCGCGCATTGTGCCGATGAGAACAGCGCGGCACCGCGTCGAACTTCAGGATCGTTGACATCGCGGCGCGCCGGCACGGCGAGACCTTGCAGCCAGAGTTCGAGCGTATCGATCTCGTTAGTGCCAAGTTCCGGAACATTGCCCGGCAGGTGGCGAGCGCAAATGGTTTGCACCGGCGGACAGTTCTGGTCCGGGAAATATTTCGACGCCACACCCATGTCGCCGATTGCGGCGGCTGCGATCTGCTGCTTCAGCGAGGGCTGATTCGCTTTCCAGCCGAAGCGGCCGAGCGCGGTGCGCTGGTTGATGGCATCCCAAACGTAGTTCGTCCGGCCGTTGTAACCCGCGGTCTTCTGCTTGCGCGCGACTTCCACGAGCGTCTGTTCCGGCACCGCTTCGAGCAGGCCGAGCCCGAAAATCGGCTGGGCGATTCGCACCGACGTCATCGTGTCCGCGCCGAGCTCGCCGAAGTTGAGGTTCTCGATGCGCAATTTCGGCGAGCGCAGTTCGACAGTCTCCCCGTCCGCAAACGCGACGGTACGCTCTTCCCAATCCAGATAGACGTCCGCTTCCGGCGGCACCGGACTTCCGGCATAAGCCAGATCCACATTGCGGCCGTCGAGGGAACGATTCTGAAGTTGATCGCCGTAGGCCGGATGCGGGCGTGGTGCGCCGTGCTCCCCATCGCCGGGAAGACTCAGCCGCACCAGCATCGACAGCATCTGCTCGCCGCGTTCGGGCGGTGCACCGCGGCCGGTGTTGACGTGGCAGGCGCTGCAGCGATCGGCGATGAAAGTCGGCCCCAGCCCCCAATCGCCGTTGAGCGAATTGACCGAGGCCCACTGGCGATGAAACACGCTGCGGCCGGCCATGAAGAGCTGCCGCTGCTTCAGGGTCAGCACGGATGCGGGTTCGGAAAAGGCCTGGCGATCGAAGCGCTGGATGGTGAAGCTGCCCGCGGACAGCGTCGCGTCTTCGATATCGTCCGCGCCGATGGCAAGTGCGCCCGCCGCCAGCAGGAATACCGGCAGCAGGACGGATGGACGTAAACTGCGCCTGGAGGACTTATGCTTGCGCATGCCCACGATCATGCCAGATTGTACCGGTCGCAGCAGCTTAAAATCCTTCACCGCAAAGGACGCGAAGGAAAGCAAGGACAAAGAGTATTCTTGCCTGAAAGTCGTTCGTCGGCCGATGATCCATCACCGTGAAGGTTGCCAGTACAGGTTCGCTAGCAACTGCGTCACATTATTTCCAAATTCAATATGGCTTTCCTTCGCGTCCTTTGCGTCCTTTGCGGTGAGTGCGTTTTTATCCGGATGAACCATATGAAAGGAGCATCATGGGACTATTGAGCGGGAAACGTCCTGCCGGCCTGGGCGTAAGGGACGGCAACCTCAAATCGCCCCCGTCTTCGCCGAACGCGGTCAGCAGCCAGGCGGCCAACGGTCACCAGATCGCTCCGCTCGCCTATAAGGGCCCGCGGGAGCAGGCGATGAAGGCACTCAAGGCGATCATCGAGAGCACGCCGAACACGCGCATTGTCGAGACGAAGCCGGACTATCTGTACGCCGAATACGCCAGTTCGCTGCTGGGCTTTGTCGACGATGTGGAATTCTATTTTCCGGCCGGCGCAAACATCATCCACGTGCGATCGGCCTCGCGCCTGGGCTACAGCGATCTGGGCGTGAACCGCAAACGCATCGAAGCCGTCCGTGCAAGACTGGTCCAAGCCGGCGCCTGAGCCGTCGGAAGAATCCGGCACGCCGATCGACCTGAGCGAAGAGATCAGGCCGTGGTGGCAACGCTCGCCGCCGCTCGCGGCCTGCGCGTCGCTCGCGATCGGGCTGGCGACGCTCTGGTTCGGGAACATGCTCGGCCGCGTGCCGCTCGATTCGCAATCCACTTTTGGTTATTTGCTTATGCTTCCGCTGCTGCTCGTCGTGCCGGCTTTTTCCGCAGCGGGATTGCGGCTGGCGTGGCTTGCGCTGCGGGGCACGCCGCCGATGCGATGGGTTATTGGAACGCTCGCACTAGCGGCGACGGTGGCGAACGGCCTTGCGATTGCAGGCTTCGGAACCGCGCTCATGCGCATCTTCGCCCATTGATGCGACCGCCTGTGCAAACAGCAGGTAACGCGGCACCGGCGCAAAAAATATTTTTACTGGCCTAAACGACTGATCGTTGCGCGGTTTTCCGGGTTGAACGAACGTGTCAATAAAACTGTCATATTGGTGTAGAACGCCCATGATAGCGTGTGTCCGACTTCCACCTGGACCCCTCCTCTATATGGACAAGATCTCGCTCCCGCCCCCACCGATCGCCAACGCAGCCGATTACATCGATGCACTGACCCGACCGCGGACGCAGGATTCGAAGATCAAGAAGAAAGTCATTGCCGGGCGCCGCATGCGCGACAAGTATCTCGACGAAGTGGTGGTTTTAGAGGTCGTCAAGAAGCTCGCCTGAAGATTTCCCGATGTAAGGGAATGTAAGCAGAAGCGATTCCCCGCGCCCCGCCCGCCCGGGGCGCGATTCACTAAACGGGTGCCGATCGGCATACCGTTACGCACTCGCCGGGTGCATCACGCATCCCCGGACGTTTCGTCTCTCCCCGATATTTCCTCCTTCGCGCCGCGGACGCCCTCATCACGGCATTGCCACCGGACATTCCGGATGCCGGGCATGTTTCCTGCGAACCCGCCCATGTAGTGCGCGGCCGGTTGGTCGTGCCGGCACCCGATGGAGGCAAAATGAATCTCACTCCGACAGAACTGGAACGGCTGACGATCTTCACCGCGGCCGAACTGGCTCGCCGCTACCGTTCGCAGGGCATCCGCCTGAGCCACCCGGAAGCGGTGGCGCTGATCTCCGATGAAGTCCTGACCGCGGCGCGCAAGGGCATGGCGCACCCCGACATGGTCGACTACGGCCGCTCCCTGCTCAGCGCCGACGAGGTCGAACCCGGCGTGGCGCACATGATTCCATTCATATGCGTGGAAGCCTGCATGGCGGAAGGCACCAAGCTGGTCACGATTTTCGATCCGATCAGACCCGGCCGCGCTGCAGTCCCCGCGGATGCAACCCGCATTGAACCGGGCCCCGTCGAACCAATACCCGGCGAAATCATCACCCAACCTGGCGAGATCGAGATCAACGCAGGACGCGAACGCGTTTCCGTCGACGTGCTCAATACCGGTGACCGTGCGATCCAGGTGCGCAGCCACGCGCATTTCTTCGAGGTGAACCGCGCGCTCAAGTTCGACCGCGCCGCCACCTTCGGCATGCGACTCGATCGTCCTTCCGGAACCGGCATTCGTTTCGAGCCCGGTGAAATCATCCACGTCGACCTCGTGCGCATCGGCGGCACGGGTAACGTCCGCGGCTTCGGACGGCTCACCGAAGGCTCCATCCATTCCGGCGAAGTGAAGCAGCGCGGCTTGAGGCTCGCGAAAGAGCGCGGCTACCAGGGCGCCTGACCGTGGCAAAGATATCCCGCGCCGCGTACGCCAATATCTACGGGCCGACGCGCGGCGACCTGGTGCGCCTCGGCGACACGTCGCTGCTCGCCGAGGTGGAACACGATTTCGCGCATTACGGCGACGAACTGACCACGGGTGCCGGCAAGTGCATGCGCGACGGCGAAGGCTTCCAGCCTTCGGGCACCTATGCCTCGGGCGCACTGGACATGGTGGTGCAGAACGCCACGATCATCGACGCCGTGGCCGGCATCGTCAAAGGCGACATCGGCATCCGCGATGGCAAGATCGTCGCCATCGGCAAGGCTGGCAATCCCGACATGATGAACGGCGTGGACCCGCGGCTGCGCTGCGGGCCGAATACGACGGTGGTGCACGCAGACGGCTTCATCGTCACGGCCGGCGGCATCGAGGCGCACGCGCATTTTCTTTCTCCGCAGCAATGCCATCACGCGCTGGCCGGCGGCACCACCACGATGATCGGCATGTCGCCCGGCCCGCACTTCGACGTCAGTTGTTCGGGGCCGAACGTGCTCGGACAGTTGATTCGCGCCGCCGACGAGTTTCCGCTCAACTTCGGCTTCCTCGGACGCGGCTGCATGGACGTCGGCGCGGTGGAGGAATCGGTCGCGGGCGGCGCGCTCGGCGTGAAGATCCACGAGGATTTCGGCGCGTCGCCGGCCGTCCTCGACGGCTCGCTGGTCGCGGCCGACCGCAACGATTTCGCCGTGCACATCCACACCGACACCATCAACGAATTCGGTTTCTGCGAAGACACGCTCGCGATGATCGGCAGCCGCAGCGTACACATGTATCACACCGAAGGTTCCGGCGGCGGCCATGCGCCGGACCTGATCCGCGTCAACGGCATGCCCAACGTGCTGCCCTCCTCCACCAACCCGACCAATCCCTTCACGCCGGCCGGCCTCCACGAGGGCGTGCCGATGACGATGCTCGCGCACTTCCTGAACTTCGACGTACCGGAAGACGTGGCCTTTGCCGAGATGCGGGTAAGGCCGCAGACCATGGCGGCGGAAGACATGCTGCACGACATGGGCGCGATCTCGATGTTCGCCACCGATACGCAGGGCATGGGGCGACTGGCAGAGAACCTTGCCAAATGCTGGCAGCTCGCCAGCGTGATGAAGGATCGCATCGGCCGCCTGCCGGAGGAGACAACCTCCCGCGCGGACAACGAACGCATCAAACGCTATATAGCGAAATACACGATCAATCCGGCGCGGGCCGCCGGCATAGACCGCTATGTGGGGTCCATCGAACCCGGCAAGATGGCCGACCTCGTCATCTGGCCGCGCGCCAGCTTCGGCATCAAGCCGTTCCAGGTCATCAAAGGCGGATTCATGACCTGGTCGGCGATGGGCGACGGCAATGGCAGCATCTTCAGGACCGAGCCGATGGTGCAGCGGCCGATGTGGGGCGCGCTCGGGCGCGCGAAGAACGCGTTGTCGGCCACTTTCGTCAGCAAGCTCGCGATCGAAAACAACGTGCAGCGCAAGCTCGACGTGCAAAAGCCGATGCTGCCGATCACCAGCGTGCGCAAGCTCGGCAAGAAGGACATGCTGCACAACGACGCGCTGCCGGTCATCACGGTCGATGCGCAGACCTTCGACGTGTGGGCCGACGGCAAGCTGCTCAAGGTCGAACCGGCCACGCGCGTGCCGCTGGGCCGCAAATACATGCTGCGCTGAGCGGTAACGGGCGTTGATATCACCACGAAGACACAAAGACACGAAGAAAGTCGATCGTAGAAATGTCAGGTCCCCAAAAAACCGCGCTCAAGTACGATGATAGCCAGATGCTTCGACTCGTCAATATTCCATTCTTCCGTCTTTCGTCCTTCTTCGTGTCTTCGTGGTGAATCCCGCTCTAAGGTTTTCCTGTTGCGCCTTCACCAATTCGGTGCCACGCTTTGCGCGTTTGGTGCAGCCCCGGCCTCTTCGCTGTCGGTAGAAAAGGATGGCTCCATCCGTTATTTCCGCGCCCGATTCATTGCTAATTCCGAACGTTAACGATTTCATCGCAGTGTGATTTCGAGCGGGCACGCTTCGTGCGACCGCGATTGCGGGTTTGGTTCGGTGGATCAACGATGAGCAGCGTTGTCGCTTTTTTCTTCGACGTGCTTGCCTACAGCTCGATCTTCGTGCTGGTGGTGCTGGGCCTTGGCGTCATCGCCAGCATGATGGGCATCTTCAACTTCGCGCACGGCGAATTCGTCCTGCTCGGCGCGTATACCGTCTATGCCTTCGAGCAAGTGGGCCTGCCCTCCTGGGCCGGCATGACGGCGGCACCCTTCATCGTCGCGCTCATCGGGCTGGTCCTCGAACGCGTGGCGATCCAGCGCTTCTATGCCACGCCCGTGATCGCCATGCTTGGCACTTACGCCATAGGCCTGGCCTTGCGCGAAGGAGTGCGCACCCTGCTGGGCGGACAGTTCTACAGCGTGACCGCGCCGCTGGTCGGCTCGTTCGCGTTCGGCGACATCACGGTATCGAAATGGCGCACGGCAATCATCATCATCACTGCGCTGGTCATGGTCGGCTGCTGGTTCCTGCTCGCGCGCACCCGCTTCGGCCTGCGGGTACGCGCCTCGCTGGAGAATCCGGCACTGGCCAGGGCCTCCGGCATCTCGACATCCCGCGTCTATGCGGCGACTTTCGCATTCGGGTCGGCGCTCGCGGGACTGGCGGGCGGCCTGATGGTGCCGATCTATTCGGTCAGTGCCGACATGGGTGTGCCGTTCCTGATCAAGGCGTTTCTGGCCGTGATGCTGGGCGGAATGGGCAGTTTCGAAGGCGCGATCGCCGGCGCGGCGCTCGTGGGCGGCGGCAGCGCAGCGCTGCCCTGGGCGATCAAGCCGGTCGTCGCGGATGTTCTGGTTTTCATTATCGCCATCGCGATCGTGAAACTTCGGCCGGGAGGCCTTTTATCTTCATGGGGGAAACGGCAATGACGCAGGACAAACGAAATCTCGAATCCGAACAGCGCCGGCTGTTCCTGCAGCGCGCCAGCGTGCTGACGGGAATGATTGCCCTCGGCGGCGGCAGCTACATTCTCAATCCGAAGGGCGCGTGGGCGGCCGATCCGATCAAGGTCGGCATAGCCACCGACCTGACCGGACCGATCGGCTATGCCGGCATCCCGAACTCGAACGTGGCGAAAATGGTGATCGAGGAAATCAACGCCGCGGGCGGCCTGCTCGGCCGGCCGCTGCAGATGGTCCTCGAGGACACGGCCAGCAACGAAGCGGCCGCCGTCACCAAGGTGCGTAAGCTGGTGCAGAAGGACAAGGTCGACGTCGTGCTCGGCGGCATCACCAGCTCGATGCGCAACGCCATCAAGGACACCATCGTCAACCGCGGCAAGACGCTCTACATCTATCCGCAGCTGTACGAAGGCAAGGAATGCACGCCCTACCTTTTTTGCACCGGCCCGACGCCGGCGCAGCAATGCGACACCTTCATTCCGTGGCTGATCAAGAACGGCGGCAAGAAATTCTATCTGCCCTCCGCAGACTATGTCTGGCCGCACGTGCTCAACGAGTACGCGAGGAAGACCATCGTCAAGAATGGCGGCGAGGTGATCGGCGAGGAATATTTTCCGGTGGATCACAACGAATACAGCGCCACCATCAACAAGATCATGTCGAGCGGCGTCAACGTGGTGTTCAACACGACCATCCCGCCGGGCGTCGCCGTGTTCTTCAAGCAGTTGTACGAAGCCGGCTTCCAGAAAAAGGGCGGGCGGCTTGCCTGCGTGTACTACGACGAAAACTGCCTCAACATCACGCCGGCCAACGAGATCGAAGACCTGGCCACCTGCCTGGATTACTTCAAGGCGCTGAACGATCCGTTCGGCAACACGCTGCAGGAAAAATACACGAAGCAGTTCGGCACCAAGAATCCGTTCACCGCGGGCAGCGCATCGACCGGCATGTATCGCGGCCTCATGCTCTGGCAGGTGGCGGTCAAGGAAGCCAAGAGCGTCAAGCGCGAGGACGTAGCCAAGGCCATGGACCACGCCAAGGTCGCGGAGGGCCCGGGCGGCGGCTTCGAGATCGTGTCCGGCTCGCTGCATACCAAGATGAACATGTACATCGCGGTGGCGAAAGCCGGCAAATACGAAGTCGTCGAGAAGAGCAACGGCCCGGTCATGCCGGCCGAGTGCGGCTGATAGCTTCGCAAATGCAACTCTCACCGCAGAGGACGCGGAGCAATCACCTCATCCCCCGCCTTCTCCCCTGGGCGGAGAAGGAGCTGAGATGCAGAAGCGAGCACAAAGCTTGCCTAGTTTTCCATCTCCCTCTCCACCAAATTGGGGGAGAGGGTTGGGGTGAGGGGGTG
>DASWEZ010000295.1:0-10015 GCA_036394495.1 Burkholderiales bacterium
CGGCGACGAGGTGCGCGATGCGTTTGTCGCCGTCGACCCGGCGGCCGGCTACGCATTTCACCCCCACAAACCGGGCAAATGGCTGGCCGACCTGTTCGTGCTTGCGCGGCAGCGGCTCGCAACGGCCGGCGTGTCGAGCGTTTTCGGCGGCGGACAATGCACTTATTCAGATCCGACACGCTTCTTCTCCCACCGGCGCGACAAGGTGTCGGGCAGGATGGCCGCGCTGGTCTGGCTCGAGAACTGACCCACTTGACAGGCCCGCTATACTGGGTCGTTTGCCTCACCCAACCCCAATTCAAATGTCCACCCTGGCCTGGATCATCGTCGCGTCGGTCGCCGGCGCGTTGCTCAGCGTAGTCAGCGCAGCGGCACTTGCGTTACGCGCTTCCGCACACCAGGTGCCGATGCTCATCAGCTACGCCATCGGCGCGCTGCTGGGTGCGGTTTTCCTGGAAATCGTGCCGCACGCTTTCGAACAAACCGGCAACGCGCACAACCTCGCCGCCGTCATCCTCGGCGGCATCCTGTTCTTCTTTGTGCTGGAAAAACTGGTGTTATGGCGGCATTGCCACGCGGAGGAATGCGAAGCGCACGATCACCACGTCGACCCAAACGACCATGGCCGCAGCGGCATGATGATCATGGTCGGCGACACCATCCACAATTTCGTCGACGGCGTGCTGATCGCCGCGGCATTCATGGCGGATACCGGACTGGGCATCGTCACGGCGCTGGCGATCATCGCGCACGAAATACCCCAGGAAGTCGGCGATTTCGTCATCCTGCTGCATTCGGGCTTCAGCAAGGCCAGAGCGTTCGCCTTCAACCTGATATCCAGTCTGGCGACGCTGCTCGGCGGGTTGCTCGCCTATTTCGCGCTGCGCTCCATGCAGGACTGGGTGCCCACCCTGCTGGCGCTGGCCGCGGCGAGCATGATTTACGTCTCGGTGGCCGACCTGATTCCCGGCCTGCACCGGCGCCCTGAATTGCGCGCCACCCTGGAACAGGTCGTGCTGATCTGCCTGGGCATCGGCTCAATCGCGCTGGTCCGGTTTTTCGTCAGCGGCATCGCGTGACGCGGCCCGGCGCCGGCGCTGAGGAGTGCCCGCGACCCACAGGAACAGGCCCAGCGGGAGGATGCCGTAGCAAAGCAGCGTCACGGCACCAGACAGGAAACTCTTTTCCGTCGCCGCCATCATGATGACGACGTAGAGCCATCCAATAGCAACGATATACACGGTATGCGAGCTTGACTCGGGGGGATCGGCAGTCAAGAATTCTAACTGCTTCATCCTCCCACGCGCCCGCGCTTTCAACGGCCAATGACCTCTTCAGCCAAGACCCCGGGCGAAGTTCTGCACGAAATCAATCGCGCCAATGCGGGCATGGTCGAAAAACTCTTTCGCGATGCCCCTGTTGCCGGCACTGCGGACGTCGCGGCCCTCATGCGCATTTTCGCGACCGCCGACGGCCGGCAACTCGAAAAACTCCGCGCACTCGAAGAAACGTTTTATCGCGACCACTTTTCGCTGTGGGGACAGATGGCTGCACCCGACGAGGGCAGCACAGTCGCCGCTGCAAAAGGCGACAATCGCTTCGAAGCGGCCGAATGGCAACTGCCCTTCTTTCGCTACGTGCAGCAGGCGTATCTGCTGAACGCGCGTTTCCTGCGCGAACTCGGCGAGCTGGCCGAACTGGAACCGCAGGCCAAGCGGCGGCTGCAATACCAGCTGCGTCAGCTGGCGGATGCCATGTCGCCCAACAACTTTGCGGCAACCAATCCGGAAGTCATCAAGCTGGCAGCGGAAACCGGCGGAGCAAGCCTCGCGCAAGGCATGAAGCTGCTGGCGGGCGACGTCGCCCGCGGCCGCATTTCCATGACCGACGACCAGGCCTTTGAAGTCGGCCGCAACCTCGCCCTCACGCCTGGGTCGGTGGTATTCGAGAATGAAGTAATGCAGTTGATCCAGTACATACCGGCAACGCCGAACATATATGAATACCCGTTGCTGATCGTGCCGCCGTTCATCAACAAGTACTACATCCTCGATCTGCAGCCGGAAAATTCCTTCGTGCGCTTCTGCGTCGAGCAGGGCTTCAGCACGTTCATCGTTTCGTGGCGAAACATTCCCGCGGAACTGGGGCAGCTCGGGTGGGACGACTACATCGAAAAAGGCGTCCTTGCGCCGCTCCAGGCGATCAAGGCGATCAGCGCTGCAGACAAAGTCAGCGCGCTGGGATTCTGCGTCGGCGGCACCCTGCTGTCCTGCGCGCTGGCGGTGATGACCGCGCGCAAGGAAAACTTCGTCTCCTCGCTCACGCTGCTGGCGACCATGCTGGATTTTGCCGAGACCGGCGACATCAGCGTTTACATCGATCCCGATTTTGTCGAGCGCACCGAAAAAGAATTTCAGCAGCCGGGCCTGATGTCGGGGAGCAAACTCGCGAACACGTTCGCCATGCTGCGCGCCAACGACCTGATATGGCATTTCATCATCAACAACTATCTCAAGGGCAGATCGCCCCGTGCCTTCGATCTGCTGTACTGGAATGCCGATGGCAGCAACCTGCCGGGGCGGCTCTATGCCTACTACCTGCGCAACATGTACCTTGAGAACAATCTGAAAATTCCCGGTAGACTCGAAGCGTTCGGCGTGCCGCTGGATCTCGGCGCGATCACCACCCCTGCCTACATCCTGGCAACGCGTGAAGACCACATCGTGCCGTGGAAATCCGCGCATGCCAGCGTCGGGTTGCTCGGTGGACGCACCGAATTCGTGCTGGGTGCGAGCGGCCATGTCGCGGGCATCGTGAACCCGCCCTCGAAAAACCGCCGGCACTTCTGGCTCAACGCATCTGTCGATACGGATCCGGATGCGTGGCTCGCTGACGCGACGCAACACGCCGGCAGCTGGTGGACGCACTGGGCGGCCTGGCTGAGCAGCCGCTCGGGTGAAGAGATGCCTGCCGCCGATCCAGGCAATCCGCAATACCCGGCACTCGAAGCGGCGCCCGGCCGGTACGTGAAGGAGAAATCGGCATAGCAATACCTGGCGGGACAATAATAACGAATCGAGGAGGACGACTGTCATGACGACAAAAAGAATTGTTCTGGTAACCGGGGGCATGGGGGGCCTGGGCGAATCCATCTGTACGAAAATGGCCGACCAGGGCTATGCGGTCGTCACGACTTATTCACCGGGAAACAAGACCGCAAGCGAGTGGCTGGCCGGCATGAAGAAACGTGGCTACGATTTTCACGGCTATGCAGTCGATGTGGCCGACTTCGATTCATGCGTCGCCTGCCTGCAGAAGGTGCAGGCCGACATCGGCCCGGTCGACGTGCTGGTCAACAATGCCGGCATTACGCGCGACATGACATTCAAGAAAATGACGAAGGCCGACTGGGATGCCGTCATTCGCACCAACCTCGACAGCGTGTTCAACATGACCAAGCAAGTGCTCGACGGCATGGTCGAGCGTGCGTGGGGCCGCATCATCAACGTGTCGTCGGTGAATGGCCAGAAAGGCGCGTTCGGGCAGACCAACTATTCCGCCGCCAAGGCGGGCATGCACGGATTCACCAAGGCGCTGGCTTACGAAGTGGCGCGCAAGGGCGTCACGGTCAATACCATCTCGCCGGGCTACATCGGCACCAAGATGGTGACCGCGATCCCCCAGGACATCCTGGATTCGAAGATCCTGCCGCAGATTCCGCTGAACCGCCTCGGACAGCCCGAAGAAGTCGCCGGCTTGATCATCTACCTGGCTTCGGATGAAGCCGCTTTCGTGACCGGTGCCAATATTTCGATCAACGGCGGACAGCACATGTCGTGAGGGCCGTGACTGTCGTGACTGTCGAATAAAGCGGTTTAAAGGCTTTTTACCCAGTCACGACAGTCACGTAGTCACGATAGTCACGCCCCGCCCCTGCCGCTTCGCGGCAAATAACTGACCTTTTGTGCACTAATTCAGGGCGAAAAAAAGCCCCGGTGAGTTACCACCGGGGCTGAACCTTTACCAAAGGAAAACCTTTAGATAAAGGGGGAGGAGCCTTGCATCCGTTACTTCGCGGTGTTCTTGACGGCCTCTGCCGTCGCCGCTGCGGCCGCCCGTACATTGGCATCCGCGTACCCGGCTGTCTTCCTGACAGCCTTCGAAATTCCTTCAATAACCGACTTCGCATTCGCCATCGCTGCCTTCGCAGCGGCCGCCGTGGCTTCCGGCTGCGGGATCGAAGAGGATTTCAACACTTCATCGACCCATTCCACGACTTCCTGGTTAGTACTAAGCAATGTCTGTTCCAGGAGATCGCCCAACTTGCCCGCTGCCTCGCCGCCGATCTCGTATGCGTTTCTGGAGTAGCCCGACAGCTTGTCCACGCCTGCCTGGAATTGCCCTCCGGACCATGCAGACAACCGGGCCACGTCCCTCACTCCAGCCAGCGCCTGGGCATTCGCCATGCCTTCCTGCAGCAGCGACCTTGTCGCCTCGAGGTTCAGCTTTATCAGCATTTCCCAGGCATCGAACCCGATCTGAAACGCCTGAACCGCAGTCTCCATCTGTTTCTTGTTCAGCGCGACAAATTTCTCGGCAACTTGGTTCATCCTATAACCTCATATTTAATATACGTTAAATCACCCCGAATGGACCGGCACGGAAGACTTCTGTTGCGTCGCACAAGATCAATATTAGGCATCGCTAAAAAACGTGTCAAATATTTCTTTCGCAACGCATAAACTTTGGTAAAACCTAATTTTCATATGGTTATAATGCCCGTCTCGCGCGCTGCCGCAGACTTATCCCCAGTCTCTCCAACGATGAATGCAGGGTAACTTTCCGGACTGCACAAAAATGACTGAAGAACTTCGCCTGATAAAGAAATATCCGAACCGCCGTCTCTACGACACGGCAACCAGCAGCTACATCACGCTCGCCGACGTGAAGCAACTCGTGCTCGATCAGGTGATTTTCAAAGTGGTCGATGCGAAGAGCGAGGAAGACCTCACGCGCGCCATCCTTCTGCAGATCATTCTCGAGGAAGAAAGCGCGGGCGCACCGATGTTCTCGTCGGACATGCTGTCGCAGATCATCCGCTTCTATGGCAACGCCATGCAGGGCATGATGGGCAGTTACCTGGACAAGAACATCCAGACCTTCGTCGAAATTCAACGCAGGTTGCAGGAACAGAGCGTGCCGAAATTCGGCGACAACCCGATGCTGAACGCCGAAGCCTGGAGCCAGTTCGTGAAAATGCAGGGGCCGACGATCCAGGGCCTGATGTCGAGTTATCTCGAACAAAGCGCGACCACCTTCCTCGACATGCAACAACAGCTGCAGAAACAGGCCCGCTCGATTTTCGGCAACTTCCCGTTCGGGAGCAATTTCGCCGGCGCTGGCGGCGAAGGCAAGCCGGACGCCGCTGCCCCGGAACCGGAGGCGTTCAAGCAGCCTCAGAAAAAAACTGCTTCCTGAAAACGCAATCAAGAATTCGCACGGCGCGGAACTGCCGGTTCCGCGCCGTTTTTCATCCGGTCACCGCATGAGCGCTATCAAAACACCACCCCGCAGCAAATCAACCGCGCAACCCAGAGTCGGATTCGTTTCGCTCGGCTGCCCGAAGGCGCTGGTGGATTCGGAGCGCATCCTCACGCAGCTTCGTGCCGAGGGCTATCTCATCTCCAGCAGCTACCAGGATGCGGATCTGGTCGTGGTCAATACCTGCGGCTTCATCGACGCGGCAGTGGAAGAATCGCTCGATGCCATCGGTGAAGCGCTCGCCGAGAACGGCAAGGTCATCGTCACCGGCTGCCTTGGCGCCAAGGGCGACGTGGTCAGGCAGGCGCATCCGCAAGTGCTTGCGGTCACCGGGCCCCACGCCACCGACCAGGTCATGCGCGCGGTACACGATCATCTGCCGCGGCCGCACGATCCGTTCTCGGACCTGGTGCCGCCGCAAGGCATCAAGCTCACGCCAAATCACTTTGCCTATCTGAAGATCTCCGAAGGCTGCAACCATCGCTGCACGTTCTGCATCATTCCCTCGATGCGCGGCGACCTGGTCAGCCGTCCGGTTGGCGAGGTCATGCAGGAAGCCGAAAATCTGGTGAAGGCCGGCGTCAGGGAATTGCTGGTGATCTCGCAGGACACCAGCGCCTATGGCGTCGACATCAAGTACCGCACCGGCTTCTGGGGCGGAAGGCCGTTGAAAACCCGCATGACCGAACTGGTGCGGGCTCTGGGCGAACTCGGCGTATGGGTGCGCCTGCACTACGTCTATCCTTACCCGCACGTCGACGAAGTCCTGCCGCTAATGGCGCAAGGCAAAGTTCTGCCCTATCTCGACGTACCCTTCCAGCACGCCAGTCCGCGCATTCTCAAGTTGATGAAGCGCCCGGCGAACGCGGAGAACAACCTGGAACGCATTCGCGCCTGGCGCGAACTCTGTCCCGACCTCACCATCCGCAGCACGTTCATCGCGGGTTTCCCCGGAGAAACCGAAGCCGAGTTCTCCGCGTTGCTGGAATTCCTCGAAGAAGCCCAGCTCGATCGCGTCGGCTGTTTCGCCTATTCCCCGGTGGAAGGTGCATCGGCCAACGCGTTGCCCGATGCCGTGCCGGATGAAGTCCGCGAAGAACGCCGCGCCCGCTTCATGGCAGTTCAGGAAAAAATCAGCACGCAACGCCTGAAGCGCAAAGTCGGCAGCACGCTGACCGTTCTGGTGGACGAAGCCGGCGACAACAAAGCCGTCGGCCGCTCCAGCGCGGACGCACCGGAAATCGACGGCGTCGTGCACATCCGCAAAGCGGCGGGCATCAAGTCCGGCGATTTCGTCCAGGTACGCATCACCCGCGCTGACACGCACGACCTGCACGGCGAACTGGTTTCCTGATCCATGCTGGAGCGGCTGAAAACCTGGGCCGCAGCCCTCAAGCGCGAAGCACTCGTCCTCTGGTTCGCCTCCCGCGATCCGCGCTCGCCGTGGTATGCGAAGTGGCTGGCGGTATTCATCGTCGCCTACGCGCTTTCGCCGATCGACCTGATACCCGATTTCATCCCGATCATCGGCTACCTCGATGAAATCATCCTGCTGCCGGGCGCCATCTGGCTGGTGTTGAAGCTGATGCCGCCTCAGGTATTGCTCGACTCCCGCGCAAGGGCGCAGGCCTGGCTGGAAGCCCACCGGCCGAAACCGCGCAACTGGATTGCCGCGGTAGCCATCCTGCTGCTGTGGATTGTCGCCTTGTGGGCCCTCTGGGCGTGGCTGATCCGCCCGCACTTAAAGACCTGAAGACATTTGCCACAGAGGGCACAGAGGACTACAGAGGAGAGCGAAGAACAAACACCGGATAGGTTGCGATACTGTCCCGTTAATCGAATACGCTATTGGCGCAACACGCAACAATCAGAAGCCAACAACCATTAGTCACGTTTTTCTCTGTGACCTCTGTGTCCTCTGTGGCTAACGATCTAGATCAAGCGGCCGCACTGGCGATCTGGCGATAGAAATCGAGCACTTCCGACTGTTCGCGCGTGCGGCGCATCGGCGGCAGGCTGCGCCAGATGCGCTTGCCATAGTGTTTCGTGATGATTCGAGGATCGCAGATCATCAATACGCCGCGATCGTTCTCGTCGCGGATCAGGCGGCCCGCGCCCTGCTTCAGCGTGATCACCGCCTGTGGCAGCTGATACTCCATGAAAGCATTGCGCCCCTCGGCATTGATCGTTTCGATGCGTGCCGCCAGCACCGGATCATCCGGCGGCGCGAATGGCAGGCGATCGATGATCACCAGCGACAACGCTTCGCCGCGCACATCCACGCCTTCCCAGAAAGACTGGCTGCCCAGCAGCACGGCATTGCCCAGCCTGCGGAAGCGCTCCAGCAATTCCGAGCGCGAGCCTTCGCCTTGCATGAGCAACGGATAGTCCATGCCCATTTTCTTCATGCCGGTTTCCATCAGTTCGCGCGCTTCGCGCATCGCGCGCAAGCTGGTGAACAGAAAGAAGGTGCGGCCCTCGGCCGCCTCGATCACGGGCAGCGCCGCTTCGACCGCCTTTCGCGTATACCCTTCCGAATTCGGTTCGGGCAGCCCTTCGGGAACGTAGAGCAATGCCTGATTCTCATAGTCGAACGGACTTTCCCAGAACGCGGTCGCGGCGTCATCCAGTCCCATCTCGCGCTGGTAGTGCGAAAAATTGCCCTGCACCGATAGCGTCGCCGACGTGAAAATCCACGCGCGCGGATTGCCGGTGATCTGGCGATGAAAAATGTCGGCGATCGACAGCGGCGTCGCATTCAGGTGCACCGAGCCGCCGAAGATCTCGATCCAGCGCACCCATGCCCTGTCCTCTTCTTCCTCCCAGCGGACCAGTGCGTTGAGTAATTCCATTCCGCGCGTCCAGCAGTTCTGCAATCCTTCCGAGCGATCGGCCTGCGCTTCCAGCAGCACCGTCAGGTCGGTCAGCCGCGTCACCGCCACATCCAGCGCAGCCGTGAAGGCCGGATTGTCCTGCGCAGCCGAATAAGGCTGCCGGCCGGCATCTTCGCGAAACTGCAGGCGCAGATCCCGCGCCGCTTTCTCCAGCGCCGCGGAGGTATCTGGCAGCGCGGCATTGTCCTTCGCGGAAGTCGCTGCTTCGATGCGCGTGTCGCGGGCGAGCTCGATGAGCTGGCTGCTGGACACGTTTTCGCCGAAAAACAGGCTGGCGGTTTCGGGCAACTGATGAGCCTCGTCGAAGATCACCGTGTTGCAGGCCGGCAGCAGCTCCGCCACCCCTTCGTCGCGCAATGCGACGTCGGCGAAGAACAGGTGATGGTTCACCACCACCACGTCGGCCTCCATCGCCTTTTTGCGCGCTTCCATGACGAAGCAGTCTTTGTAGTTCGGACAATCGCCTCCCAGGCAGCTCTCGCGAGTCGAAGTCACCTGCGGCCACACGGTCGCGTCCTCCGGCACTTCGGCCAGTCCGCTGCGATCGCCGGTCTTGCTGGTCTTGGCAAAGGATTCGATGCGTGCCAAATACACCACGTCGTCGCGGTTCAGGAAGCGGCCGTCGTTCTTGGCGCGTTCCAGGTGGTAATGGCAGACATAGTTCGCGCGGCCTTTGAGCAGCGCCACGGTAACCGGTGCCCGCAGCGCGTTGCGAACCATCGGAATATCGCGATTGTAGAGCTGGTCTTGCAGTGTCTTCGTGCCCGTCGAGACGATGACCTTGCCGCCCTTGGACAGGGCGGGGACCAGATAGGCGAAGGTCTTGCCGGTGCCGGTGCCGGCCTCGGCGATGAGCAATCCGTTGGTCTCGATGGCCTGCGCGACCGCCAGGGCCATTTCCAGTTGCTGCGGGCGCAGACGGTAGCCGGGTATGGCGCCGGCAAGCGGGCCGGAATCGGCGAAGAAGTGTTGCAGGTCTGCGGTCAAGATGGCCGTAATTTTAGCGCGAGCCGCGTCGTCATGGTCAGGTGTTGGGATCCTGGTCGTCTTCAAAAAGCCCGCATTCAGGGGAATTCCATGGCCACCCCAGGCACGCGTCGGCGCGACCTCGACCTGGAACTCGAATTCCTGATCGTCGACGATTTTCTGCGCGATCTGCTCGGCGCGAGCTGAAAACTGCCTTCGAATTCGGGCTGATCGATCACCTTCTCGAGCGCCATCCCGCAAGTCTGGAAATGGAATACGTCACCGCCTGCGCGGCACGCGACGGCGGGCGCAGCGGCGAATTCTTCTGGGTATTCCCGCCCCCGCACCCGCCCCGGCGGTAACGCCGGCGGGCCATCGCCCGCGCGGACGTGTTTTTCGAATCACCCCCCTTCCTTGATTCGGATTTCGACGCCAGAATGGCGCAACCGCACGCGGCGAGAACGCCGCTGCAAAAAAAGCACCGAGGTTTTCGACCATGATTGTCGTCAGCGGCGAAGCGTTGTTCGATGTATTCGCCGGTAATCCAACGGACAACGGCCTGGCGCTGGAAGGCAGAATCGGCGGGTCGCCTTTCAACGTCGCGATCGGGCTCG
>DASWEZ010000296.1:0-2119 GCA_036394495.1 Burkholderiales bacterium
GGCGTTAGAGGCGCGGCACCGCGCGACCCCATTACGTTCGCCCTGTGCTCCTACCGGGAGAACACGTGAGCGAACCGCCGAAGAAGACGGACGAGCAGTCGTTTCTGCGCAAACTCGGCCCCGGCCTGATCACCGGCGCCGCGGACGACGATCCGAGCGGAATCGCCACCTACTCCCAGGCGGGCGCCCAGTTCGGGTTGGACATGCTGTGGACCATGCTGATCACCTTTCCGTTGATGGTCGGCATCCAGATCGTCAGCGCACGCATCGGCCGCGTCACCGGCAAGGGACTGGCCGCCAATATCCGAAAGCTGTTCCCGCGCTGGGTGTTGCTGACGGTCGTCGGTCTGCTGGTCGTCGCCAATACCATCAACATCGCGGCGGACATCGCGGCGATGGGCGAGGCGTTGCAACTCGTGGTTGGCGGCGGAAATCATGGCCACGCCGTCGTCTTCGGTGTGCTCAGCCTGCTCCTGCAGGTCTTCATCCCCTACCAGAGCTACGTGCGGGTGCTCAAGTGGCTGACGTTGTCGCTGCTGGCTTACGTGGCGGTCGCGTTCTCGGTGCATATCGACTGGGCTCAGGCAATCCGGCAGGCACTCGCGCCCACCCTCTCGTTCAACCCGGATTTCGTCGCCGTCGTCGTCGCGGTGTTCGGCACCACCATCAGCCCGTATCTGTTCTTCTGGCAGGCCTCGCAGGAAGTCGAGGAACTGCGTGGCGGTAACGGTTTCTCATCGCTCAAAAGCACGCCCGAAGACGCACGCCGCCACTTGCACCGCATCAAGATCGATACCTACGTCGGCATGGGTTTCTCCAACGTGATCGCCTTCTTCATCATCCTCTCCGCGGCGGTGACCCTGCATGTCGCGGGCATCACCCAGATCCAGACTTCCGCCGAGGCGGCGCTGGCGCTGCGCCCGATCGCCGGCGAATTCTCCTTCCTGCTGTTCAGCCTCGGCATCATCGGCACAGGAATGCTGGCCGTCCCGGTGCTGGCCGGCGCCACGGCTTACGCGGTTTCCGACACTTTCGGCTGGCGCCAGGGCCTGAACCGCAAACTGTCCAGGGCCAGGGAGTTCTATGCAATCATCGCTTTCGCGACCCTCGGCGGCGTGCTGCTCGATTTCACCCCGATCGACCCGATCAAAGCCTTGTTCTGGAGCGCCGTAATCAACGGCGTCATCGCAGTCCCGATCATGGCCGTAATGATGCTGATGGCGACCCGCGTCGAAGTCATGGGCCCGTTCGTGATCAGGCGCCGCCTGAAATTCCTCGGCTGGCTGGCAACGACCGCGATGGCGGTGGTCGTGGTGACGATGCTGGCAACGGTTTTGTAGCGCAAGCCACCGGCCGAATTTTCCCGGCGGCCTGAATTTATCCGGACGACATGGGTCGAAGCCCGTAATTCCTGTCGATACCCTGGAGGACGGCATGGCAGACATCGAAATACCCGGCGACGGCCCCCCCGGCTCGCTGGTCACCATCGCGCAGGTCATCTACGGGTTGCACGCCTTGAGCATCTTCATCGGGCTGACCAGCGCGATCACCATCGTCGGCGCCTTCGTCTTCGGCTTTCCGTCGATCATCGCGGTCATCCTCAACTACGTCTATCAGCACGATACCCGCGGCACCTACCTCGAATCGCATTTTCGCTGGCAGATCCGCACGTTCTGGTTTGCCGCACTTTGGATCATGATTGGCGCGGTGATATTCGCGACGCTGTTCATAGTGCTGATCGGCATCCCGATCGCGTGGATGATCTGGATAGCGGCCGGCCTCTGGGTCATCTACCGCGTCGCCCGCGGCTGGCTCGCGCTGCAGGACCGCAAGCCGATGGCCTTCCAATAAATCGTCTCAATAAAATGTTCACTGCAAAGGACGCAAAGGATGCAGAGGAAATCACCTCATCCCCCGGGCGCACGGACACGTTAGTGATGAAATCACCCGTCTGCGGGGAGTGCGCCACGCTCCGTCTCCCGCCCCGGATGGCTCCGCCAACGCCGTGTCGACGGAGTTCCTCCCCTGAGCGGAGAAGGAGCCGAAATTCCAGAAGCGCGGACAATGTTCGCCGGATTTCATCTCCCTCTCCACCCGATTTCGGGGGGAGAGGGCTGGG
>DASWEZ010000297.1:0-8125 GCA_036394495.1 Burkholderiales bacterium
TGCGAAACTGGCTGGCCGCCTTCTGCCCCATCAACCAGAGCAACAGCAGCGCCCCGCCGTAACCCATGAACTGGACGAGCTGGGACGCGGCAAGCTTGGGCGTGCCCAGCGTGGTCTGCTTGAATAACGCGAACTCGCCGATCGCGCCACCCAGCACCAGAGAAATGACGATAACAAGGATGTATCGGCTCATCCACGCCCAGTCTCTATTCATTCCGTGCCTCCAATTTTTTCGACGCGTTGACCCAGGTAGCTTGCGGCGGTCGCGCGGATTCTCTGGCAATACGCAGAGGCAGTCAAATCGGATAAACGAGGAAGGCCAAAGGCGCGAGCCGGGAGGAAAGCCTGGAATGCGCGCAGCGAACGGCGTGCAGGCGGTCTTTTCCTGCAACGGCCCCTCATGGCGCCGGCAATCTACGGCACACCCATCCCCATCCCGGCCTTCCCCTTGAAAGGGAGGGGACTATTGTAGAAACCAGCTATGACGTGAAGGAGAGTTTGATTCTCTTGCATCCTTTGCTCTCGCGCATTTACTGCCTCCCGTGGCAATGGGGTCAAGCCCTGGATGGGGAGTCAGACAAGAAGACGGTGCCCAGTTACCTCGCCGGCGCTTATCTATGCAGTCGCTGGCATCACATAGTTCATCCGCGACATGTCAGTTCACGCCAGCCTGATGAGAAGGCGCGCAAACTCGCGGAAGTCGCCCAGCCGCTGCTCGACGATCGATCGGACGATGTTGAGATCCAACTGGGCATAGTTGTGGATTGCAATATTTCGAAAGCCGACCATCTTCTGGAGTTGAACGCTCAGTTCGGGCAACAAGATGCCTGCCTGCGCGAGCATTCTGAACGCATCCCTGCTCTCCTGAGGCAATCCGAGTTTGCGCACCCGGACCAAATGCATTGCCGCATCGATGGCGGTTTCGCTGGCACGCAACAGATTCAGCATCAGGGCGTCCTGCCGCGTGAAGTTGATCTCGAATTCCTGCTCGTGTCCCCGGTATTCCTCATCGATTCGATTCAGACACCGCTCGATGCTCGCCGCCTTGTTCAGGAGTACGTCATCGGCCATACACGGACTCGCGCGCTTTGACATCGCGAAGAATTGCGCCGCGCTCTTCGTTCAGCCGGGCATAGGAGGAGAGCGTAATGTCTTCGAACAGATCGCAACGCTTCGGATCCGCGCAAAACAGCCGCTCGCCGGTACTTACGACCTGCGCGCAAATGACCGTGGACGCCGTCGACAGGTCAACCATGTCGACCGGCCGACCGCACGCGACCACGAGCTCGCCTGCCAGGGAAAAGCGGGTCAGTGCCGACAAGGCCTTGTCGCAGAGTACGGCCAAATCGAGGTCGCTTTCCTGGTTTGTGGTGCGGGTGACCTCGCTGCCAAATCGATACACCGCAACCAGCCCGGGCAGGCGTTCGCGGAGAATCGCAATAATCCGGTCGGGGCTGGACATCGTTAATTTAGTGCGCAGTCAAACATCATGTAGGGCGATAGTCTAGCGGACGACATCCCGAAGAAATACTGGATGCGGCGTAACGATGGTGGGCGACTGGATCGGCATCTGCGACGGGGACTGCTGCTGGTTGCCGGAGGAATCGAACCTCAGATCCGATCCCGTGCCAGGCATCTGCTGCGCCATCAGAGCCCCTGAAAACATAACAAGCGCGGCGAGCGCAAACATTGCGCTCCGTAAACCGAATTTCGTCACCCTGTAATTCCCTCGCAGCCTGCGGTTTTCGTTGGACTTTTCGTCGAGGGGGAGTATAGCGGAAAGGCCGTGAATGTCGTGAATGTCGTGAATATCGTGAATGTCGTGACGAGGTGAGAGGAAAGGCAGTGCTGGGTGCTGGGTACTGGGTACTACGAAAAGAGCGGTGCTGCGTACTGGGTACTGCGTGCTGGGAGGAAGGACTTAAGGATCTGGAGCGTTGCCGCCTTCGGCTTTTACTCAGCACACAGCACCCAGTACGCAGCACCGCTTTTCTCTCAGTACCCAGCACGCAGCACTGTTTTTCATCGTCACGGCATTCACGACATTCACGACATTCACGGCCCTTACGGCATTCACGCGTCAGCCATTCAATCTAATCCTTGTCTTTGCCATGCCCGTGGCCTTTGTCGCCGTGCTTCCCGCCACGATCATCGTCGCCGTGGCCTTTGCCATGCTTCTTCCTGTATTCCGGGACGTAGACATCGTTGTACCAATTGTCCCGCACGAAGTAGACCGGCTGTCCGCACGCGTTGTACTTGCGGCAGTGTTTGCTCCAATGCTTTTCATGCCCCGGGGGAACATGCAGATAAAGCGGCGGACGAACCTCGCCGGCGGGAACCCGCTGGATAATCACCGGCTGCGGGAAGATCAGTTGCGGCGGCCGGGGAATATCGCCGATTTCAATGTGTCCGTAGAAGCCCGGCTCTCCGACACTCACCGAGACTCCTGCGTTCGCGTTCAGGGACAGGCCCGACGCGAGTATCGCGATCAAAGCCACTATTCGAGGTGATTTCATATTCGTTTCCTTGTGATTGTGCGTCTGCAGGATTTATCGCAGAAATCGCGATGTCCGGGAAGTATAGGTCTTAATCCGCGGATGCGCGACGGAGGGGAAGCGGCGGTGCTGGGTGCTGGGTACTCGGTGCTGGGTACTGGGTACGGAGTGCTGGTGCTGAGAGAAACGCAGTGCTGCGTACTGCGTGCTGGGTGCTGCGAATAGAGGCTCTTACCTTTCCTCTTTCCTCTTTCCTCTTTCCTCTCGCCTATTTCGCTACATCGTAGCGAAATACGCCGTCTCCACCACCGCGCAAGCAAATCGCGCTACGCCCTGCTGAAAAGTGCTGTCTATCGCATCGGGAAGATCGTATAAGTAACGGGAGAAGTGCCGATTGCACGCCCGTTGTGCCATCGTGGATTGTTGCTCCAGCGCCCGCACAGGGCGATGGTGCGGTCGCCTTCCCCATAGAACATGCCTTCAGGGAGGCGCCATGGAACGATCGGGATTCCCGCCAGACATCCGCCGCGAAGACGATTTCATCGTCCTCCCGCCCAGGTGGGTGGCGCCTGCCTCTGCGGCCGGCACCATGGGCGCGGCCGAAAACAAACCTGGGCGGGTTCAACAAGGCCCGGGGACGCTTCCCTTGCACCGGGCGGCCTTCCGCTCGGCGCGTCCTCCGGCTACCCGGTTGAAGCAAGCTTTTGCTGATTTCCTGCAACTGAGGACTGTCCTGCACATGTCCTGCATTTCTTCCGGGAGCATTATGCAAAAGGGACAAGGTTTGTCCAGCGGGCCGGCAACGCCCCGCGTTCCGGCATGACGCTTCTGTCGGCCCGGATCGCCACACCCCGCGCCGTCGCGCTGCTGTCGGGCCTGGCGGCGATCGCGCTGGGCGCAGGCGTGCTCGCCGGATGGGCGCTGGACATCGGGATGCTGAAAACGGTGGTGCCCGGCCTGGCGACGATGAAGGTGAATACCGCCGCCGGTACGCTGTTGTGCGGCACGGCGCTGGCGCTTCTTTCCCGCGCCGATCCCCCGGGTTCCTTGCGCGCGGCCGGGAGCGCGATCGCGCTCGCCGTGATTGCGCTGGCCGGCCTGACCCTGGCGGAAGATCTGTTTGGCTGGAACTTCGGGCTGGATCAGTGGCTGTTCAGCGATACCACCGGCGCACTGGAAGCGACGAGCCCCGGGCGCATGCCGCCCTCCACGGCCTTCTGCCTGTTGCTCGCCGGCTGCGGGCTCTTTCTTGCCGCCAGGCGGAGGCAGGCGCGATTGCGCATCCCGGTTCTTTACGGATTGGCCAGCGCGGTCGTGGTCATTGGCGGACTTGGCCTGATCGGCCATCTTTCCGCGCTGATGTCCGGTGCCCGCTGGTGGGACTACGCCGGCATGGCCATCCATTCGACGGTGGGATTTCTGCTCCTGGGGAGCGGACTGCTGGCGCTGGCACGCAGGGACGACGGACTGCAATGGTCGCTGAACCGGCTGATCACGTTCGGATTTGCGACCGGCATTGTCTCGCTGGTGGCAGCGGCGGCACTGTCCTACAGCTTTACCAGCGAGCTGCGCCGCGAAACCGCCTCGGTCACGCATTCCCAGCAAGTGATCACGGAATTCGAGGGAGTGAAATCCCACCTCGCCGAGCTGGAAAGCAACCAGCGCGGCTACATCATCACCGGAGACGAACGCTCGCTCGCCGGCCGCAATGAGATTGCGCGGGCGCTGGACGAACACCTGGCCATTGCAAACGAGCTCATTGCGGACGGGTCCGTCCAGCAACAACGCATGGACCTGGTCGCTTCGCTGATCGCCCAGCGCAAGGCATTCGGAGACCGGACCATCGAGGTGCGCCGCAAGCGCGGTTTTGCCGAAGCGCAACAGATGATCGTGAGCGGCGTCGGGATCGAACTCTCGCGCCACATCGGCGAAATCCTGCGCGAAATGGAAGCCGAGGAATACGTCGTCCTGAATCAGAGATTCCAGCGATCGGCCGCGACGGCGACCGCGACCTTCCTGCTGCTGCCGCTGGGCGCGTTCATCAGCCTGACGATCCTGATTACCGGGCTGTTCCTGCTCAACTCGGGAGCGGGGGAACAGGTGCGCACCGAGGAGGCCATGCGCGCGAGCGAAGCGAGGTATCGCCAGCTCATCGAGCAGGCGTCCGACGGAATTTTCGTGCTCGATGCCGAGGGCCGCTTCGTGCTGGTAAATCCGCCGGCGTGCGAGCTGCTGGGCTACCAGGCAAACGAATTGCTGGGCGTCGACCACTCGATCACCTACCCCGAAAACGAGCTCCATCTTCGCTTCGAGCGCATGCGACAGGCCCGAACCGGCGCGGTCCTGCGCTATGAGCGAATGGTCATACGCAAGGACGGCACCGCCTTCCCCGCCGAGTTCAGCAGCCGCATGCTCGCGAGCGGCGATTCCCAGATCATCCTCCGCGACATCACCGAGCGCAGGCGCGCAGAAACGCAGTTGCGCGAGAGCGAAGGGAAATTCCGCCAGCTCATCGAGCAGGCCTCGGACGGCATTTTCATCAGCGACGCGGAAGGCAATTTCGTGCTGGTGAATTCCCGCGGCTGCGAGCTGCTCGGCTACTCGGAAAGCGAGCTGCTCGGATTGAACGGCCGCGTAACCTATCTCGACGAGGAACGCGAAATTCACGCGAGGCGCATGCAGGAAGTGAGCGTCGGCGCGACGCTGCGGTTCGAGCGCATGGTCAGGCGCAAGGACGGTTCCGCGTTCCCGGCCGAGATCAGCGTCAAGCGACTCGACAACGGCCTGGTGCAGGTGATTTTCCACGACATCACCGAGCGCAGGCGGGCGGCCGAGGCGTTGCGCGAAAGCGAACGGCGCTTCAGCGATTTGCTCGGGACCGTGGAACTGGTCTCCATGATGCTCGACCGGAACGCCCGGATAACGTACTGCAACGACTATCTTCTGCGCCTGACCGGCCGGCAGCGGGACGAAGTGCTCGGGCAGGACTGGTTCGAGCTTTTTATCCCTCCCGGAGCCGGCGAGCTCAGGACCACCTTCGCCGATCTGCTTGCCGATCTGCCGCAGAGCTGGCACCACGAAAATGAAATCCTCACCCGGTCCGGCGAGCGCCGGCTCATCAGGTGGAACAACTCGGTGCTTCGCTCGGCGTCCGGGGAAGTGATCGGTACCGCAAGCATCGGCGAAGACATAACCGAGAGCAAGCGCGCCCGGGAAACGCTGGCGGCCGAGCGCACGCTGCTGCGCACCCTGATCGATGCGCTGCCGGACGTCGTATTCACAAAAGATGCGTCGGGCCGCTTCACCATGTGCAACGCTGCCGGCTTCAGGCATAGCGGCTTCAGCCGCGAAGCGGACATCGTGGGGAAAGCCGTGTTCGATCTCTACCCGCGCGAACTGGCGGAGCAATACCATGCCGACGACGCGCGGGCCCTTCGCGGCGAAGCCATCCTGAATCGTGAAGAGGCCGGCCTCGATGCCGCAGGCAACCCGCGATGGTTTTTGACGATCAAGATACCCCTGCGCGACACGGCGGGCGACATCGTCGGAATTGTCGGTATCAGCCGCGATATCACGCAGCGCAAGGAGCATGAAAACAAGATCGCCCGCCTGAACCGCATCCAGGCGATGCTGAGCGGCATCAACTCGGCGATCGTGCGCATCCGCGATCGCGACGAATTGTTCAAGGAAGCCTGCCGGATTGCCACCGAGCACGGCGCTTTCCCGATCGTGCTGATCGGCATGGCCGGATCCGATTCCCAGCTGGAACCGGTCGCATGGAGCGGCGAGGGGGCAGCCGAGATAGCCAAGCTGGCGCGAACTTCCCGCAAATCGGCCTCGGGAGTGGCCATGCGGGCATTTACGGAACGCCGCACCGCCATCGAGAACGACATCGGCAGCAATCCCGAAATCGACCCCGTCAGGCGCGCAGCCGTCGCCCATGGCTGCCGCTCCGCCATCGCGCTACCCCTGTTCCGGGATAAGGAAATCGTCGGCATGTTCCTGCTGTATGGCAGCGAGAAGAACGCCTTCGACGAAGAAGAAGTGAAGCTGCTAGAGGAACTGGCGGGCGACGTCTCGTTCGCGCTGACCTTCATCGCGCAACAGGAAAAGGTAAATTACCTGGCCTATTACGACACGCTGACCGGCCTGCCCAACCGGACCCTGTTTTTCGATCGGCTGGGGCGGCAGCTCGCGGCGGCGAACAGGGAGAACAGCGGCGTGTCGCTGCTGCTGATGGATCTGGACCGCTTCCGCATCATCAACGATACCCTCGGGCGGCAAGCCGGAGACGCCCTGCTCAAGGAGGTGGCCGACCGCATCAAGGCCTCCGTCCGCGAGCAGGATACCGTTGCGCGCATCAGCGCGGACCGCTTCGCGATTTCAGCGTCGGGCGTCGGGCGGGCGCCGGATCTGGCACACATAGTGGAATCACGCAAGCGCGACCTGTTCAGCTTGCCGTTCTATATTGGCGGCGAAGAACTGCGCGTCTCGGCAACCGCAGGCATCGCCGTGTTTCCCGAGGACGCCGAACTTCCCGAGACCCTGGTCGCCAACGCGGAAGCGGCGTTGCGCAGCGCCAAGCAGCAAAACGTGCCGCTGTTGTTCTACGGGCCCGAGATGAACGCCCAGGCCGCCCAGTCACTGCGCATGGAAAGCCGCCTGCGGCGCGCACTCGAGCGCCAGGAACTGGCGCTGTGGTATCAGCCCAAGATCGACGCGGAAAGCGGAAAACTCACCGGCTTCGAAGCGTTGATGCGCTGGATCGATCCGGAACTCGGCATCATCCCGCCCGGCAGGTTCATTCCCCTCATGGAACAGACCGGCCTGATTTTTGAAGCGGGCAACTGGGCCTTGTCGCAGGTCGCGCGGGATTGCGCCGGATGGCTCGACAATGCGAATGTAGTGCCGCGCGTGGCGGTCAACGTCTCCCCGCTGCAACTGCGCGGAAAGGACTTCGTGGCGAAGGTCATCGATGCCGCGGACGGAATCGAGCGCAGCGGCGGCTGCCTCGACCTGGAAATCACGGAGAGCGTCATCATGGAAAACGTCGACGCGATCATCCCCAAGCTGCAAACGGTGCGCGGCCTGGGCGTACACATCTACATCGACGATTTTGGCACCGGTTATTCCTCGCTCGCCTACATCGCCAGGCTACCCATTTACTCGCTGAAGATCGATCGCAGCTTCGTCGTCGGCATGACGCAGAACGAGGAAAGCCGCAACATCGTCAAATCGGTGATCTCGCTGGCGCATTCACTGAAGCTGCGCGTCGTGGCCGAAGGCGTGGAAACCGAAGAGCAGGCCGGGCTGCTCAAAGGTCTCGATTGCGACGAATTCCAGGGCTACCTGTTCGGCCGCCCCGTCCCGCCGAACGAAGTGCCGGCGTTGATGAAGAGGTTCGGTTGAGGCCGTGCGCCGCGAAGGCCGTAAGGGCCGTAAGGGCCGTGAATGTCGTGAATGTCGTAAAGGCTGTAATTGCCGTAAGCGCCTAACAGGCTGTTGAAATAAGCCCGACTATCATGACCGGGATCGTGCGCGAAGAGGAGTCGAATGCAATTGAAGAGTGATTCGCAACCGATTGGCTCGCTCGGATCTGGTCAATCTGCTCGATTATCCGGCCGATGGGT
>DASWEZ010000298.1:0-6858 GCA_036394495.1 Burkholderiales bacterium
TTCCTGCACGAGTCGCATGCCATCATCGAAGTTACCGCGTATCTGGATGACGACCGATCCATGCATCATTGCCTGCGACAGTTTTCCCAGCGCGATCTTGCCTTCCGGGATCAGCACGAAGCAGGCAATTCCGGCGCGTGCAGCATAGGCGGCTGCGGACGCGGAGGTATTGCCGGTCGATGCGCAGATGATTGCGCGGGCACCGGCCTCTACGGCTTTGGTGACGGCCATCGTCATGCCGCGATCCTTGAAGGAACCGGTCGGATTCAGCCCTTCGAATTTAGCCAGGATGCGCACATCCTTCCTGATTTTTTTCGGCAGATTGACGAGCTCGATCAGTGGCGTATTGCCTTCATTGAGGCTGATGACGGGGGTATTCGCAGTGACCGGAAGACGGTCGCGATAACGATTGATGAGGCCGGTGTAGTGGACTGTCATGGTCATGTTGGTTGATTTGAGCCGCCAAGACGCCAAGAGCGCCAAGGATTACTTGAGTAAAATTTCATGAACTATCGGGTCTTCTTGTCTCGCTCTTCCTCTTCTTTTGTTCTTCCCTAGCGGTCCCGGCGCCTTGGCGGCTTATTGTCCTTCAATTCCTGCCGAGCTCTTCGAGGCGGATGCGCGTGACCTGGCCGGATATCACCGGCAGGGACTCGATGCGTTTGATCGCGTCATTGATGTTCTTTTCCACGGTCAAATGGGTGAGCATGATGATGTCCACCTGTTCTTCCCCTTCGCTGGGTTCCTTCTGTACCATCGCATCGATCGAGATCGATTGATCCGCCAGAATGCGCGTGATGTCCGCCAGCACACCGGGGCGGTCGAGTACGCGTAGGCGCAGGTAGTACGACGTCTCCACCTCCTCCATCGCGAGCACGGCCAGGTCCGACATCCGATCGGGCTGGAATGCAAGGTGTGGCACCCGGTGTTCGGGATCGGCCGTGTGCATTCTGGTTACGTCGACAAGATCCGCGACGACTGCCGATGCGGTGGGCTCTGCTCCCGCGCCGGCGCCATAGTAAAGCGTGGGGCCGACCGCGTCACCTTTGACCAGGATGGCATTCATGACGCCTTCGACGTTGGCTATCAGCCGCTTGGACGGAATCAATGTCGGATGAACCCGCAACTCGATGCCCTTGCCGGTGCGCCGCGTGATTCCGAGCAGCTTGATGCGATAGCCAAGTTCTTCCGCGTAGCGAATATCCTCTTTTGTCAGCTTGGAGATGCCTTCGGTGTAGACCTTGTCGAACTGCATCGGAATGCCGAAGGCAATCGCGGCCATGATGGTGAGTTTGTGGGCAGCATCCACGCCCTCGATGTCGAAAGTCGGGTCGGCTTCCGCGTACCCCAGCTTCTGCGCTTGCGCGAGAACCTCGCCGAAACTCGAGCCTTTCTCCCGCATCTCGGAAAGAATGAAGTTGGATGTGCCGTTGATGATGCCGGCGATCCACTCGATCCGGTTGGCGGTAAGCCCTTCGCGCAATGCCTTGATGATCGGCACCCCCCCCGCAACCGCAGCTTCGAATGCGACCATTACGCCTTTCTTCTGCGCGGCAAGGAATATTTCGTTGCCGTGAAGCGCCAACAAGGCCTTGTTTGCCGTCACAACGTGCTTGCCGTTTTCAATGGCCGCCAGGATCAGATCTTTTGCGATCCTGGTGCCGCCGATCAGTTCCACCACGATGTCGATATCGGGCCGGCACACCAGCGCGAATGCGTCGTCGGTTGTTTCGGCGCTATCGCCTACCAGCTTGCGCGCCCTCGCGAGATCCTTGTCGGCAACCGCCTTGATCAGGATGCCGCGGCCGGCGCGACGGCTGATCTCTTCCTGATTGCGGCGCAGGACTGTAAAAGTGCCCCCGCCGACGGTGCCGATTCCCAGCAGGCCCACATGAATGGGTTTCATTGAAATTCTTTTCTGAATGAAAACGCCGTGATGAAGAAACCTTCCCTGAAGTAGAACCGGTGCGCGCGAGTGCGGTGCGTGCCGGACTCGAGGTCCAGTCCCGGACAACCCCGCTCGCGGGCGACCTTTTCGAGATATTCGATCAGTGCCCGGCCGGCGCCCGTAGAACGCTCGGATTCATCCGTCACCAGATCGTCCACGTAGAAGCGGCGCCCGACGTGAGTATTTTCAAACTCGCGGAAGACTGCCAGACCGACGACTAGATCGGCGCGGACCGCTACGCACATTTCACCGCCGTCTCGAAATACGCAGCGCATCTTGTCCGCATAGTCGGCGGGAATGTGCGGACGCAACTGCCTGTGCACGCTCTCCGCCGCGGACAACCACCTCGGCTCCTCCACTTGCCTCCCCGCGCCCGTAACCTTCACGATGCGCAACGACCCTTCCGACATGTTCGCCCTTTGCATAAAAATATCGGGCGCATGGCGCCCGATCGAGGTGTTCATGAAAGTCGATCAACCCGCTGCCCGTAGCGGCGTGGCGACACCAAGCAACCCGTCCTTGCGGAACATTTCCTTGATGCCGCGTATCGCCTGGCGCGTGCGCGATTCATTTTCGATCAAGGCGAACCGGACATATGCGTCCCCATATTCGCCGAAACCAATTCCCGGCGATACGGCCACTTTCGCGTCCGCCAATATCTTCTTGGCAAACTCCAGCGAACCCATTTTCTTGTAGGGCTCGGGAATTTCCGCCCATATGTACATCGAGGCTTTGGGGATCTGCACCATCCAGCCGGCTTCATGCAGCCCTCTTACCAGCACGTCGCGCCGCTTCTGGTATTTCTCGCAGATTTCACGGACACAGTCCTGCGGCCCTTCAAGCGCCGCAATCGACGCCACCTGGATCGGCGTAAAGGTGCCGTAATCGTGGTAACTCTTGATTCGCGCAAGGGCGGAAACCAGTTCCTTGTTGCCGACCATGAAACCGACGCGCCAGCCTGCCATGTTGTAGCTCTTGCTCATGGTGAAGAATTCCACCGCCACGTCGCGCGCACCCGCCACTTGCATGATAGACGGCGCTTTCCAGCCATCGAAGCAGATGTCGGCGTAGGCCAGATCATGCACCACCAGGATCGAGTGTTCCTTGGCCAGTGCCACCACACGCTCGAAAAACTCCAGTTCCACGCACTGCGCTGTCGGATTGCTGGGAAACCCCAGGATCATCATTTTCGGTTTCGGAATCGATTCGCGAATCGCGCGCTGCAATTCCTGGATGAAGTCCACGCCGGGCGTCATGCGCACCGAGCGTATGTCGGCGCCGGCGATAACGGCCCCATAAATATGGATCGGATAACTGGGGTTGGGCACCAGGACCGTGTCGCCGTGGTCGAGCGTGGCGAGCATCAGATGGGCAAGGCCCTCTTTGGAGCCGATGGTCACGATGGCTTCGCTATCCGGATCGAGGGTGACGCCATAGCGTGATTGATACCAGTTGCAAATGGCCCGACGCAACCTGGGAATGCCCTTCGACATCGAGTAACCATGCGTATCGTTGCGTTGCGCAGCTTCCACGAGCTTGTCGACGATGTGCTTGGGGGTCACACCGTCCGGATTGCCCATGCTCATGTCTATAATATCTTCACCACGACGGCGTGCTTCCGCCTTCAATTCCCCCGTGATGTTGAACACGTAGGGAGGAAGGCGCTTAATGCGGGAAAACTCGGCCATGATCGACGGACTCGGTCCAGTCGGAAAACGTAACCGACTGTTCATTAAATAGAAAGTGCAATCCTACCGGATCGCAGGCAGCGCAGCAAAGACCTCTTCATTTGAAACTGCATCTTTCACAGAATTCGAAGCGCAATGCCTTCACGGCTTACGGCCAGGGCTTTGTGGCTGTCAATAGCGTGCGATATGAATCCAGCCTGATCGTATTGCCCGACAGGATCGTCCAGGACTGGAACGTTCAGAATTTTGAATCGCTGGCGCAACGCGATATCGACGCGCTGGCTTTGCTGAAACCGGAACTCGTGCTGCTCGGGACGGGAGACCGTCTGCGCTTTCCGGACCCAACGCTGCTGGCGAGTCTCGCTGCCGCCCGTATCGGCGCCGAAGTCATGGATACGCGGGCAGCCTGCCGCACCTACAACATTCTTGCTGAAGAAGGTCGCAACGTCGCCGCTGCGTTGATTATCCCGATCGGCGGATAAATTGCAGGGGACGCCCCGCAGGACGCCTCAAAGAGCATCGATCACGGCGCAGATGACCGCGGTGAAATCTGTCTTGGATATGAACCCATCCAATGCAAGCGATTGGGTGAGTTCGCGATATTCCTTGCCATTGTTGAGCGTCAGGATCACGACCTTGATGCTGGCGTCGGCGGCTTTGATGCGTTGGCCCGCCTCGATCCCGCTGATTCCGCCCATAGCCAGGTCCATCAGAACCACCTGCGGACGCAGCCGCAACGCCATTTCGACAGCGGCCTCCCCCGAGTCCGCCTGTCCGATGACGTTTGCACCGCAGACCTCGGTGACAAATTGATGAGCGGCCATCCGGAAGGATGCGCTGTCGTCGACCAGCATGACTTTGACCAAGTGGACCACCCCTGCCTTTATCGGATGGGGCTCGAATTCCGCATCCAGTTTCCTGGGACGCGCAGCCCATGCCGCCAACTATCGTGGAAGGACGCACATAGGGGTATCGGGTGGTACGGAACCCGCATTTCGAAAAACCTGAGGCCGAAGCCGCAGATCGTTTGATTGAAGACGCCAGAAATGACGTACGGCGAGTTTTATATTTAATGCGAATTATTAACAATAATGCTTATATACATGATTATAAATGTTAATCATTAGCGCTTATCAATCCAATCCGGATCGAAAAGCGGACCAGCCCGGCTACATCGTGAATGTCCAAACGTTCCATTATCTGTGCGCGATGAGTCTCGATGGTCTTGATGCTGAGTCCCAGGTCGTACGCGATCTGCTTTGTCGTACGGCCGGTCGCGATGGCTTTCAGAATTTCCTTCTGTCTCGAGGTAAGCGCTTCGAGTCCGGTTTCGGCATCGGGTGGCCGGATGTAGGATTGGATAACTTGCCGCGAAACTTTCGGGCTCAGATAGGTTTCTCCATTGGTCACCGCCTGTAGCGCGAATTCCAGTTCCAGTGGCGCAGCATCCTTCAGTACATAGCCGACGGCACCCGCTTTCAAGGCTTGTGATACGAAATCCTGGGTATCGTGCATGGAGAGAATGATGACGCGCACCGACGGCTGGTCGCGCGCAATGATGGCAGCGGCTTCGATTCCGTTCAGTTCCTTCATGCCGATATCCATGAGCACGACGTCGGGACTCGCCGAACTAGCCAGTGCGACAGCCTCTTTGCCATTGGTGGCTTCCGCCACGACTTCTACGCCAGGCATTCCCGACAGCAACGACTTCAGGCCGGATCTCACCAGATTGTGGTCATCCGCCAGCACGATCCTGATTGGCTTCATGATTCCTCATATTTTTGATTTCGTCCCGAAATCGGGCATGCGGCCTGCCGGACTCGGCCGTCACAACCAGTCAAATCCCGCAAAGCTCCCTGATGTGCGCGCGGACGCTCCGCGCCAGCGCCGGAAGGTTATATCCGCCTTCGAGCGTAGATACGAGGCGGCCCTGCGCATACCGGGCCGCTACATCCATGATCTTCCTTGTCACCCATGCATAGTCGTCTTCGACCAGACGCAATGACGCCATGTCGTCATCGCGATGGGCATCGAAGCCGGCGGAAACAAAGACCATCTGCGGTTCGAACTCATCCAACGCCGGAAGCCACGCCTCCTCCACAGCCTGGCGGAACTGCTCGCCGCCGCTGTAGGCGGCAAGCGGAATATTGACCATTTGCTGCGAACGTCCCTCGATGCCGCTGTAAGGATAAAACGGGTGCTGAAACGTCGAAACCATCATCACACGGCGATCGCCCCTGAAGATATCTTCGGTTCCATTGCCATGATGTACGTCGAAATCCACGATCGCGACGCGCTCGAGCCCATGGACTTCAAGAGCATGGGCGATACCCACGGCGACATTGTTGAAAAAGCAGAATCCCATTGCATGCCCGCGGCAGGCGTGATGTCCCGGCGGCCGAACGTTGCAAAAGGCATTTTCGGCTTCGCCCCCGATTACCATCTCGGTTGCCCGGACAACCGCGCCGGCCGCATGCAACGCAGCGGACAAGGTCTGCGGATTCATCGCGGTATCCGGATCCAGGTGAACCAGCCCTTTGCGAGGAGACACGCTCGCCAGGGAGTCAATGTAACTGCCATCATGTACCCGCAGCAGTTGCTCTCTCGATGCCTTTGGAGCTTCCTCGCTGATCACATGCTGGATCAGTCCGGTAGCGAGCAGATGATCTTCGATCGCCGTCAATCGATCGGGGGATTCCGGATGCTGGCTCCCCATGTCATGCAACATGCAGTCGGGGTGATGGATGAACGCCGTTGCCATACGCTTGCATGAACTCCACGTTCTTCTTCTCGATGCATCTTATTCACGACGGCACGGAATGTCCACGGTTTGCAAATCGATGCGCATCGACTAACCTTTGAAGATGGCAAAACCCTATCCTTCGGAACTGGTGCAGCGCGTAACCTTGCGCGATGGCGCGCGCGTAGTTATGCGTCCGATCCGGCCCGAGGACCGGCAGATAGAGAAGGAATTCGTACAAGGGCTTTCGGATGAATCGAGATATTTTCGATTCATGAGTGCGCTGCGCGAACTGAACGACACGATGCTGAACCGATTTACACAGATCGACTACGACCAGCAAATGGCATTGATCGCGGTGGTTTGCGAAAACGCACAGGAAACCGAAATCGGTGTTGCGCGCTATGTCGTCAACGCGGACGGGACCAGCTGCGAATTCGCGATTGCCGTAGCGGACGCCTGGCAGCAACGCGGCGTGGGTT
>DASWEZ010000299.1:0-8780 GCA_036394495.1 Burkholderiales bacterium
TTGTTCACCGAATCCATTTGCACGTCGTCGAGCAACTCGATGCGCGCGACCGGAATGCCGAGCTGGATGGTCTGGATGACGGTGTTGACCGCGCCTTCGATCGAATCGAAGGAACACACCGCGGCGGCCATGGCTTCGGGAATGCCGTAAAGGCGCAGCGTGACTTCGGTGATGATGCCGAGCGTGCCTTCGGAACCGACGAACAAACGCGTCAGGTCGTAGCCCGCTGCGGATTTACGCGAGCGGCGCGAGGTGCGGATGACGCGCCCGTCGGCGAGCACGACGGTCAGCGCAAGCACGTTTTCGCGCATCGTCCCGTAGCGCACGGCGTTGGTGCCGGAAGCACGCGTCGCGGCCATGCCACCCAGCGATGCGTCCGCACCCGGATCGATCGGGAAAAACAGGCCCTGGTCGCGGATGAAGGCGTTCAATTCCTTGCGGGTCACGCGCGCCTGCACCGTGACGTCGAGGTCTTCGGCGCTCACGCGCAGAACCTTGTTCATGTTGGCAAGGTCGACGACGACGCCGCCATGATGCGGAATCACGTTGCCTTCCAGCGAGGTGCCGGTACCGTAAGCAACCACCGGGGTCTTGTGCGCGGCGCAAACCCGCACGATTTCGGCGACTTCTTCCGTGGTATTCGGAAACACCACGGCATCGGGCCGGTGCGGGTGATGCCAGGACTCGTCCTTGCCGTGGTGGTCGCGTACGCCGGTGTTGGTGGAGAGCCGGTCGCCGAACCGGGCGCGCAGCTCGTCGATTGCAGTCTGGTGTTTTTCTGCGGGCATGTTCATGGTCGTTTTCCCTTTAATCTCCCGGGCATCTCTGCGATGGATAAGCCCTTGAAGCCGTTAGTTTACGCCAGCAGATACTTTTTGACCGCGTCCTCGTTCCAGGCAATGCCGGCGCCCGGAACGTCGGGGATCGCGACGTGGCCGTTTTTGACCTCGAAAGGTTGCTGCAGGATGGCGTTGGCCCAGTCCACATACTCCAGCCAATGGCAGGTCGGGGTCGCCGCCAGCAGGTGGGAACTGAATTCGGGGAACAAGTGGCTGGACATGTCGAGGTTGTGCACATGGGCCAGCGCCGCCGCGCGCAGCCAGCCGGTAACCCCGCCGATACGCTGAACGTCGGGCATGTAGTACTCGGCGGCCCTGGCGTCGATCGCTTTCTGCATCTCGAAGGTATTCAGCAGGTTTTCGCCGATCTGGATCGGCGTTTTCACTTCCGCGGCGATCTTGGCATAGCCGGCATAGTTGTCGTGGCGGACCGGTTCCTCGATCCAGTACAGGCCCTCATTGTCGAGCGCGCGTCCGCGCATGACGGCTTCGTTCACCGTCAGGCTCTGGTTGAAGTCGGTCATCAGCAGGATGTCGTCGCCGATGCGCTTTTTCACGTTGCGCACGGCGGCCAGGTCGTCCTTGAAATTCGGCCGCCCTATGCGCAGCTTCAACGCACTGAAGCCGCCTTCGGCGATCAACTGCGATGCTTCATCCGCGAGCAGGGCGGGATCCTTGATCCACAATCCGCAACTGTTGTAGGCCCGTATCGGCTTGACCTCGCCCCCGAGCGCACGAACCAGCGGCACGCCGAGGCTTTTGGCATACGCGTCCCATGCCGCCATGTCGATGCCCGCGATGACCTGGCCGGCAATGCCATGCGAATCCTGCAGTGTCATGCGCTTGCGCAGCTTCGCCTCGATCTCGAACGGGACGATTGCATCGCCGTCGATCATTTCCGCCAGCGCCTCGACCATCGCCACCGTAGGCTTGAGCATGCCGCGCATGAACGCAAACAGATAACTGCTGCCCGTAACGCCTTCATTGGTTTCGATGTCGATCAGCACCAGGGCCGCATTCGGAATCTCGCCCGAAGCCGAACGCGGCGGCCGCTTCAGCGGCGCCTGAATCGCGCGTGCACGGATGTTCTTAATTGTCAGTTTCATTTAATTCTCCTCGAGAAAATCTTTTGCCACAGAGGACACAGAGAAATACGAGGATCGAACCCATTGACCATATCGCCATGACTAATCGCTTGGGTTCGTTCGCTTTCCTCTGTGTCCTCTGTGTCCTCTGTGGCTAATTTGTTTTAGATTTGTGCCTCAGCGGGACGGCCGTTGGCGAAGGGTTTCAAAGCGGCGTAGACGAACTGGTTGGCCGGTGTGGGAATGCCCAGTTCCTTGCCGAATCTTGCAACCATGCCCGACAGCCACGGAAGTTCCAGCCGGTTGCCGCGGCGCAGGTCGCCGCACATCGACGCGACCATCGTGGCCGGGTAGGTGTCGACCCTGGACATCTGGTCGGCGACGAGGCCCGCATCGAAATTCACGCCCTTTGCCTTGCCCACTGCCACTACCTCTTCCATGACCTGCTGCATCAATGCGCGGGTATCGGGATCGGCGCGCAGCGGCCCGACCGGCATCCGCGTCAGCGAAGTCAGCGCCGAAAGCGTGACCAGGCGTACGTATTTCTCCCAGATCGCCTTGTTGATATCGCTGACGAGTTCTGCCTGGACATTCGCGATCTTGCAGGCCACCTGCAACGCCTGCGACCTTGGAGACGGTTTGCCGTCGAGTTCGCCGAAGAACAGGTTGGCCATATTGCCGTTGTGCCGGATGACGCCGGGCTCTTCGATCAGCGCCGCGATGTTCGATACCCCGCCCATGACATGGTCCTTGCCCAGAATCGGCAACAACGTATCCACGGCGACCACGCCGTTCTGAAAAGAGACGGCCACGGTGTTCGGGCCGATCATCGGCTTTGCAGCAGCGCCAGCCTGCTCGGTGCCCCAAAGCTTGACGGCGATCATGACCACGTCGACCGGACCGATGACCGTCGTGTCGCCGGTGGCCTTCACTTCGGGCAGATGCAGGTCGCCAAGCGCGCTGAGAACCTTCAAGCCTTTTTTCTGCATGGCGTCGAGGTGCGCGCCGCGCGCCACGAAAGTGACATCCTGTCCACTGGCAGCCAGCCTTGCGCCGAAGTAGCCGCCGACGCCGCCGCTACCGATGATTGCAATCTTCATTTGCCGGTTTTCCCGTCTTGTTGGAGTCGATGAAAGGACCGACATGTTAGACGGTCGCGCCGGATTTTTGAATCGGTGCGTTGCCGCGAAGCGGGTGCGCAGCATAAAATTCATCCAATCGCATGGCCGCACCGCCGGTGTTGCCCGCGTCCCGATCGAGGTTTTTGCATGAACCGACCCGAAAAACTTCCGCCGACCGTCGGTCCGCATATCGCGTCCCGCATGGAAGGCATCGAGCCGTTCCACGTCGTGGTACTGATCAATCGCGCCAAGGAGCTGGAAGCGCAGGGGCGGTCGATCGCCAACATGGTGGTGGGCGAACCCGATGCACCGACGCCACCCTTGATCGCCGCTGCGGGTATCCGTGCCATCGAAGGCGGTCGTATCAGCTACACGTCTTCGCTCGGCACCGCGGAACTACGCGACAGGATTGCCGCCTGGTACCACACGCGTTACGGCGTGGAAGTGCCGCGTTCGCGCGTCATCGTGACGACTGGCTCATCGGGTGCCCTGTTGCTCACCATGGGTGCATTGCTGTCCCCGGGCGACCAGGTGCTGATGGCCGATCCCGGTTATCCGTGCAACCGGCATTTCGTGCGCACCATGGAAGGCGAGGCAGTCGGCATTCCTGTCGGCGCGGATACCGCGTATCAGCTCACGGCGGCGCTGGTGGAGAAGCACTGGACCGCAAGAACGGCGGCGGTACTGATCGCTTCGCCGTCGAATCCGACCGGCACGCTGATCGATCACGGTGAATTGCAACGCATCCACGCCGTGGTCAGGGCGCGCGGCGGCGTGCTGATCGTCGACGAGATCTATCACGGCCTTACTTACGGCAAGCGCGATCGAAGCGCGCTGGAGTTCGCCGACGACTTGTTCATCATCAACAGCTTCTCCAAATACTTCGGCATGACCGGCTGGCGCCTGGGCTGGATGGTCGCACCCGAGCAGTACGTCGCCCCGATCGACAAGCTGGCGCAGAACCTGTTCATTTCGCCGTCAGATCTGGCGCAGCAGGCCGCGCTCGCCGCGTTTCATCCGGACACGGTCGCGCTGCTCGAGAAAAGGCGCGACACGTTCCGCGAGCAACGCGATTTCCTGCTGCCGGAACTGCGCAGCCTCGGCTTCGATATCCCGGTCACGCCCGAAGGCGCGTTCTACATCTATGCGAACTGCGAACGGTTGACCGCCGACAGCTACAGCTTCTGCTGGGACGTGCTGGAGAAAGCCGGCGTCGCCATCGCGCCGGGACTCGATTTCGGCAACCACCTGTCGAAGCAGCATATGCGCTTCTCGTATCCGAAAGCGATTCCTGTTCTGGAAGAGGGTGTCGCGCGGCTGCGCAAGTATCTCGGAAAGTAAAGCGTCAATTCAAAGTTTTCACCACGAAGACACGAAGACACGAAGAGAACCAAGAACGAGGAAAGTGTGCCTTTGACAGATTTTCTCGCGGCGCAAAATGCCGGCATCGGAGCATGCAAATTCTCCGACACGAACTCATCTCTGGATCTGGCCCTTCTTCGTGCCTTCGTGACTTCGTGGCGATACAAGGAAAATCACTACTATGACTTTCATGCCCGGCCTCAAGCAACAAACCATCCGCGCGAACGGTATCCGCGTGAACGCGTGGGTCGGGGGCGAGGGGGATCCGGTCGTATTGCTGCACGGCTATCCGCAAACCGCGCAGATGTGGCGCAAGGTTGCGCCGACGCTGCTGAACCGCTTCACGGTGGTGTGTCCGGACCTGCGCGGCTACGGCGATTCCGACAAGCCGCGCGACGGCTACGACAAGCGCAGCATGGCGAAGGACGTCAGGGAAACGATGAAGGCGCTGGGCTTCGAGCGCTTCGCCCTGGTCGGCCACGATCGCGGTGCGCGAGTGTCCCACCGGCTCGCAGTGGATTATCCGGAAGCAGTGAAGAATCTTACGGTGCTCGACATCGTGCCCACGCATACGGTGTTCCGCGACGCCGGCAAGGATCTCGCCGCCGCCTACTGGCACTGGTTCTTCTTCCAGGTTCCCGACCTGCCGGAAATCATGCTCGCCAACAGCGCGGAGCCTTTCCTGCGCAGCATGTTTCGCGCACTGTGCTTTCGCCAGGATGCGATAGAAGAGCCGATGTTCGCGGAGTATTTGCGAGTCTTTCTGATGCCCGGAACGATACGCGCGGGCCTGGAGGACTATCGCGCCGCCGCGACGGTGGATATTGCCGACGACGAGCGCGATCTCGGCAAGAAACTTTCCTGTCCCGTGCTGGCCATCTGGGGCGAGCAGGGCAAAATGCATACGTTGTTCGACGTGCTCGCCACCTGGAGGGAGAAAGCCGCCGACGTGCGCGGCCATGCGTTGCCGTGCGGGCATTTCATTCCAGAAGAAGCGCCGGGCGAACTGTTGCGTGACCTGATTCCCTTCCTGGGCCAGGGCCGTTGAACGCTCACCCGGCGCCAGGGTCTATGGCAATGGCCGGCCGCATATCCTGCGAAACCGGTTTGATGACTGAGGCACCGACATGAAACTCCGAATTTTCGTCCTGTCCGCGTTCCTCTGGTGCTCGGGCGCGGCACCCGCATACGAACAGGAAGAAACCTTTACCGACCTGACCCCGGGCAAGGACATGCTCGACCCCGCCAGGCTTTCGGCATTGCTGCGCGAGAACGATGTCCGGGCGATGAACAACATCGCCTTGCTGTGGGCGAAAGGATACGACGGCAAGCAGAGTTTCGAAGAGGCGTTGAAGTGGTGGAAGGAGGCGGCCAAACGCGGCTACACGGTGGCGATGAACAATATCGGCCTGCTGTATGCCAATGGCCACGGCGTAAAGCAGGACTACAGCGAAGCCTTCAACTGGTGGCACCAGTCGGCTTTCCTCGGCAATGCCTGGGCAATGAACAGCGTCGGCGATCTTTACGAGAACGGCCTCGGCACGCAGCGCAATCTGCAGATGGCGATGACGTGGTACCAGAGCGCCGCGGTGCAGGGCGAGCCGATGGCGATGTACAACATCGGCGTGTTGTACGAAGCCGGCGGCGGTGTCACGCGGGACGACGCCGAGGCGATGGCCTGGTTCCGCAAGTCGGCGGAACGCGGCTACGCGTCGGCGATGCACAGCATCGGAAAAATGTATGCCGAAGGCCGCGCCGTGGGCGCCGACCCGGTGGAGGCATTGGCCTGGTACAGCGTCGCCGACTTGCGCTATCCGCCGGAAGATGCCGGAGAGGCCAGGTCCAACCGCAAGGACATCGCGGAACTCTCCATGCGCCTGGATGCCGATCAGGTCGCGCGGGCAAAGGACAGGGCTGCGGCGATCGATGTCCTCACCCAACCGGCCAAGCCGGAACCGCCGAAACCGCTGCAGCCCGGCGAGAAATCAACTTGATCATCCGCCGCGTCGCGTCGGCTGGCCTCGCGTTCGTGCTCGCCGTACCGCTCGTCGCGATTGCGGCAGAATCTGCCGGCCAAACCGCGCCGGACGCCGCTGAAATGGAGCCTGCGCGAAGCTACGGGAAGCATGCCAACGACGGCAGCATTACATCGCGAAAGTATCTCGGCAATGCCGGAGCCGAGGAACTGTCCGAAGCCGAACTGATGCCGGCCCTGGTATCCGCGCTGGACCAGATGTCGAAATATCACCGCCTGGTCGCCTCGCCGGAAATCATCCGCGTGCCCCACGAACGCATCGAAGCCATGGTGTGCAACGCGAAATGCGGCGCGCGCGCAGTCTACCGCCCGGGCGAAGGAATCTACCTGGACGACGATCTCAAACCGGAAACGGATTTGTTCGCCCGCTCGATCCTGCTGCACGAACTCGTGCATTACGCGCAGGACATGAGCGGCGAGTATGGGGACATGCGGCCTTGCATGCGCTGGTACCAGCGCGAGCAGGAAGCCTATGCGATCCAGAAAATATTCCTCGGCATGACCGGCAGCCCGACCCGTGTGGGCTACTCTGCACACAAGTCCACCTGCGACGACGAACCCAAGTCGGTTGGCACCGGGGCCGCACCGGTCAGGTAGTTCATCGCACGATCCGATCGGCCGCGGCCATTCGCATTCGCTATCAATCCGCCGCAGGCAATATATTGGACGGCGCCGCGTTGCATGACGAACAATGCCGCTTCCGAATCCGGAGAAAGCCATGGCCGCAAACCCGACACCCTTTTCCCTGCACGTCGGCGACGACGTGCTCGCCGACCTCAAGGCCCGGCTCGCGCGCGTGCGCTGGCCCGACGAGATACCCGACAATCACTGGAAATACGGCGCCGACCTGCCTTACCTGAAATCGCTGGTGGAATACTGGCGTGACGGATACGACTGGCGCAAGCACGAAGCCAGACTCAACGGCCTCAAGCAGTACAAGGTGAAGCTCGCCGGGATCGACGTGCATTTCATCCGCGAAGAAGGCAAAGGGCCGAAGCCGATGCCGTTGTTGATCTCGCACGGCTGGCCGGGTTCGGTGCACGAGTTTCACAAGATCGTGCCGATGCTGACGGACCCGGCGAGCTTCGGCGGAGATCCGGCGGATGCGTTCACCGTCATCGCGCCATCGCTACCGGGCTATACGTTTTCGTTCGCGCCGAACCAGCCGCGCTTTTCCGTCGAGCAGATTGCCGACGTGTTCGCCGAACTGATGACCGGGGTGCTCGGCTACAAGCGCTTCGCGGCACAGGGCGGCGACTGGGGCGGCTTCGTCACGTCGCGGCTGGGCCATGCCTATCCGGAACGGCTCGCGGGGATTCACCTGAACCTGCTGAGCCTGCGCCGTGACACGCCGATGCCGGACAAGCCGACCGAAGAGGAGAAGCGCTATTTCGACGAGCGCGCGCATTGGATGAAGGAAGAAGTCGGCTACACCTGGATCCAGGGCACCAAGCCGCAGACGCTGGCGTATGCGCTGACGGATTCGCCGGTGGGCCTTGCGGCCTGGATCGTCGAGAAATTCCATACCTGGAGCGACCACAAGGGCGATCTCGATGGCTACCTGGGCCGCGACGAGATGCTGACCAACATCATGCTCTACTGGGTGACCGGTGCGATCGGTTCGTCGTTCTGGCCGTACTACGCGCGCATGCACGGGCCGTGGCCGATCCCCGAGGGCGCGGTCATCAAGGTGCCGATGGGTTACGCCGAGTTTCCCAAGGAAATCCTGCGCCCGCCGCGCTCGCTGGCGCAGAAGATGTATAGCGACATACGGCGCTGGTCGAAGATGCCCAAAGGCGGACACTTCGCCGCGCTCGAGCAACCGGAGTTGCTGGCGAACGAAATACGAGAATTTTTTCGGCCGCTGCGCTGAGGTTTCGCCCCACCATACCGAATATAGCGAACGCATGACGCAGCCAGTCGATGCCAAAGAGGCAAAAGTAAGTCATATGTAAGCGGGCTGGGCGGACAATTCTGTGGAGCGTTCGGTGACCTTCTGGTCGTCTTCCGAAATGGGTTCGAACCTGTACGCGGAGCACAACAAGTAGGTCAATCCCGAGCGCATTGGTGCATGGGCACGTCGTATCTGGCTGCGTTATGGTTTTGTGGCACGCCATCCGGATTCGGCAGGAGAGACATTGCCGAAGAAGACGCAGCAACTAGCCAAGCTGTCACGGCCGCGACTGTTTGACGCGCTGCCGCGAAAGCGTCTTTTTGATTTACTCGACGAACAGCGGAAGCATCCCGCGATCTGGATTGCGGCTCCGCCGGGTTTCGGGAAGACGACGTTGTTGGCGAGTTATATTGAAAGCCGTAAGCTGTCATGCCTTTGGTATCA
>DASWEZ010000300.1:0-1998 GCA_036394495.1 Burkholderiales bacterium
ATGACACCCAGGACAAGCCGCTGACGCCGGGATTCAGGGGTTTCGGCCGCGTACCGACCGACGAGAACGGCGCATTTCACTTCACTACCGTCAAGCCCGGCGGTGTCGCCGGCCCGCATGGGATGCCGCAGGCACCGCATCTACTGGCCGCGATATTCATGCGCGGATTGCTGATCCACCTGGTGACACGTCTCTACTTTCCCGGCGACACAGCGAATGCCGACGATCCGATACTGCAACTCGTTCCCGCGGCACGGCGTGCGACGCTGATCGCGACCAAATCCGGCGCAGGCCTGGAATGGAACGTGATCCTGCAGGGCGAGAACGAAACCGTCTTCTTCGACTACTGACATGACCGGGCTGCTCGATCCATTGTTGCGCACGGATGCCATGCGCGAGATCTTCTCGGACCGCGGGCGGCTGCAGGGGATGCTTGATTTCGAGGCGGCGCTGGCGAAGGCCGAGGCGCGCATCGGCCTGATCCCGACGAAGGCCGCGTCGGCAATCGGGGCGCAATGCAAGGCCAAACTATTCGACGTCGAAGCGCTGGCCCACGCGACCGCGCTGGCCGGCAATCCCGCGATTCCGATGGTGAAGGCACTGACCGCGCTGGTGGCAAAGCAGGAAAGGGAAGCATCGGGCCATGTGCATCTGGGGGCAACCAGCCAGGACGCGATGGACACCGGCCTGGTGCTGCAATTGCGCAGCGCGATCGATCTGATCGAAACCGATGTCTCCAGATTGTCGGACGCGCTGGCGCGTCTGGCGAAGAAACACCGGAAAACGCCGGTGGCCGGACGGACCTGGCTGCAGCAGGCCGTGACGGTGACGTTCGGGCTGAAAGTGGCGGGCGCGCTGAGCGCGGTGGAGCGGCATCGACAGCGACTGCGCGAATTACGCGCTCGCGTGCTGGTCATCCAATTCGGCGGCGCCGCCGGTACCCTGGCGTCGCTCGGCGGGCGCGGCCTCGATGTTGCCAGCGCGCTGGCTGCGGAACTGAGGCTCGGGGAACCCGACATGCCATGGCATGCGCATCGCGACCGCGTCGCGGAAGTCGCGACGACCCTGGGGCTGCTGGCCGGTACGCTCGGCAAGATCGCGAGAGACATTTCGCTGCTGATGCAGACAGAGGTCGGCGAAGCCTTCGAACCTCCGGCGTCCGGTCGCGGCGGATCTTCGACCATGCCGCACAAGCGCAACCCGGTCGGCTGTGCCGTCGTGCTGGCTGCGGCGACGAAAGTGCCGGCGCTGGTTTCGGTGATGCTCGCGGCGATGGTGCAGGAGCACGAGCGCGGCCTGGGCGGCTGGCACGCCGAGTGGGAAACCCTGCCGGAAATCTGCATGCTCTCGGCCGGCGCGCTGGAACAACTTACGCATTTGATCGAAGGTCTGCAGGTCGATGCGGTGCGCATGCGCCACAACCTGGATGCTACGCATGGACTCGTCACGGCCGAGGCGATTTCCGCCGCGCTTGCACCGAAGCTCGGCCGCGAAGCAGCGCACGCGCTGGTCGAAGCGGCCTGCCGCCGTGCCGCCGAACGGAAGAAGCCGTTGCGCGATGTACTGGCGAAAGATGCAAAGGTCGGCAAACTGCTATCCGCGGCCGATCTGGACCGGTTGTGCGATCCGGCCAGCTATCTCGGCGCCGCCGAACAATTCGTCGAGCGCGTGCTGGCATCGCGCACCGGCAGAAAGAAATAAGAAACGCGCTTACCGCGGAGGACGCGGAGGACGCAGAGGAAAACAAGAACGAGGAAAGCAACAAACTGGGATTAAAGCGACGTAACTGTTCATGGGTCTGTATCGGTAACTTTCACTGTGATGGATCATCAGCCAATGAACGGTCTTAACACTGAAATTTATCTTGCCTTTCCTCCGCGTCCTTTGCGTCCTCTGCGGTTAGTGAGTGAGTCGGTAGATTTATAGATAAGGAGCGGCAATGGACGAACGCGAACGCTACGGCAAGGGACTGGAAGTGCGGCGGGCGGTGCTCGGCGA
>DASWEZ010000301.1:0-2934 GCA_036394495.1 Burkholderiales bacterium
GCAGATGTTCGAGGGTCTGATCGAGTTCATCGAGCAGACCTTGTTCGGCCTGATCAACAAGATCACCTCGGAAGAAACCAATGGCCTCAAGCAACTCGAGGCGATCCTCTCGTCGCTGCTTGGTTTTGCCAAGAAGAACCCCGGCATGACGCGTGTGCTGATCGGCGATGTTCTTGTCAACGAAGATGAACGCCTGCAGGCGCGCATCAACCAGTTGCATGACCGGCTGGAGGCAACGCTTAAGCAGGCGCTGCGCTTCGCGATTTCCGAGAAGCAGATTGCCGAAAGTACGGATGCCGCCGCCCAGGCCAATCTCATGATCGCTTTCGTGATCGGCCGCTGGCATCAGTTCGCCAAGAGCGGATTCAGGCGCGACCCTACGGAACAGTGGGCCGCGCAATGGCCTGCGCTGGTTTAGCCAGGTGTTTGCTTCGTCGGCGTCGAGGATTTTATTGTCCGCGTTCGTTGTCGCGCTGCTCGGCGGTTGCGGCGCATCGGACGATGAATTTGCGAAAGTGGTCGTCGGCACCTGGGCCTCGCGCGAAGTAGCACCGGACGACGTGATCGTCGAAACCCAGTTCACGCTGCTGCCGGGAGGGCGTGTCAATTGGCAGGGCGAGCTGCGCATGCTGGTGCCTGCCGATTTTTACCTGCCGAATCGTCCCAACTATGAAGTCAGGAACGGCCGGCTGGTGTACTACTTCAATGCAAGCGGCAACTGGACTGTGCGCGACGGCTATTTGCACACCAGGATCGAGTCCTCGACATTGCCCAGCCTGATGCCGGTGGGTTTTGCCGCGGCCTGGAAGCTCAAGGAAGTGACCAGCAAGGAATTGATCTACGTGTCCGCCGCCAATGGCAGCACTCGCGTGGAATTCCGAAAACCCTAGGCACCTCATCCCCCGCCTTCTCCCCTGAGCGGAGAAGGAGCCAAGAAAGCTTGCCGCAAGATTCCTGTTTGTGCTTTGAAGCTCCCCTCTCCGCTCAGGGGAGAGGGGCGGGGGTGAGGTGGGAGAGGGGCGGGGGTGAGGTGGCGGTATTTCCCGCCCCGCACACCGCGCACTGCGGATCCTTCTTGAGGCGCACGCTGCGCCATTCCATCGTCAGCGCGTCGAGCAACAGCAGCCGTCCGGTCAGGTCGCGGCCCAACCCCATCAGCAATTTCAGCGCCTCGGCGGCCTGGATCGATCCGATGATGCCGACCAGCGGCGCGAACACGCCCATGACGGCGCAGCGCATTTCCTCCAGATCTCCGCTCTCGGGAAACAAGCAGTGATAGCACGGACTGTCGGCCCGGCGCAGATCGAATACCGCAACCTGGCCGTCGAAACGCACGCCCGCGCCCGATACCAGCGGCTTTGCGAAGCGCACGCAGGCGCGATTGATGGCATGACGCGTGGCGAAGTTGTCGGTGCAATCGACGACCACATCCGCGGACTGGACCAGCTGCTCCAATCGTTCGCCGGCCACGCGCTCGGCAACGGCGGTGACAACGGCCTGGGGATTGATGCGTGCCAGCGTGCGGCTTGCGGAGTCGACCTTGCGCTCGCCGATCGAATCGGTGAAATGCACGATCTGCCGCTGCAGATTGGTCAGGTCGACGTCATCGTCGTCGCAGATCGTGAGCCGGCCCACGCCGCTCGCCGCCAGATAAAGCGATACCGGCGAGCCGAGGCCGCCGGCACCGATGATCAGGACATGCGAGTCGAGCAGCTTCTGCTGGCCATCGATTTCGATTTCGGGCAGCAGGATGTGACGGCTGTAACGCAGTAGCTGGTTGTCGTCCATTGCGTTTTGGAAAGCGGATTTTGCGGGCATCTTAACGCGGAAGGCCCGCACTGGGCGGGCCTTCCGTTGTTGCGCTTGCCATGTATGCGTTATCTCTTGCCGATGATCTGCAGACCTTTCAACAAGTTCAGCGCCTGATTCAACTGATAGTCGTTTTTCGACACGATGTCGGCCGGCGTGCCGTCGTCTGCCGGTTTGTCTTCGACCTTCGGTACCGCAGGTGCCGCCGGTACTGCCGATTGCGGTTGCGGCGGCGGCGACTTGAGTTCCGGCAGACCTTGCGGATTGGCCAGATGGCGTTCCAGGTCGGCTTCACGCAACCGGGTCGCGGCCTCGCCCTCTGTCACGGTCGCCTCTTCGACGATGATGTCGGGCGTGATGCCCTTCGCCTGGATCGAGCGGCCGTTCGGCGTGAAATAGCGCGCGGTCGTGAGCTTGATCGCGGTGCCGTTGCCCAGCGGCAGAATGGTCTGCACCGATCCCTTGCCGAACGTCTGCGTGCCCATCACCACTGCTCGCTTGTGATCCTGCAAGGCGCCAGCGACGATTTCCGATGCCGATGCGGATCCGCTATTGACCAGCACGACCATCGGCAGCGTCTTCAGTTCCTTGGGCAGCTTCTTCAGATAGTCGTCCTTGCTGCCGCGCAGGTAATACTCGGGGCGCGCGAACAGCTTCATCTTGGCATCTTCGGCGCGGCCTTCGGTGTAAACCACCAGTGCTTCGTTTGGCAGGAAGGCAGCCGAAATGGCTACGGCGCTGTTGAGCAGGCCGCCCGGATCGTTGCGCAGGTCGAGGATGATGCCTTTCATCGGGCCGTTGTTGTCCTTGAACAGCTTTTCGACGTATTTCGCCAGGGTCTCGCCGGTGTGTTCCTGGAACTGGGTCACCCGGAAATAGGCATAGCCCGGCTCGAGCAACTTGGACTTCACGCTCTGGATCTGGATCACGGCACGGGTCAGTGTCACCACGCGCGGCTTGGTGTCGCCTTTGCGCACGAAGGTCAGCGTGATCGGCGTATTGGGTTTGCCGCGCATGCGTTTGACCGCATCGTTCAGCGTCATGCCCTTCACGTTGGCTTCATCGAGCTTGATGATCAGGTCGCCCGACTTGAGGCCCGCCCGCCAGGCCGGCGTATCCTCGATA
>DASWEZ010000302.1:0-4147 GCA_036394495.1 Burkholderiales bacterium
GCGCATCCAGGCCCGCCGGTCGCCCCGGCGCAAGCCCGCCCAACTGAGCTGCCGCCGGATAAAGGCGTTCTCCCGATTGATGGCGTGCAGGTCTTGATACAGGCTCAGGGGCGTTCCCGTGGTACCACTGGTGCTCCCGGAGAACAGCGTTCCCTGTTTTCTCTCCGAGATGAATGCTTTTCCGCCATCGCGCACATCAGCCTTGGTTATCGGCGGCAGTGTCGCCATGATTTCCGGAAATTCGCGTTCTTTTAATTCCGGGACCGCCGACCGATATCTTTCCCGATAGTAAGGAACATCCCGTACCGACCGTTCCAGGATCATTTGCAACTTTCCGGACTGGAAATCGCGTAGCTGCTGTTCTGACCACCATTGGCTTTCATCTACCTGAGCGGCCATGGCCTCATAAGTGCGCCCTTCCCGCATCAGGTTGCGCAGCGAAGTCTTCGCCGAGATAAACGACTCCTGCACCCAGATCGGACTGTGGCGATATGCGAAAGAGCTGAACATTCGAGCGGCTCTATTGCTGACCGGCCGGAGCGGAAGTCAGAAGAATCGATGCCGGATGTGCACCCTTCATGTCCCTGCTCTTGACATCCGTGCCAAAGATTCCGGCCCGCGCGCCGGCTCCGGCCCCAAACGACGTCCGGACCAGGTTGGAGACCGCACCGATGCGACATTCCGCCCGGGGCCGGATAGCGCAGGACGAAGTGCACTCGCCGGCAACGGATTGACGTAACCGGCTGCTCGTGTCACGGGCGCACATCGAAAGCATCGATCACGGTGTAGGCGCCGTTGCCCGTATTGACGATTTTCAGCGTGTGCAACATGGGAACCAGGTTGTCTACCCTGTAAATAGTGGTCTGGTAGGCCTCGGTCCCTTGCGGCAGAGGGGCGGTGCCGGGCGCCAGATATGTATCGACCGATTTCACCGGGACACCATCCAGAAAGATGTCGGCGGTGCCGGTGCTGAGCTTGCGGCAACCGATCCAGCTGACCGATGTACCGGTGAATGTGAAGGTAACGGACGCGCCCGGCGTGGCGGATTCGGATATGCTTCCTTCGCTCCAGGTTCTGTTGAGGTTCTTGAACATCCAGTTGCCGGGACTGTAGACGACGGCAGGATCTTCTTCCTGATAGCGTCTTCCCGGCGTCCTCACGTCGAATGCGTCCACGACGACCTTGGCACCCGTCGAAGCAATGTAATGGGTGCCCAACGCCGTGATCGTGAGCGTATGGCCTACGTCGGCCAATCCCGTTGCCGTGAACACGGTGGCCTGGACCTTGTCCGCCGGGGAATACAAATCGACCATGACGGCAGCACCGTTATCCACCTGGACATTGGCCTGACCGGCGTCGCGGCCGCGATAGCCGACCCAACTGACTGCCGTTCCCCTGAAAGTCAACGTGACTTTTGCACCATTGGTTTCGGAGACCCGCGCGCCCCCCACCGGCGGATCCGGAACGGTGGCGAGGCCGCCGCCGCTCCATCCAAAACGGTCATCCGCCTGGGCCCACACACCAGTGAACGCCACGTCCGGATCCGTCTCCTGCAAGTGCGAGACCACGGGAGCCGGCACGACGAATGCATCCACCACGACGGCGCTTCCGTTCGACTGATCGTTCTTGGTGCCCGTCGGTTCGATCGTCAGCGTATGGCTGCCGGGAGCCAGGCCATACACCGAATAGACCGGGTTGTTGGTTTCGTTGTTGTGCGCAAACAGGTCCACCAGGACGCCTGTGGGATCATCGTCGACCTTGACGCGGGCGATTCCACTGATGTTGCTGCGCTGCCCGATCCACGTGACCGAGGTCCCGGTGAAGGTGTACGTCGCTTTCGCCGGAGGCACGGAGGCTTGCACGGCAGTTCCCGCACTCCATCCGTACCAATCGGGGGTGGCCTGCGTCCAACCTGCACTCAAGGTCACGGCAGCATCTGTTTCCTCGACGCGCCCAGGCGCCGGGGGGGGCGGCGGCGGCGCGGCATTCGAAACGATAACGGTGACCGACGGCGACGTGATCAGGTTGCCCGCGGCACCGCGCGCGATGGCAGTCAGTGTATGCGTGCCGTCGCTGACGGCAGTGCTATTCCATGAGGTCGAATAGGGCGCGTCGGTATCTTCCGCGCCAGCGTTCGCAGCGTCCACCTGGAACTGGACGCCCGCGACTCCGCCACTGATCGTGGCGTCCGCCGTTACAGTGACGCTGCCGGAAATGAGGGCCCCGGAGGCAGGAGAGGTGATGCTGACCGTGTCGCCGGGCGGGGTGCCGCCGCCTGCCGGCGGGGGCACGGTGTCACTTCCGCCGCCTCCTCCGCAGGAAACCAGCGCGCCCGCCACCAGCAAGGCTGCAATGCGTTTCATCGCACGGCCCGCGGCTGCAGTTGCGCGAAATCCGGGGGCGCCAATCCGACTGGGGCCGGCGTAAGAAACAGACAAAGCCGCGCGAGCGGATTCAACGATCTTCCACATGGTTTGACCCTTTCAGCGGCGTCACGGCATCCAATGCGATCGCGACTGCCAAGACGACGTCCGTGCCGAGATACAAAGTTGTCCCTTGCGTTTATCCGTGGGTACAGTTTCGGTTGTCAGGATGTCGTCCTTGAGGGAGAACCATGGTCCGGATGGACGTGCGCACCTGCAGATTCGCGCAGAATCGCGGGGCGCAGGGCACCCCGGGGCCGGTTATTCCGTTGTCGGGCATGACCCGTGCTGTCGACGATTGCGGTCCGGCGGGAAATCAAGGCTTCTCCCGGCGGAGCCGCGGCAACATCGCCTTCAACGAAACACAACCGCCGCCGCTTCGGGGCGAACCCCGCAAAGATCCACCAGCAGTTGTTCATAGCGATCCACCATCTTCGTTTCCGAGAACATCTCTTCCACTCGCGCGCGCGCCCGGCTGCCCATGCGTTTACGCTGCGCCGGGTTTGCCAGCCGCGCGAGGCGGTCGACCAGCGCCCTGGTATTGCCGACCGGGAACAGAAAGCCGTTCTCGCCCGGCCAGATCATCTCCGCCGCGCCGCCGACATCGGAATGCACGAACGGCTTGCCCATGGCCATCGCCTCGATGGCCGCCAGGGAAAACGCCTCGGTATGGCTGCACAACACCATGGCATCGCAGATGCCGATGTAGGGACGGACGTCCTGCTGAAACCCCGTGATCACGACGTGGTGCGCGACCTTGAGTTCGCGGGCGCGGGATTCGACGACTTCGCGCAGTTCCCCGTCGCCAATCATCAGAACGCGCGCCGGGATGCCCATGGCCCGCAGCAGGGCCACCGCGTCGACCAACTGCACATGGTTCTTTTCCGGGCGCAGCCGCGCCGATATGCCCACAACGTAGTCCGCTTCGGAGAAGCCGAGCGTGCCGCGCAACCGCGCGCGTTCCGCGGGAGTCGAACGGTCGAAGAATGCCTTGGTGTCCACACCGTTATGGATCATCGCGTTTCGGCGCGAGAACACGCCGCGTCGAAGCCAGCGGCGCTTCTGTTTTTCGCAGACGAAAACCGAACAATCGGCAGTCCAGAAGAACAGGCGATAGAGGAGCATCTGCAGATGCTCCTTTATTCCGAGCAGCAGGGTCGAGTGATACGTGACGACCAGCGGCACCCGCAGACCGCAAAGGCGCAGCGCGAACCAGGAATACATCAGCGCATAGGCGTTGGCGGCCACGATCACGGAAGGACGGATGCGGAAGATGTGCGCCGCGAAATCTGCCACGGCGCGCCGGTCCAGGTAGCGGGTTGCAGCGAGACAATGCACCGTTCCCGCTGCATTCAAGCGGACGCTGTCGATCAGATTTGGCGTCTCATCCTTGACGTGGACGATGTGGCATTCGTGGCCGCGCTCCACCAGACCATTCGCGACCGTTATCGCATGCCGTTCGGCACCGGCGGGATACAACGAACCCGTGACAAAAATCGCGCGCAGCATGACATTGTTCAAGAAGCGTGGACGATGGGCATTGCAGTTGGCGTTCTTTTGGCGCGTTGGCTACACATCGTGGCGGCGCCAGACGCGGACCGCCGGCCAGTTTCAGAAAGCGTTGAACACCGTACCGACGATATGAGCGCCCATATCACCCAGTTCGCGGATCACGGTCTTGGTATCCGCGAGGCGGGTGCCGTCCTTGCGGGCCACTACCAATG
>DASWEZ010000303.1:0-3240 GCA_036394495.1 Burkholderiales bacterium
TGTACCGGCAGTACGCCGATCGCCTGCTCACTGCAGATGCCGTTGGCGTCATTGTCGGCTGCTGCACCTCGCTGAGCCGCAAGGCGGTGCTGCCTTCGATCGAGCGGCGCAACGGCATGCTCTGGTACCCGGACCTGTACGAAGGCTTCGAGTATTCGCCGAACGTGATCTATGCCGGGGCGGCCACCAACCAGAACAGCCTGCCGCTGGCACGCTACCTGTTCCGCCGCGGCGCGCGGCGCTTCCTGTTGATCGGCTCGGACTACATCTACCCGCGTGAAGCCAACCGCGTCATGCGCGACCTGATCGAGCGGCACGGCGGCGAGGTGCTCGACGAGATTTACCTGCCGATGCAAGCGCCGGAAGGGGAGTTGGACCGCCTGGTGGGGCGCGTGCTGGCGTTGCGGCCGGACGTGGTATTCAGCACGCTGGTCGGAACCAACATCTGTGGATTCTGCGAGCGCTATGCAGACGCGGGAATCGATCCCGTCGATATTCCGATCGCCAGCCACAACGTGACCGAAGCGGAATTGCTCGAAGTCGGCCGCGCGGAGTGCGCGGGGCATATAACGGCGGCGCCTTACTTCAGCAGCATCGACAGCAAAGCCAACCGCGACTTCGTTCATGCCTTCCGGCGGCGTTTCGGCGCCGCGGCGGCGATCAGCCAGTACGCCTCGGCCGCCTATTCCGCGGTGCGGCTGTTCGCGTTGACGCTCGAACGTGCAGGCGAAATGGACACCCAGCGCATGATGTCGTGCGCGCGCGGCATGGAGATGGAAGCGCCCTACGGCCGCATCGTCATCGACTCGGACAACAACCACACCTGGCTGATACCTCGCGTTGGCGTCTGGAACGGCGTGGATGAATTCGACCTGGTCTGGGAATCCGAGCAGCTGGTGCAACCGGACCCCTGGCTGGTGTCCTACGGCGGCGTCGAAGATCTGCCCGATGCCGTCCAGGCTTCGGGCTGACGAAACCCAACAAGGAGAGCAGCGATGTCCCTCGATCCGATTCATGAACTGCGTGGTACGCGCGTGCTGGTCATTCATCCGGCCGACGAGGAAATCGACGAACTGATCCGGCACCTGCGCCGCATTGGTTGCCAGACCAGGCTCGCCTGGCCTTTGCCGCCCAGTCTGCCGGCCGATGTCGATGTCGTGTTTTTTTCGGTCGGGCCCACCGCATCCACGACCGTTGCGCAAGCCGCGACGGAGCCGGGACCGTCGCTGATCGCGATCGTCGACTTCGAGAATCCGACGGCGTTGCGCAGCCTGCTCGACACCAATGCGCACAGCTTCATCAGCAAGCCGATCCGCGCATCCGGGATACTTTCCAGCCTGGTGATGGCGCGTGCCCTGCAGGGCTACCAGAACCGGTTGCTCAGCAAGGTCGCCAAGCTCGAGGAAACGCTGCGCAGCCGCCGCGAAATAGAACGGGCGACACGCATCCTCATGGAAGTGAAAGGTTCGAGCGAGGACAGCGCTTACCAGCTGATCCGCCAGCAGGCCACCGCACAGCGCCTTGCCATGGGCGTGGTGGCGAGGTCGATCATTACCGCGCACCGCGTGTTCGACAAGAGCCTGGAAGACAACACGCGCAACGCGCGCGAGCCTCGCAACACCGTGCTGCGGATGCCGGTTCGCAAATCGCCTTGACAGGTTTGCGCGCGCCGTGAAAAACTGGTGTCGTTGAGTTGCGCACGCGGCAGGGCTGCCGCGTTACATCAGGGGCTATGAAGCCTTCGTTCTGACGCCGTTGCGGCGGAACGAAGGCTTTTTTATTTTCTGCGCGGGGTTTCGTGCTGGTGCATGCATCGATTATATGCACGCATTCAGTGCGAAGGCAGTGCTGTTCGCTGTGCGCATGGCGCCGATTCAACTGTTCCGTCGGCCGCGGGACGAGCGGCATGGTGCTTGCATAGACGGCGCCGGTAGCGGCCGATGAACGTACTCAATTGGAAACGACGGCACGGACCTTCGGCCCGTGTTACCTGAACCGAAGTCTTTATGTGGAGGTCACCATGTTGCGGAAAACCATTCGACTGTCCGTCGGCGCGGCGCTGACGGGCGCCTTGCTCTCCAGTCCCTTCGCCCTGGCGGAGGACGTCATCAAAATCGGCATCCCGGTGGGCCTGAGCGGGGCCAACAGCGTGGTCGCGCCTTCGGTCGTGCAGTCGGCCGAACTCGCGGCCGAGGAGATCAACGCCAAAGGCGGCATCATGGGCAAGAAGGTCGTGCTCGAGGTGGCGGACGACGGCAGCGGCGCCGCCGGTGCGCAAAAGGCTTTCGATTCGCTGATCTTCCAGAAGAAGGTCAATGTGCTGATCTCCATGGAGACCAGCGCGGCGCGCAACGCCGGACTGCCGATCGTCACGCGCGGCAAGACACCGTTCATCTACACCTCGTTCTACGAAGGCCGTTCGTGCAACAAGTATCTCTACGTCAACGCCTGGGTCCCGGACCAGCAGGTGGCACCGATCGTCGACTACTTCAACAAGAACTACAAGGCGAAGACCTTCTTCCTGATCGGCAGCGACTATGCATTCGGGCGCGGTATGCTCGAGTTCACCAGGGGCTATATCGAGAAAACCGGCGGTAAAGTCCTCGGTGAGGAATACCTGCCGATGGATGGCTCCGACTGGACGCCGATCATAAGCAAGCTGAAGGCGGCCAAGCCCGATGCCTTGATCACGTCGACCGCCGGCGGCGCACCCAATGTTACGCTGACCAAGCAGCTTCGCGCCGCGGGCGTGAACATTCCCTACGGCAACCTGGCCGTCGACGAGGGCACGGCGAAAAGCATGGGTCCCGATGCGGAGGGCATTTTCATTTCCGGTTCATATTTCACGACCATCGATTCGCCGAAGAACAAGGAATTCCTCGCGGCGATGCAGAAGAAATTCGGCGCCGGCCTGAAGACCCCGAACGACTTGTCCGTGCCGCAGTATGAAGGCGTCTATGCCTACAAGATGGCGGTGGAGAAGGCCGGATCGACCGACGCCGACAAAGTCATCGCGGCGCTGTCCGAAGTCGCCTTCGAAGGCCCGCGCGGCGTGATCAAGATGAACAAGCAGCGCCATGCCCCGCTGACCATGTATCTCGGGCAGGTGCAGAAGGACGGTAGCGTGAAGACGTTGTCGACGTTCAAGGACGTCGATCCGGGTGCGCAGTGCCCGAATCTGAAGTAATGAAGTACAGGGGCGAGGGACGAGGGGCGAGGGGCGAGGGAACGGCGTTATCG
>DASWEZ010000304.1:0-13244 GCA_036394495.1 Burkholderiales bacterium
CCGACCACCGTCCGGAGCGGGCTTTCCGCAGGACGCTGCCCGGCCACGCCAGCGACGGTGTGTGCGACCTGCATCGCCCGCTGTGGCTGTTTCCGCTGCCGCTGAAATTGCGCCCAGATGACACCCTTCCGGGAACGGACAGGCCGATGCGGTTGATGGAAGGCCCCGAACGCGTCGAGTCCGGCTGGTGGGATGACTTCGACGTGAAGCGCGACTACTTCGTCGCACGCGATGGTGCGGGCACGAAGGTCTGGCTCTACCGGGAACGGCCCGACGGGCGCGAGTGGTTCGTCCACGGCATTTTCGCCTGACGATGCGGCATCTCCCGTGGCCTATGCAGAGCTTCACTGCCTGACCAATTTCAGTTTCCTGCGTGGCGCTTCGCATGCGCAGGAACTGGTCAAGACCGCGATCAGGCGCGGTTACCAGGCGCTGGCGATCACCGACGAATGTTCGCTCGCCGGTGTCGTGCGCGCGCACGCGGCCGTTAAAGAGCACAACAAAGAACGTAAAGACACATTCAAGCTGATCATCGGTGCCGAGCTCCAGCTCGAGGATGGGCTGCGCTTCGTGCTGCTGGCAACCAACCGCGAAGGCTACGGCAACCTTTCCGAACTGATTACGCAAGGCCGGCGCAATGCTCCCAAGGGCGAATACCGCCTTTCGCGCAGCCATCTCGAATCCGGTGTCCCGCATTGCCTTGCGCTGTGGCTGCCGCCGGCGCAGCCGCAGCCTGAAGACGCATTGTGGCTGGCACAGCGATTCCCCGGCCGCCTCTGGATTGCGATCGAACTGCTGGCGCGCAGCGGCGACCGCGAACGCCTCGACGCACTCCAGGAATTCGGCCGGCGCACGGGGCTTCCCTGTGTGGCAAGCGGCGACGTCCACATGCATGCTCGCGGACGCCGGGCGTTGCAAGACACGCTGACGGCAATCCGGCTGGGCGTGCCGGTTGCGAAGGCCGGCCTCGCCCTTCAAGCCAGCGGCGAACGCCACCTGCGCCCGATTGCGCGGCTGGAAAAAATTTACTGGCAGACGACATTGCTGGACGAAACCATCCGCATTGCCGGGTTGTGCAATTTTTGCCTGGACGAACTGAAGTACGAGTATCCGGAGGAAATCGTTCCCGCCGGCAAGACTCCGCCGCAGTACCTGGCGGAACTGACCGAAGCCGGGTTGAACCGGCGCTATCCCGATGGTGTTCCGCAGTTCGTGCGTGAAAACGCCGCAAAAGAACTCGCACTGATCGCCGAGCTGCAATACGAGGCTTTTTTCCTGACCGTGCATGACATCGTCCAGTACGCGCGAACGCAAAAGATCCTCTGCCAGGGCCGCGGCTCGGCTGCCAACTCGGTGGTCTGCTATGCGCTCGGCGTCACCGAAGTGGATCCGAGCCGCACTCGGCTGCTGTTCGGACGGTTCCTCTCGAAAGAGCGCAATGAACCGCCGGACATCGACGTCGATTTCGAACACCAGCGCCGTGAGGAAGTCATCCAGTACATTTATCGCAAGTACGGGCGTCATCGCACCGCGCTGGCCGCAACGGTGATCAGTTACCGGACGCGCAGTGCTTTCCGCGACGTTGGCAAAGCGCTGGGCCTGGATGCGCTGCAACTCGATCGCATCGCCGGCAGCTTTGTCTGGTGGGACAAACCGGGCGAAAGAGCGACACGCTTAAGCGAAGCCGGTTTCGAACCCGGCTCGCCGGTGATCCACAAGCTGATCACGCTCACCTCCGAATTGTCGGGATTCCCGCGCCATCTCTCGCAGCATGTCGGCGGTTTCGTTATTTCACGCGGACCGCTTTCGCAACTGGTACCGATCGAGAATGCAGCAATGCCCGGCGATCCTTCACGCTATACCGACGACGGCGTCGCCGCCGCGGGCGAAAGTACGAACACGGAATCCACGGAGCCGCTGCGCACTAACATCCAGTGGGACAAGGACGACCTTGATGCACTCGGCCTGCTGAAAGTCGATGTGCTGGCGCTGGGCATGCTCACCGCGATCCGTCTCGCGCTGGAAATGGTCAACCGGCGCCGCGGCAGCTCCCTGTCCATGGCGAGCATTCTTGCTGACGAAGATGGGGAGGATGGCAGGCCAGTGTACGACATGCTCTGCAAGGCGGACAGCATCGGCGTGTTCCAGGTCGAATCACGAGCGCAGATGTCGATGCTGCCCCGCCTCAGGCCGGAAAATTACTACGACCTCGTGGTCGAAGTGGCGATCGTGCGCCCCGGTCCGATCCAGGGCGGCATGGTGCACCCCTACCTGAAGAACCGGAAAAAGAAAAAAGAGGGCAAGGAAATCGAATATCCATCTCTGGACCTGAAAAAGGTTCTGGAACGCACTCTCGGCGTGCCGATTTTCCAGGAGCAGGTCATGGAGATCGCCATGGTGGCCGCCGATTTCTCGGTGGGAGAGGCGGATCAACTGCGCCGGGCCATGGCGGCGTGGAAACGCAAAGGCGGGCTCGAACCATTCAGGGACCGTCTTATAAACGGAATGCTGAGAAAAAATAAATACAGCGAGAAATTCGCCCTGCAGATCTTCGAGCAGATCAAGGGTTTCGGTGAATACGGGTTTCCCGAATCGCATTCAGCCAGTTTCGCATTGCTGGTTTATGTCTCGGCCTGGCTCAAGTGCTACGAACCTGCTGCTTTTACCTGCGCCCTGCTGAACAGCCAGCCGATGGGTTTTTATGCGCCCCCGCAACTGGTGCAGGATGCGCAACGGCATGGCGTGGAAGTCAGGGCGGTGGACGCTCTCGTGAGCGAGTGGGACTGCACGCTGGAGGAATCTGGGAACCCGGTGCTGAGTGCTGCGTACTGCGTGCCGCGAAGTAACGGCGCCTCGCGCCAGTCGGCTCTTCGCCTGGGTTTGCGTATGGTCAAGGGACTCTCAAAAGAGGCCGCGCAGCGGCTCATCGCAGCACGCAGCACCCAGTACGCAGCACTTCCTGTTCGTCCTTCACTTGATTTCGAAGAAATCGCGCTTCAGGCAACCCTGTCACGCAAGGACATGAACGCCCTCGCCGCCGCCGGCGCGCTCGAATCGTTGGCCGGCCATCGCAGGAATGCGGCCTGGCTGGTTGCCGGAATCGAGAAGCGTCCGCCTGTTCTCGCATCGGTGCCGATCGTCGAGGCGGCGATTGCACTGGCCGCACCGACCGAGGCCCAGGAAATCATCGACGACTATGCCAGCACCGACCTGACGTTGCGGCGTCATCCGCTTGCATTATTGCGCCCGAGGTTTGAAAAGCATTCTTTCAGCACCGCCGAGCAGTTGAGGCACATGCCGACGAAGACGCCTGTGCACGTTGTCGGCCTGGTTACTTGCCGCCAGCATCCCGGCACAGCCAAAGGCGTGATTTTCGTCACGCTCGAGGATGAGACCGGGCAGATCAATGTCGTGGTCTGGAAAAAATTATCGCAAAAGCAGCGGCGCCCGCTATTGGGAGCGCGGTTATTGCACGTGGAAGGCATGCTGGAACGCGAAGGCGACGTAATCCATGTCATTGCAGAGAATCTTGTGGATCGCTCCGTACTGATCGGAAGCCTCAACGCATCTTCGCGCGACTTTCACTGATTGTTCTTGTCGCCGGATCCAGCGACCTTGGCAAGGCATGCGCCGCCACTTCGGCGCCGAGCAGAAAAATGGCCGCCGAGAAAAAAAGCCACAACAATACGACAGCAAGGGAGCCGGCCGCTCCGAATGCGCTGGCGGTGCCGGCATGCGCAAGATACAGGGCCAGGAAATGCTTGCCGACGCTAAAAAGAATGGTTGCGACGAAAGCGCCGAACGTGGCGTCTCTCCAGCGCACGTGCACATCGGGCAGGATTTTCAGCATCACGCTGAAAGCGCCAAAGAGGACGGCGAACGTAAGGGCATGCTGTGCCGCAACCATGACGGATTCCGCTATACCTTCCCGGCCGGAGAGCAACGCGCTACCGGCGAAAGACAGAATTGCATCCATGATCAGAAGCACGATCATCAGGAACCCCGTCCCCAGGACCAGGCCGAAGGACATCAGCCGGACCTTGATCAGCGTCGCCACCGTGCCCTGCTTGGCGGGCGCCCGCCAGATCCAGTTGAGCGCGCTGGTCAGTTCGGAAAATGTCGCGGAGGCGCCGATCATGACACCGACCAGCGAAATAAGGCCCACCCATTCCGGCCCGCCGGATTTCCATGCGCTGGCCACCATGGCCTGAACCGCGACCGCTGCCTCTTTTCCCATCAGATTTTCGATTTCGGAGAGCAACCGTCCCTGAACGGCGTCGGCCCCGAAAAAGAAGCCCGCGACCGCGATCACGACGACCAGCATCGGCGCCATCGAAAAAGCCGCAAAGAAGCCGACCGCGGCCGATTCGGAAACAAGACGATCATCGGACCATGCCCGCAAAACCTTGAGCGTTCTGTCCAACACGAGCGCCGGCGCTTTCAGTCCGTGATGAAAAGGCGCCAGCCACGCCTTCACGGCGCTACCGCCTCGTCGCGATCCTGCGGCAATTCCTACCGTTCGCATGTAAATTCTTCCCGTTGTTGCCTTGAAACAGGCGCCTGCGCCTTATGTGGAACCATGCTGCAACTACCATACCCGCCTGGTATGGCCGCCGATTTCCCGGCAACGCGGCGTCGCGGCTCCGTGCTGTGGTTAAATACGAGCGAAGCACGGAGAACCCATTGAAATTCGATTTCGATACGCCGGTAGAGCGCCGCGGTACGGCAAGTGTCAAATGGAACAAGTACGGCAGCCGCGACATCATTCCGATGTGGGTGGCCGACATGGATTTCGCCTGCGCACCTGCCGTCGTGGAGGCGCTTCGCGAACGGGTCAATCATCCCATCTATGGTTACAGCGAACCGCCGTCCGGCCTCGTCGACGCCATCGTCGCCCATCTGAAAAGCGACTACGGCTGGAAGATCGAACCGGACTGGATCGTCTGGTTGCCGGGACTGGTGGTCGGGCTCAACGTGGTCTGCCGGGCTTTCGGGCGCGAAGGCGCCGACGTGCTGACCGCGGTGCCGATCTATCCTCCCTTTCTGTCTGCGCCGGCCAATGCAGCGCGCAACGCCGTGCGCGTGCAGATGATCGAATCGGACGGCGTGTGGCGCTGGGACATGGACGCTCTCGAACGTGCGATAACGCCAAGTTCGCGCGTGTTGCTGTTGTGCAATCCGCACAATCCGGTCGGCCGCGTGTTCTCACGCAACGAGCTGCAGGAAATCGCTGACGTGTGCGTGCGCCACGACCTGGTTCTTTGCTCGGACGAGATCCACAGCGGCTTGATCCTCGATGCGGACAGGCGCCACGTTCCGATCGCAACGCTAAACGAGGAAATTGCGCGGCGCACGGTCACGCTGATGTCGGCGAGCAAGACCTTCAACCTGCCCGCCCTGGGATGTGCCTACGCCATAGCGTCCAATCCCGATTTGCGCGTCAAGCTCAGGAACGCGATGGCCGGCATCGTCCATCACGTCGGGCTGATGGGCTACGTTGCGACCGAGGCCGCGTACAAGGATGGCAAGGAATGGCAAGTCGCGTTGCTGGAATACCTGGGCGGCAACCGCGATCTCGTCGAGCGGGAGATTGGGAAGATGGCCGGGTTGCATGTCTGGCATGCGCAAGCGACTTATCTTTCCTGGATCGACGCGCGTGGATTGAGCACGGACGATCCGGTGAAATTCGTCAATGATGCCGGTGTGGGCCTCTATGACGGCGCAATGTTCGGTGCCCCGGGTTTCCTGAGGTTGAATTTTGCGTGTCCGCGCGCGCTGCTGGAAAAAGCGCTGGAACGCATGTCGCGCGCAATCGAATCCCTGCGCCGGTAACACGCGGCGTCGAGTCGTTTTATCTAGGCAAGCAGCGACTTGCCGGCCGTCGCAAGTACGAGCACGCCGATCGCAGCAATCCAGCTGCCCGCCACCCGCACGGCGATCGTCATCCAGCCCACCTTGCGCCTCTGCAGAAAATCGACCATCAGCGTGCCGTAAGCCACGATTGCCAGGCCGGCAAGGCCGATCCCGAGGATGAACAGGTAAGCCTTGATGCTTCCAGTAATGGCTTCGCCGTTGGCGAACCCGTGGCTGATGCCGAACAGGACGACGAGTCCATAGAACACGACCGACGGCAGTGGCCATGCGGAAGCAACGAGGCCGCCCAACAGAATCGCGGAGGCCACATTGAAGAAGGCCAGTCCCGGCATCGGGGGAATCCAGAGGGCCGCAGCGGCCCCGATCATCAGTGCGACGGGAAATACCAGCAGTACCGCCTCCGCCTGCGACTTCAATCCGCGCTGCCCGGCAAGAATGCTGAGCGCGATGAATGGCAGGATGTGTTCCAGTCCGGTCACGACATGCAGCAGTCCGGCGTAAAGGTCGCCAACTCCCTTCACGGTCGAATGCGCGTCGGCCGGTCCGGCGAGGGACATCAGCCAGACGATCAGTACAGCGCTGCCGCCGAAATCGAGCTTTCGCATGGGCGCGTGGCTCAACCGGCCATGAAGTGCGAGACCAGGAAATACACGCCGCAGAGTCCGATCAGTACCCCGCCGGCGCGAAGGCATTTCCCGCCCCATGGCCATTTGTTGATCACGCCGATCAGTATGCCCAGGGCGTGCAGGCTGCCAGTGGCAATCACGAAGCCCATGGCATAGGAGATCGCGTTCGCCGATTCCGGAAGCTCGGCGCCGTGTGCGTAACCGTGAAATACGGCGAATACGCCGACGATGACGGCGGCCACCCAGAGTGGAGGACGCGCGGCGAATGCCACCATCGCACCCAGCACGACGGCCGACACGGCGATGCCGATTTCGATTCCGGGGATCGGCACGCCGAGCCCGCCGAGGATGCCGCCGAAAGACATGACCAGCGGAAAAGTAACCGGGAGCACCCAGATTGCGGGCGCACGCAGTTGCGCACCCCAGATACCGACCGCAACCATCGCCACGACGTGATCGAGTCCGAAGACGGGATGTTCCAGACCGGCGAGAAATCCGCCCGAGACGTCGCCCTGCCCCACGTGTGCAAGGGCGATCGCCGGAGCAAAAAGCCAGCACGCCAACGCCGCCGATCGGGCGGTACTCGATATCGAATATTGTCGATCTGGATCTGCAGCCATGCGATCAACCTCCGAAAAAAACCGATCGTGCAATCACCAATCTACCAAGCGGACTGGCAGGCGCAATGATGTCAAAAGTATCCGGTCAACGTAAACCGTAAAGTACGCGGCTCGACAGGATGGAAATGGATATCGTCCACCGGCGCCGCCTCGCCCTTCAGTTGGGACGCGTAAAAATAATCGACATCGCTATCCTTGCGGTCGAACAGGTTGTACACGTCCATGTGCACGCGCCACTTTGGGCCGAGTTTGTAGCCGACGCGCAGGTTGGTGATCTGTGTCGATTTGGAGCGTACCGAGTTGTCTTCGATCAACGGACGCGGGCCGAAATATCGGTATTGCAGCATGCCGTACCACGGACCGATGGAATCGACCGTCACGCCGAACGACGCGACTTTTTCGAGGGAGCCAGGAATGTAGTCGCCGGCCGGATCTTCGTCGGTGAAGCGTGTGCGCGAAACGGACAGGTCCAGATCCAGCAGCAACCAGGATTTCGGCCTGTAATGGTTCGTCCACTCGATGCCGGTGCGCTTGCTGGGACGGCTCGGCTCGGTCGTACCAGCGTCGCCGACGAACAGCAGTTCAGAATCCAGTTTGCCACAGCGCCAGGGACGTCTCCAGATTGGGGATGATCTCCGAACGCACGCCGACCTCGGCGCCCCTGGACCTTACCAGCGGATCGACCTTTTCGGCCGGTGCTCCAGAACCAGGATCCACGGTGATCGTAGTTCCGCGCGCATCGTTACTGTGGAAGCCGTAACCGTAATTGATGAAGTACTCGGTCTTCGTCCATGGGCCGAAAATCAAACTCAGCTTCGGCGAAATGATGGCATCGTCGACCTTGCCGGAGTTCACGGGAATGTTGCTGTCCACGTCGAAATAATACTGGTCGCCACGCAAGCCCAGAATCGTGCGGAATTTCTCGGTGACATGCAGCGTTTCCTCGGCGTAGACGCCCACGCTGGTCTCCACCACCTTGTCCTGCCGCGTGATGCCTATTACCTCGCGGTCGACGGTATGGTACAGAGCGACGGGATCGATATCGTCGCGGCGTGCCTGCAGGCCGATCTTGAAAATGGTGTCCATGCCGGCGAGCTTGTTGTAAAACTCCACGCGCGGATGTACGCCGAGTACCGTGCGGCTTTCACGCTGCTCGAACTGGTCGCCGTTGACCGGGTCATCGAGGAAGAAAGTAAAATTCGACCAGAGGCTCAGCCTGGAACGGATGGCGTAGGCGTCGAGCGCCGCGCGACCGCCAGTGAAATTGTGATGCTGTTCGTAAGAAAGGGAGTAGCGAGAAGTTTCGCCGCCATCGCTCGGATCGATTGCGCCAAAGCGATCAATGAATCCCTGATCCACCCCACGCTGGGGAATCTGGTCGGTCGAATCCCAATCGGCCTTGTATGCCATGCCGGTGGCGGAAAACCCGTCGGCGTTGTCGCCACGGCTGTAGCGCAACGCGGTATTGAATTTCCTGAAATTTTCCGGATTGTCCCAGGGGCCGTCCTGGCCGATCAGTTCGATGCCGTACAACAAAGTGCCGCCACCTATATTCGGCGAACCCGCGAGCAAAGCGCGCTTGTAATCATGCTCCCCGAGGGTGACAGAACCGATGGTATGCGGAAGCGAATTGGCATACTCGATGTTCGCCGCACCGGCCGCACTGAAGTCGCCAACCTCTGCGTAGTAAGGCCCCTTGCGATAGTCGATACCCGAAACCAGTTCCGGGATCAAGAAATTCAGATCGGCGTAACCTTGTCCGTGCGCATGCGTGGGCATGTTCACCGGCATTCCCGCGACGCTGATCGCCAGGTCGGTGCCGTGATCCAGATTGAAGCCGCGCAGGTAATACTGATTGGCTTTGCCGTCGCCGCTGTGCTGGGTAATGATCACTCCGGGGACATATTCGAGAATTTCGCCGGGTCGCAGCGCCGGCCGGGTTTCCACCCGTCTTGCGGTTACCCTGCCTTCGCTGGCGGAATCCGACGTACCGACACCCGTTTCATAGGTGCCCAGGACCTCGACTTCGGGCGCGGTCAAGTCCGTCTCCGCCGAGTGCGCCGTCGTTGGAAGAACTGCAAACCAGGCCAGCGATCCGCCAATGATGCCTCCCACACGAGCAAAGCCCCCCCCTTTGCCCCTATATTTTCCTGCCGTCCTCACCATGCCCCCGGATAGGAAGATTACCTAACTAATGGGAAATACTTTATATATTATTGTTTTATTTATACTTATGAAGTAGGAATTATTTAAACTTTATCATAATATAGGGTGATCGGATGCGGCTGTAAACCCCCTATCGAATATCCCACTTCATCCGTCTCGTTTCCTACGTTTTTCGGTAACATCTCATCCATAACGGATAAGAGGACGCCCCGATGGATCGCTTCACCATTTCGCTGAATGAAGACCTTGCCAAGCAGTTCGATGAATTGATCAGTCAGAAGGGATATCAGAACCGGTCGGAGGCCGTGCGTGACATGCTCCGGAACGAGCTCGAGTCCGCGCGCCTCGAACGGCAGGAGGCGCCGTTCTGTGTTGCATCCCTCTCGTACGTCTACAGCCACCATGCCCGCGACCTGACCGAACGCCTTACCGATCTTCAGCATCAGCACCATCACCTCGTGCTGTCATCGATGCACGTCCATCTCGACCACGACAATTGCCTGGAAACCGTCATTCTTCGCGGTGCAACCGGCGAGGTCAGCAAATTCGCGAACGAGCTGATGGCAGTGCGCGAAGTACGCCACGGCAAGGTCAACGTCGTGCCGGTGGAAATGGACGATCACGGCCATCGCTCCCACCAGTATCACGTACACACCCGACCGCGGACTTGATGCCGGATCGAATAAGCCTTATGCCGCGCAGGTGCTGGACATGATTGCGCGCAATCCCTAGATTCAGATTTCCTGCATTTCGTCGTCCCGCAATCGTCCCGTCAAGAGGATTTCAATGGCATCCAAACCACTGCTGTTTTCGCCGATCACCCTGCGCGGCGTCACCCTGAAAAACCGTGTCGTCATTTCGCCCATGTGCCAGTACTCGGCGAAGGAAGGATTCGCCGACGACTGGCATTTCGTGCACCTTGGCAAAATGGCCACCGGCGGGGCCGGACTGATTTTCACCGAGGCCGCCGCGGTCGAACCCGAAGGCCGCATCACTTATGGCGATCTGGGCATCTGGTCCGATGCACACGTCGCGCCACTCAAGCGCATCGCCGATTTCATCAAGGCCAACGGTTCGGTGCCGGCGATTCAGCTCGCCCATGCCGGGCGCAAGGCGTCGATGCAAAGGCCGTGGCACGGCAACGGCCCGATCAACGATACCGATCGCGCGCGCGGAGAAGACATCTGGAAAGTGGTGGCGCCGAGCGCGATCCCGATGGACACCGGCTGGCTGGTGCCGCACGAACTCAGCGTGAACGAAATCCGCAACGTACAGGCGCGCTGGCGCGAGGCTGCGTTGCGCTCTCTCGCGGCGGGTTTTGAAGTCATCGAAATGCACTCGGCCCATGGATATCTCAGCCACGAATTCCTCTCCCCGCTTGCCAACAAGCGAACCGACGGGTACGGCGGCGACTTGCAAGGCCGCATGCGTTACACCCTGGAGCTTGCCGAGGTGTTGCGCGCTGCAGTGCCGCAGGACAAGCCGCTGTTCGTGCGCATATCATCGATCGATGGCATCGAAGGCGGCTGGACGCTGGAGGATACGGTCACCCTGGCAAAAGAACTGGCAGCCCGCGGCGTGGATGTGGTCGACTGCTCTTCCGGCGGATTACTGGGGTCGGCAACCGCGGCGCGCATCAAGCGCAGTCCCGGCTTTCAGGTGCCCTTCGCGGAGCGCGTGAAAAAAGAATCCGGCATCAAATCGATGGCGGTGGGACTGATACTCGACGGACACCAGGCGGAACAGATTCTCCAGGACAGGCAGGCCGACCTGATCGCCATCGGTCGCCAGTCCCTCTACAACCCGAACTGGGCGCTGCACGCGCAAGTCGCTTTGGGCGCGCAAGGAGAATACGAATCCTGGCCGGTGCAATACGGCTGGTGGCTCGACAAGCGGCAACACATTCTTACGGATGAAGCGAAGCAGAAAATAGCTTGAAGGCCGTGAATGTCGTGAATCCGTGCGCCACGATCGGCACAAGTGTTCCCTTGATGTCGTGAATGTCGTTTCAAAACGTTGGTAACATTGCACGTATATTCGATTGAACCCTGACGGGATCACGGCACCGAATCGTTGCTTTTACGGTATTCACGTCGTCACGACATTCACGACATTCACGGATCTATCATGGCCATCGATGGAATGAACCACTTTACCGTGTTAACGAAGGATCTCGACGCCACCAGAAATTTCTACGTCGGCATCCTCGGCCTGAAAGAGGGCTACCGTCCGCCGCTGGGCTTTCCCGGTACCTGGTTGTATGCCGGCGCGCAGCCCGTATTGCATGTCATTGCCGGCCGGCCGCTGCCGGAGCCTCCCGCCGGCGTGCTCGACCACATGGCATTTTCCGCTTCGGATTTGCCTGCCATCGCGACGAAGCTGAAGTCGAACGGCGTCAAATACGATTTGCGCAAGCAGCCGGACTCGGGCGTGTGGCAGTTGTTCTGCTTCGACCCGAGCGGCGCGCGAGTCGAACTGGATTTTTCTCCGAACGAAATCGCCCCTGCCTGAACTCCTCGCGGCCGGGCTGCCCGCCCTGGAGGACGGGGACTTATCTAACGCGCAGCGCCGGGATCTGCTCGAACTCGATCTTCAGAAATTCCGTGAAGGCGCGGACCTTGGCCGACACGTGCCGCGCCGACGGATAGACGGCATTGATTTCCCCGGGCGGGGGAGTGAAATCGCGAAGGATTTCCTGGAGCTTGCCTGCCTTGAGGTCATCCTGGATCAGCCATGCCGGGCTCGCGGCAATGCCGAGATCGGCCATCACCGCCTGCCTGATCGCTTCACCGTTGTTCGCGCGCAGCGTACCGGAGACTCTTACGCGAATCTCGCCGTCCTTGCCGTGAAATATCCACTCGTTACCGGTGGACAGATATGCATAAAGAATGCAGTTGTGGTCCACCAGATCTTGCGGCGTCTTCGGCGTACCGTTCTTTTTCAGGTAAGCCGGCGTGGCGATGATGCAGCGCTCGGAAGTGCCGATGCGCCGCGCCGCGAGGTTCGAATCCAGGAGCCGTCCGATGCGAATCGCCACGTCGACCCCCTCCTCCACCAGATCCACGAAACGGTCCGCGTAAGCGAGATCGATCATCAGACCCGGGTGCATTGACTGGAATTTCAACACCAGCGGGCCGAGGTACATCTGGCCCAGGCCGATGGAAGAATTGATGCGCAGCACACCGGTCAGCTGGGTCTGCAGAACCCCGAGGTTGGCTTCCGCTTCATTCACCGTATCGAGAATGCGTTTGGAACTCTCGAAATAAGCGGAACCCGATTCTGTCAGCGATAGTTGCCGGGTGCTGCGATTGAGCAGCCGGGTTTTCAGTTGGCGTTCCAGTGCCGTCAGTTGTTTGCTGACAGTCGGTTGAGTCATGTTCATCTCGCGTGCCACCGCCGAGAAGCTTCCGGTTTCGACGATGCGCACGAACAATCCCATTGCAGTGAATCGGTCCATTGCTTCCTCACTCATGCTTCCATGGCATGAATGATATGCGACTTGCCGTCTTCTTGTTTCGACTGGGAAGGCCTACATTTGCTGCCATGCAACAATTTCTGTTGCCGAGCGCATGGACTTGAAAGGAAATGACATGAAAACAGCAAGATGGATTGTAGCTGGACTCTTATTGCTGGCGACCACGGCCTTCGCCGAGGAATGGAGCATGGTGGCTCATGAGGGCAATGAAACTGTGTTCGTCGACCGCACCAGCATTTACGAGGTGGGCAATCTGAAGAAGGCGCGCGTGCTGCGCAGCTTCAGCCAAGTCCAGACGATCGGTGACGAGGCCTTTCCGCACAAATCGGAGATCATGCTGTATGCAGTGCGTTGCGAAGACAGCAGCCTGGGCTTCGAACAATGGACGATGACGGCCGGCGAAATCGGCACCGGCGCCACGGTGTGGACCGGCGAGATCGAAAAACCCGCGCTCTACAAGGATCCGAACGATCCGACGTTTGT
>DASWEZ010000305.1:0-13476 GCA_036394495.1 Burkholderiales bacterium
AATTGATCGCCTCGGTCACTTTCATCGCCATCCTTATGACCATCCTGATCCAGGCGACCACTACCCGGTGGGTCGCACGCAAACTGGGCCTGCTCGAGGAATGAAATAGGGGCTTCGGAAAATCAGCCCTTTTCCGTGGCGCTCCAGGCTTCGCTCTGCAGGCGCACCACATCCTCCAGGGCGCGGGTTTTTTCGAACGAATCCCGTAACCAGGAGCTGTCGTTGCGGCCGGACTCGACCATGCGGCCGATCTCCGCCAATGCCGCGGTCGATCCCAGGGCTTCTGCGTGCGGAGCCAGGCGCAATAGCGTTTCCGCGATATCGTCCTTGAGCGCCCGGCGGGTACGCGTTCCGGCGTCGATGAAGCCCGCCTCCAGTCCGTAACGGCACGCGGTGAACCGGTTGAAGCTGTAGACGCGATAGACGTCCAGCGACGGACCCTGCGGCCGGTCGATCATGAGGTGGCGTGCGAGCGCTTGTGCATAAGCGGCCAGCGCTGCGGCCTTTTCGATCGTGAGCGGCGTATCGCAGACGCGGATCTCGATGGTGCCGAATTCCGGCTTGGGCCGGATATCCCAGTAAAAATCCTTCATGCTTTCGACCACCTTCAGATCGCGCATGGAATCAAAATAGGCGTTGAACTCGCTCCAGTCCGCAACGAAAGGCATGGTGCCTGACAGTGGGAAGGCATTGATGTTGTTCAGCCGCGACGAATCGAACATCGTATCCATTCCCTGGGAGAACGGCGACGACGCCGAAAGGGCGACGAAGTGAGGGATGTAGCGCGACATCATGTGGAGCAGATAGATCGCATCGTCGCCGGAACTGACGCCGACATGGATGTGCTGACCGAAAACGGTGAACTGCTTGGCGAGGTAGCCATACATCTCGTGCAGATGGAAGAAGCGCTCCTTCGGAAAAATGCGCTGCTCGCTCCAGTGCTGGAACGGGTGCGTGCCACCGCCGGCGATGGCCAGATTCAGGCGTCGCGCGTTGCTGATCACCGTATCGCGAATCGCATTCAGCTCGGCAAGCATGGTGAAGTAGTCCGTATTCACACCGGTGCTGATCTCGATCATGCTTTCGGTGATTTCCGGCTTGATGTCGCCGGCATGCTTTTCCTTCTCGATCAGCGCCAGCAGGTCCTCCGCGCCGCGAATGAGGTTCCAGTCGTGGGTACTGAGGATCATGAGTTCGAGCTCGACCCCCATCGTGAAAGGCGCCGAGTGGGTGAATTCGAGGGTCATGTGCCGACACCGGTAGCCGATTCGGTCTCGCCCGCCCGGCGCAACGCCCATTGCGTGGCCAGCGGACCGACCAGTTCGAGTATGACCACGGCAGACAGCACGATCGAGGACAGTTTCGCGCCGAATTCCGGATACAGCGCTGCTGCGCCCTGCACCATCACCACCGCGATGGCCGACATCGGCACCATGCCGATTCCGAGCAGGATGGCTTTCTTTGGCGCGATGCCGGACAACGGGGCAAACAATCCGAGTCCGGCAAGCTTGCCCGCGAGCCGCGCGAGAACGAAGGCGGCGCCGATGGCACCGGCCACCGCGAGTTCGGAGGGCCGCAATCCTGCGCCGGTGATGACGAAAAGCATGACCAGGAAAAACTGGCCGCCGGGACCGAACTCGACCGCCATCAGGTCGTGGTCCCGGTCCAGATTCTTGGCGAATACGCCGAAGGCGAGCAACGCCAGCAGCACCGACAGTTTGAAAGAAATCGCGCAGCCGACCGTGCCGACGATCAGCCCGAGCAGCATGCCGAACTGGCTGTCCTCGCGCTTGCCCAGCCAGCGCGCCAGCGTGCGTGCAACGATGAACGCCAGATAGCCCAGTCCGGCCGAACCCACAATCAAGTACAGCGGATGCGACACCGCCCGCAGCCAATCGGCGCGATATTCCAGGGAAACGAAACCGAACAGCAGCGCGATCAGCAGGAAAGCAAATACGTTGTTCAGCGCGGTCAGCGCCAGCAGCCGCTCGGTCAGCGGTCCCTTCGCGCGCTGGTCGTGCACGATCATGATCAATACCGCCGGCGAGGTTGCCATGGCGATGGCCGCCGCCGTGGCCGAATATACCGGCGTGATGTCGAAGAAACGCAGCGTCCCGTAGACGAACAGGAACGACAGCAGGCTTTCGGCCACGCTGCTCGCCAGCAGCCAGCGGTCGTGCGTGAACCAGCGCAAATCCAGCCTGCGTCCAAGTTCGAACAAGATGAGGCCCAGCGAAATATCGACGAAGATCGACAGTTCGCCGAGCATGGTCTGGTCGAGCAGGCCGAGCACACCCGGACCGAGCACAAGGCCTGCCGCGACGAACCCGGTGATGCGAGGCAGTTTGAGCACGCGCACGAACACCTGCCCGACTGCGAGTCCGCAGAGCAGAATCGCCCCGACCAGCATCAAGTTGGCGGCAGCGAGCGGAAAGGAAGGCAGAAAGCCTATGTCGTCCATGCCGGGCTTTGACCAGGGAAGAGCCGCCGGAATTCAGGGTTACAGCGGCAAATAAATTTGCAATGCGCCTTTTGCCGGCACTTCAATACCCGCCTGCCATGGCTCAACCGCCCACGACGATGACATGGACCCGGAACGCACTCCGGACTCGTTAGCGACGTAATCGCCCGTTCGCGGGGAGGAGCGCTGGCCTTTTCGGGTTGGACGCGGTAACTGATGCCGCCTCCGTCCGGCTAGGCGTCGACGACAATTACGTGGACCCGAAAAGGCCCATGCGCGCCCAGAACCAGCGTCATTTCGATGTCCGCGGTGCGCGACGGGCCGGATACGAAGTTCACCTGGCGCGGCAGGCTGGCGCGTTCGCTGCGCAGCAAGTCCCAGGCGTCCTCCATCGTGCGCACGATGCGTGAGGCCGCGACGATCGCCACATGGTTTTCCGGCAACAGGCTGGTGGTCGCATGGGTGTCCTCGCCCGACAGCAGCATCAACGTACCATTCTCGGCCAGCGCGCAAAACGCCCCGGTTATGCCCAGCTTGTCCTCGCCGTGGCTGGGGCGCGCTTCGACGCGCAAGCCTGCGCCGGCCCAATCGAGCCGCGCGAATTCCGGCCAGCACGCACCGCTGGTCGGCAGGTTTTTCTGTTTCAGATAGGACGCTACCGCCCGCGGCACTTCGGCAAACGAACCTGCCTCGTCGATGGTGGACATCATGGCAATGCAGCGTTCGCGGAATCGTGGCAGCGTCTCCCAGTCCATGGTCGGCATCGGGCCGCGCACGCGCGCATCAAGCCGCGCGAGAATGGTTTCACGTTCTTTTGCGCCGGTTGCGCCTTCGTGTCCGTTAGCCTCACGAATGCGCCTGAGAATGTTGTCTCGCGCGCTCATTGCGTTCCCCGGCTTCTATGCTGCGCGTACAGTTCGCGGAACGTCTTGCCGCGCGGCGCCGGAAAATCGCGGCCCGACGTCCATTCCGAGCCTGCCGCCGGCAGTTTGTGCAGCAGGCGCTCGCGCCCGCCCAGCCATTTGCCGATGCGTGCCGCAATACCTGTCAACAAGCCATAGACGGCGGGACGCGCCGCCGTCCACGCCCACAACCTGAGTCCGAGGCGCTCCGGCCAGGGCCGCAGGTTTTTCTGCACCTGTTCTTCGCGCAACTTGCGCATCAGATCGGGCAACGGAATTTTGACCGGGCAGACCACGCCGCACTGGTTGCACAGCGTCGATGCATTCGGCAGGTCGATCGCGTTCTCGATGCCCACATAGGCCGGCGTCAGGATCGAGCCGATCGGCCCGGGATAAACCCAGCCGTAGGCATGGCCCCCGATGTTCTGGTAAACCGGGCAGTGATTCATGCAGGCGCCGCAGCGGATGCAGCGCAGGGCCTCGCGGATCTCGGATGCGAGCACCTTCGTGCGTCCGGCATCGACGATGATCACGTGGAATTCGCCGGGACCGTCCTTGTCGCCCGGCCGCTTCGGTCCGGTGGTAAAGGAAAGATAGTTGCTGATGGATTGCCCGGTCGCAGAGCGGGTCAGCAAGCGCAGCAGCAGCGAAATGTCTTCCAGCGTCGGGACGATCTTCTCGATGCCGGTGATGGCCACATGCACGCGCGGCATGGTGGTGGTCATGCGGCCGTTGCCTTCGTTGGTGACGATCATCGTCGAACCGGTCTCGGCAACCAGGAAGTTGGCGCCGCTGATGCCCATGTCCGCATCGAGGAAGTGCGGGCGCAATATTTCCCGTGCCTCGTGCGTCAGTGAGGCGATATCGTCGAGTCGTGGGCGTCCGTGCTTTTCGGCGAACAGGTCGGCGATGTCGTCCATCGATTTATGCACTGCCGGCGCAATGATGTGCGACGGTGTCTCGCCGAACTGCTGGATGATGTATTCGCCGAGGTCCGTCTCGCGCACATCGAGTCCGGCGGCCTCGAGAGCGTGGTTGAGGTTGGTCTCCTCGCCCAGCATCGACTTCGACTTGATGATCTTGCGCACCTCGTGCTTGCGTGCAATCCCGATCACCAGATCATTGACCTGTTGCGGCGTTTCGGCCCAGTGCACGATGGTGCCCGCTGCCGCGGCTTTTTTCTCCCACTCTTCCAGCAGCACGTCCATGTGCTGAAGGCCGAAATCCCTGATGCGCGCGGCGGCCTCGCGGATCTCCTCGAAGTTATCCAGCTCGACAATGGAACGCGAACGCGCGACCACGAGCTTGCCCTTGGCATTGCGCAATGCCTTCTGCACCTTCGGGTCGGCGAGCTTGAGGCTGGCGGCGTGTTTGAACTGGTTCGATGTAACTTGCATGCGTATCTCCTGCGGCTTCAGCCCGCAGTCCTGCGGTCCAGGTCCTGAACCGGATCGGTCATGCCGGCGAGAACCTCCGCGACGTGCAGTACCCGGGTTTTGTTGTCGCCGCGACGGCGCATCCTGCCTTCGATGTTCAGCATGCAGCCAAGATCGCCCAGCACGAGCGCGTCGGCCTGCGCGGATTGCACGTCCTCGCATTTGAGATCGGTAATGCGCGCGGAGATCTCGCCGTACTTCACCGCGAACGTGCCGCCAAAACCGCAGCACTGTTCCGGCTGCTGCATTTCCCTGATGTTCAGACCCGCCACCTTCGAAAGCAGGGCGCGCGGCTGCGTCTTGACATTCATTTCGCGCAGGCCGGAACAGGAATCGTGATAGGTGACCGACCCGCTGAACTGGCCGGGTACGCTGTCGATGCGCGCCACGTTCACCAGAAAATCCGTTAGTTCGTAGGTCTTGCGTGCGATCGAATCGACTTCCTGTGTCATTTCGGGAAACTCGGCGAGCAACTCGGGATAGTGGGCGCGGATCATGCCGCCGCAAGAACCCGAGGGCACGACGATATAGTCGCAGCCAGCAAATTCCCTGAGCATCTTTTTCGCAAGAATCTGCGCCGCGTTGCGGTCTCCGGAGTTGTATCCGGGCTGGCCGCAACAGGTCTGCTCCGCGGGGACGATGACCTCATAGCCCGCCGATTCGAGCAATTTCAGGGCGGCAAAACCGATACTCGGCCGCATCAAGTCCACCAGACAGGTAACGAACAAACCAACTTTCATGAATCTCCCAGGGGGATTGGGGAACGACCGACTTCCGGCCGGCTGTGCATCGCCATGCCCCTATGCTCCGAACGAATTTACGGCTTTCCAAGCAGGCAATCTGCGCGCTTCGCCCTCAGACCGGCCTTGTGGCAGAGGCCCGCGCATCGGGCAGACAGCGGCGCAGCGCAACAAGGCGCGAATCATAGCATGGGGTATTTTTGTGCCCGGCCGCGGTTGTGGCCTGCGGTTTCAGTATGTAAAATTGCCGCATCGCACAAATCCTGCAGGGGCGCAGAACCCGTGGCTGAAACCAATGGCAAGACCTCGATTCAGGTCATCGAGCGCATGATGGACCTGCTCGACGCACTGGCCCGCAATGAAGAGCCGGTGAACCTGAAGCGTCTCGCCAATTCCACCAGCCTCCATCCGTCGACCGCGCACCGGATCCTGAACATGATGGTGGAGTTCAGGATGGTGGACCGCATCGAGCCGGGCACTTACCGGCTTGGCATACGCCTGCTCGAGCTGGGCAATCTGGTGAAATCGCGCATCAACCTGCGACGCGAAGCGCTGCCGTTCATGCGCCGCCTGCACCAGGAACTGCACGAGACGGTCAATCTTTCCGTACGCCAGGGTGACGAAATGGTTTATGTCGAGAGACTGCTCTCCGATCGCACCGCCATGCGCGTGGTGCATCTTATTGGCGCGCGCGCACCCCTGCACATCACGGCGGCCGGAAAAATCTTCCTGCTGGAGGACGGGCCGGAAAAATGCCAGGAGTATGCACAGCGCACCGGACTCGAAGTGTTCACCAAGAACACCATCCGCAACCTTGAGGCGCTCAACAAGGAACTCGATCGCGTTCGCAAACTCGGTTATGCGCTGGACAATGAGGAAGCCGAGAACGGCGTGTCATGCATCGGCGCCGGCATCCACGACGACGAAGGACGCCTGGTCGCGGGATTGTCGCTTTCAGCCCCCTCCAACCGGATCGAGAAGGCCTGGTACTCCAGGGTCAAACAGATATCGGAAGAGATCTCGCGTGCACTCGGCCATCTGCCGGGGGCAAGCGGAGCCTGAGGGGAAACAGGTCGGAAAGCAGCCGATCAGCCGGAAATACGCAGTACGTCTGCCTCGATCCAGCGCTTGATGCGGTTGGCGTCGGCGATCCTGGAAAGCTTGCCCCAGGAATCGAGCAATACGATGATCACCGGCTTGTCCGCGATCATTGCCTGCATCACCAGACAACGCCCCGCTTCGCTGATATAGCCGGTCTTGGACAGACCGATGTCCCACTGGCGGCTCTTGATGAGCCGGTTGGAATTGACATACGACAACAGGCGGTGACGGCGCCTGTCCTCGGATTCGATCTTGAACGAATCGGAAGTCGTGTATTCGCGGATGAGCGGATAGGTATGCGCCGCAGCCACCATTTTGGCCAGATCTTCGGCAGTCGACACGTTATCGGGCGTCAGTCCGGTCGGGTCTTCGAAATGGCTGTTGACCATGCCGAGTTCGGCGGCCTTTTGATTCATCGCGGCGACAAAAGCATCAGTGCCGCCCGGGAAATTTCGCGCAAGCGCTGCGGCAGCACGATTTTCCGACGCCATCAGCGCCAGCTTCAGCATTTCCGCGCGCATCAGAGTCGTGCCGACCTGCAATTTGGAACGCGAACCCTTCTTGCGGTCGACATCGGTCTTGTCGATGTCGATGGATTCCAGCAACGGCAAGCCGGAATCGAGCACTACCATCGCCGTCATCAGCTTGGTGATGGAGGCGATGGGCATGATCTGGTCTATGTTCTTGGCGAACAGCGGTTCGCCGGAATCCTGGGCAAGCACCAGAACCGCGCTGGAGCGAAGCCGCAGCGCCACAGGTTTGGCGGAGAAGTGGGATTGCCTGACCCCCGTCTTGACGATACCTTCGGCCGCAATAGCCGGCATCCCGCAGGCAGCTAGGTAAAGACACAGGAAGCCAAGGATCGCCTTCATTTGAGTCGCCCCGAACTACAATCTGTTGTTGTTAAGATAATAAATCCCGACTTACGCTACAGGCCAGCCGGGATTTCCTGCATCCATGCCAAAACTAGTGATATCCACAGTTCAAGCGGTAAGCAACATATCAAAAATAAATTCAAAAATCAAGGACTAACGAAGGACTCTCAATAAGTCCTTGAACTTCAACGCCTGGCGCATTCATTCGCTGGATGTTTCTCAATGAATTGGCATGCGACCCAAGGGGTGGAATGCGCAGATATTCGCCTCAAACGAGGCCTTCGGTCAATTCCGCTATTTCCACGGCCCGTTCTTCCTCCTGCTGCAAAGCCCACATGTGGGAGTAAGTACCGGCCAGCCCGAGAAGATCGCGATGATTTCCCCGTTCGATGATGTGTCCCGCCTCCATGACCAGGATCTGGTCGGCATCGATGATGGTCGACAGGCGGTGGGCGATGGTCAGCGTGGTGCGGCTGGCGGAGATGCGCTTCAGCTCGGCCTGGATGGCTTTCTCCGATTTGGAATCGAGAGCCGAAGTCGCCTCGTCGAAAATCAGGATCTTCGGATTCTTGAGCAAGGCGCGGGCGATGGCCACGCGCTGCTTTTCACCGCCGGAGAGTTTCAATCCGCGCTCTCCCACCATGGTCTCGTAGCCGTCGGGCAGCGATTCGATCAGGTCATGGATATGCGCCGAACGCGCCGCGTCCACAACCTGCTCGCGCGTGGCACGCGTGTCGCCATATGCGATGTTGTAGTAGATCGTATCGTTGAACAGCACGGTATCCTGCGGAACGATCGCGATCGCCGCGCGCAGGCTCTTCTGTGTGACGTCCTGGATATCGACGCCGTTGATCGTGATGCGCCCGCCGCTCACATCGTAGAAACGGAACAACAGTCGGGCCAGCGTGGATTTTCCCGAACCGCTCGTACCCACCACGGCCACCGTGTGCCCGGCGGGAATCTCGAAACTGACGCCGTGCAGGATGGTCCGGCGCGGCTCGTAACTGAAATCCACTTTTTCGAACTTCACGGTCGGCAGCTCCGGCGCCAGATCGGCCGCATTCGGCGAATCCTGCACTTCGCGATTCTCCGACAGCAGCCGGAACATCTTGTCCATGTCCACCAGCGACTGCTTGATTTCCCGGTAGACCATGCCCAGGAAATTGAGCGGGATGTACAGCTGGATCAGCAGGCCGTTGACCAGTACCAGGTCGCCGAGCGTGAGTTGCTGGCCCACCACGCCCTGTGCCGCCAGAATCATCAGCGCCGTTACCGCGATGGCAATGACCAGGCTCTGGCCGATGTTCAGCGCGCCGAGCGAGGCCTCGTTCTTCACGTCGGCAGATTCGTATTTCTGCAGGCTGTCGTCGTAGCGACCGGCCTCGAATTCCTCGTTGTTGAAGTACTTTACGGTCTCGTAGTTCAGCAGGCTGTCGATGGCGCGGGTATTGGCCTTGGCGTCGAGTTCGTTGGCGCGCCGGCGGATGTCCATGCGCCACTCGGTTACCGAGAAGGTGAAACCCAGGTAGACCACCACCGCGCCCATGGTGATCGCCATGAAGCGCCAGTCGAACTTGGCAAGTAGCACGAACGCGACCAGGCCGAACTCGATGATGACGGGAATGATCGAAAACAGCATGTAGCTCAGCAGCGTCGAGATGCCGCGGGTGCCACGCTCGATATCGCGGGACACACCGCCGGTCTGGCGTTCGAGGTGGAAACGCAGGCTCAGGCTGTGCAGGTGCCGGAACACCTGCAGCGCCACGCGGCGGATGGCACGCTTCGCCACGCGCACGAATACGATGTCGCGCAGTTCGGCGAACAGCGTGGTGGAAAGTCGCAGCAAGCCGTACATCGCCAGCAGTGCGAATGGCAGCACCAGCACAGCCTGCTTGGCATCCAGCGAGTCGACGATTTCCTTCATGACCAGCGGCACACCGACATTGGCCAGCTTCGCCGCCGTCAGGCAAAGCAATGCCAGGGCCACCCGCCCCTTGAATTCCAGGAGATAGGGCAGCAGCATGCGGATGGTCTGCCAGTCGTTACGACGCCAGACGGCAGCGTCGGGAGACCGCGCAACGGGAACAGGTTTGTTCAAGATGACTTGCGGTAAATGCCGAACCCGAATCGGCTTCGATACGAGAAGTGTAATACGCCCGGGACTCACGGTGCGAAACGACCGGCTGCAGGCGCGGCAGCAACGAATGCGGACTATGCAGGCTGACAGGAACCAGCACGGACAGTTCAAATCGTGCCCTTCGATACTGTATATTGATCCGGCTGTATATTGATTTTGCCGTGGCGGGCGGCGCGCGCACTAGCCCCGGGTTCCGTCCGCCTCTGGATTCTTAAGCTGGGAGAAAATACGCGATCATGGGTGCCGTTTCTCGCTGGTTGTTCGGTCTGCTGGTCGTCTTCGTGCTGCTGTTCGCCGCTTACACCTGGCTGGTGTTGAACTGGAGTTACTCGGTCGGCGAGCGCGCGGGTTACGTACAGAAACTGTCGAAAAAAGGCTGGGTCTGCAAGACCTGGGAAGGCGAACTGGCGCTGGTGACCATGCCGGGAACGGTGGGGGAGAAATTCTTCTTCAGCGTGCGCAATGAAGCGGTCGCCGAGCAGATCAACCGCTCGATAGGCCGTCGCGTCTCGCTCGACTACGAAGAGCACATTGGCGTGCCTTCGAGCTGCTTCGGTGAGACCGGCCACTACGTCACCGGCGTCAAGGCCATCGAGGATCCGGGCCCGCTGTCTCCGGCGCCGGCACAGGCCCCTGCGCCGCAAACCTCGCCTGCGCCCGCGAAACAGTAAATAACGTTTTCGTGCCTGCGCCATGCTGCCGCCCAGCATCCGGGTCATCGTCCGCGACTGGCTGAATGCCAATCACATCGTGTTGGCGGGGCGTCAGCGCATGGTGCTGATCGACAGCGGTTACGGCCGCGACACGGCGCATACGCTGTCCAAAGTCTCCGAAGTTCTGGCTGGCAGGCCGCTGGACTGGCTGGTCAACACCCATTGCCATTCCGACCATATGGGCGGCAATGCGGCAGTGCGCAGCGCCCACCGCTGCCGCGTAACTATTCCGCGCGACGAAGCCCCGCTGATCGATGCCTGGGATGAACACGCCTTGTGGCTGTCCTATGCCGACCAGCGTTGCGAACGCTTTTCCTTCGATGACACCGTAGCCCCGGGCGACGAATTCGACTGGGGAGACCTGCACTGGCGGGCGATCGCGGCGCCCGGCCACGACATGGCGGCGCTGATGTTTTTCTGCGAGGAAGCCGGTGTGCTGATTTCCGGCGACGCGCTTTGGGAGCATGGTTTCGGAATAGTGATGCCCGGACCCGATCGGGTTGCGCATCTGGCGGCGACGCGTGCGACCCTGGAAAGTATTTCACGTCTGCAGCTGCGCGTGGTGATCCCGGGTCACGGGCAACCGTTCACCGACGTGGTCGCGGCGCTGGAGCGCAGTTTTCAGCGCCTGGCCGCCTTCGAGCGCGATGAATTGCGCATGGTGCGCCACGTGCTCAAGGTCATGTTCGTATTTTCGCTGATGGATCGCCGCCGCCTGGCGGTCGACCGGCTCGACAACTATCTCGACTCCGTTCCACTCTATGCGGACTTCAACCGGCAATTTCTCCAGCTGGATCGCAAGGCGCTCGCGGAATTGATCGTCGGCGACCTGGAACGCAGCGGTGCGGTGCGCAGGCTCGACGGCTTTCTGATTGCGGCGTGAAGCGCAGGTTTCTCTGATTGCAGGGCAAAACCGCAAAAGAAAACGGGCGCATGGAATGCGCCCGCACGCAAAATGCGTAAGAACATGGCTAGGAACTGCAGGGGAACGAACCCATGAAGGCCCGATCCTTGGTCTGCGTACGGATTATTGCCCGCCCGCGGATGCGATATTGTTATAAATTGTAAACTGCGAGGATCGCACTCAAAGAAAGTCGCGCGCGCGCCCGTAGCTCGAAATGCTGGTGAGCATGCGCAACACGCCGTAGGCAATCCACGCCATCAGGCGCGTCGTCAGGCTCATGTTGGACTCATACTCGTGCGCGACCGGTTTCGCACCGGAGGCGATGGCCGCCCCCAGGCTGTCGCGCAGTTCGCGGGCAAAGTCTTCGTTTTCCACCACCACATTGGCCTCCCGAGCCAGCAACAGGCTGACCGGGTCGATATTGGACGATCCGACCGTCGCCCAGTGTCCGTCGACGACCGCGACCTTCGCATGCAGGAAACTGCGCTGATACTCGTGAATCTCGATGCCGGCATCGAGCAGCTGGCGATAAAGCGCGCGCGTGGCGTAGTGAACCAGAAAATACTCGATGCGCCCCTGCAACAGAAGGACTACACGCACCCCACGAGCCCGCGCCGCGCGCAACGCGCGGCGAAAGCGCTTTCCCGGCAGGAAATACGCATTGGCGATCATGACTTCGGATTTCGCAGTTCTGATCGCGGCGAGGTAGGCCCGTTCGATGTCGTGGCGATGGCGGAAATTGTCGCGTATCAGAAACGCCGCCCGCCGATCACCGGCGGGCTGGGCATCCGCGCGCAGACGGGTTGACGCAGCCCAGGCCCGCCGCATGTGGATCCAGGTTGCACGCATCCAGACCGCCCTCGCGGCGGCATGCATGTCCGCAACCAGCGGGCCTTGCACGCGCACCGCGTAATCGAAACGAGGGTTGCCGGGCGCTGCCGGATCGATATCGTCAATGATGTTGATGCCGCCGCAGAAGCCGATCTTGCCATCGATCACGGCGAGTTTTCGGTGCAGGCGCCGCAAACGCGTGCGCCTGAACTTGAGCAAAGACAATTCGGGCCGAAATACCAGCGAGTGCACGCCCGCTTCCGATAACCGCGGTTGCACGAAGTGCGTGAACAAGCGGGAGCCGAAACCATCGACCAGCAAATGAACTGCGACACCGCGACTCGCGGCCCGTATCAAGGCCCGTGCGATCCGGTCGCCGGTCGCATCCGCTTCAAATATGTAGGTCTCGAGATGGATTTCGCTTGCTGCGGCGTCGATTTCGCGCTCGAGCGCCGGGAAATACTGTTCGCCGTTGCGCAGCAACTCGATGCGGTTGCCATCGCGCGGCCTCATGACCGGCGAAACCTCATACCTTCCGGACGAGGCGCGCGGACAGCGCAATATGATCTGACACGCGCGACCACGTACGACCGTGATGTGCGTGCGCCTTCTCGACCGAGAAGCCGCGCACGTAGATTCGATCGAGGTGCAACACCGGAAGAATCGCAGGGAAGCTGCGCGCGGGGCGGCCTCCGGTTGCTTCGAATACCTCGTAGACGTTCAGCGCCTCCACCATCGAGTCGCTTGCCATCCGGCGCCAGTCGTTGAAATCGCCGGCGATGACCAATGGCGCATCCTCGGGCACCAGCTTGTCGATGCGATTCTTGATCAGGGTGATCTGCTTCTTGCGCCAATGCCCGAGCAATCCAAGGTGCACATTGATGCAATGGAGCGTGTGCGCCCATCCGGGTACCGCGATTTCACAATGCAGCAAGCCGCGGTGCTCGCTGTCGTGCATGGAAATGTCCTCATTGTCCCAGCGCACGATCGGATACTTGCTGAGGATGGCGTTGCCGTGATGTCCGCCGTCGTAAACCGCGTTCTTGCCGTAGGCAAAATCGTTCCAGATTGAGTCGGCGAGAAACTCGTATTGCGGCGCCACCGGCCAATTCAGATGCCGCGCGGAGTGTTTCTCGTGCAAGCCCTGCACTTCCTGCAGGAACACCACGTCGGCGCCGATCCCCCGCAACCTGTCGCGCAGATCGTGGACGGACATGCGCCGTTTGAACTGCGAAAATCCCTTGTGGATGTTGTAGGTGATGATCTGGAGTTTTTCCATTATTTTGGCGTGTTGTTCGTCCGGACCCGTCTCTGCATTGGGAAAGTTCGTGCGGCCGTGCCGTCACCGCCTTACCTGGCGGCCGGTACCGGCTCGC
>DASWEZ010000306.1:0-5953 GCA_036394495.1 Burkholderiales bacterium
CCCGCCTTGACCTATAGTTGAAGCATGAATGATCAAACGGGCCGGATCCCCCCATGGAACTGACGGATGAGGAGATCGAGCAGGTTCGCAGCAGGCTCGAGGTTCTGAAGATCGAGCATCGCGACCTCGACGATGTCATCGAGCACCTGTCGCGCGACCAGAAGCTCGATGAACTGCAGATGCAGCGTCTGAAGAAGCGCAAATTGCTGCTCAAGGACCAGATCTCCACGCTCGAACGCCAGCTGGTGCCCGATATTTCCGCCTGACCGGACAACCCGAATCCTTCCATCGCGTTGAACTGCGGGGGAACTCCGGTGGTCTTATCCGAACCAATCCCGTTACATGCACCGCTGATGCGCACTTGTTTTCTTCACATCGCCGCCGTCGTGCTGTGCCTGTCGCTGCTGTGCGGCTGCGCCGGACTGCAGCGCCGTCCGCCGCCTTCGATCGATCAGATCGTGGAAATGGCAAAGGCCGGCAGACCCGCCGAGGAGATCGTCCGGGAATTGCAGGAGACCCGCGCGGTTTATCCGCTGACCGCCTCGCAGATCGTCAGGCTGCACGAGCAGGGCGTACCCGATGCGGTGCTCGACTACATGCAGAATGCCTACGCCGAAAGCATCCGCTGGGATGCGCGCATGCAATATGAAGGCAGTTATTGGTGGCACGATTGTTATCACCGCCCTGTCATCGTCGTGCCGCGATAATCGTTAAGGGTGCATCGGGGCGCATCGGACAGATGCGTCCCATAACCCTGGAGCCGAATATGTTCGCCAGCCACCGATTCCGTAGAGTACCTTCCAGAATTTCTATAGCCGCATTTGCACTCCTGCTCGGCGCTTGTTCGGTCATGGCGCCGCGGCCGGTAACGCCGATTTCGGATGTCGTCGCCTTGAGCAAGGGCGACCAGCCCGAACGGGTCATCAACCGCATCGAGAGTTCAAAAACCACTTACGCGTTGCGCGGATCGGATTTCGCCAAGCTCGCCGACGCGGGCGTACCGCCGAAGGTGCTCGACGCCCTGCAGCAGGACTTCGTCAACGACGTGGACCTGCTGACCCGCTATTGGGTATTGGGAGAATCGTTGGGCGGATGCACATCCTGCTACCCGCAACCGCTGGATCTGGCGAACCTCGCCAACGGCGGCAATGGCATGGCGGATGCTCGCGACGTCGCGCACATCTACACATTCTCGAAACCGCAGGGGCTGCCCGACTGGGTAACCGCGATACCCGGCAGTATCAACGGGCCTGGGCTGACCATCGGCGAGATCGAGCGGCTGGTGAAAGACGGTACGCCGGGGGCCGACATCGCGGCGCGCATCGGCGCGTCGCGCCTGTACGACATCATCGGCACCGGCGGCCTCACCAAAGTCAGCACGCACTACGTCGCCGGCCTGAGCGGCTCGGAGCTGGCGCAGTTGCGCAAGGATGGCGCCAGCGATGAAGTCGTGGATGCCTTGCAGCAGAAATATCTGGCGGAGTACATCGAGTTCGCCCGCATCCGCTACCAAAGCTGGGGCAAGGGTCCCGGTTCGATGAATTAACGTCCGTTGCTTCGCCGCCATCCGGCCAGCAGGGCTGACCAGTTGGCGGCGGTAATGCCAGCAATAATTGCGGCCAATCCCGCCAGTAACCGCCAGGTCACCGGCTCCGACAGCACCAGCGCCCCGAGGATTACTGCAGCGACCGGATTCATCGTGACGGTGATCGCAACGCGCGATGGCGTGGTGTGTTCCAGCGCCCATATCCACAGGAAGAAGGTCACGGCTCCGCCGATCGTCATGAGATAGGCGATGGCGCACCAGCCACGCCACGAAAATGCGGTGAACCCGGAAAAGTCCCCGCTGATGACGATTGCCGCGAACAGTGCGATCGCGCCGACCGGCAGCATCACCGAACACAACACCAGCGCCGGATATTTGCGCAGATAGAAACCGGAAGTGACGTTGTAGATCGAACCGGTGACCGCGGCGCCGAACATCAGCAGATCGCCGCGAAACGCATCCGCACCGGGAACGGCAACGCGGTCACCCAGGGCAAATGCGACGCCGAGCAGCGCGATGACCCCGCCCCCCGCTTTCGCCCAGGTGAAGCGTTCGCGCTAGAGCAACACCGCTAGGGCCAGCGTCAGCAACGGTTGCGTGGATAGCACCAGCGCGCCACGCGCAGCCGGGATGTATTGCAGCGATGCGCTGAAGAACCAGGCGAACAGCGCGAACTGAAGCAATCCGAGCAAGACGACCGGCGACAGATCGCGCACCTCGATGCGGATCTTCGTGCGCGGCAGCGTGAATGCCAGCATCACGGTGCTGGCGCCGAGAAAACGAAGAAACGTCACTGCGAGCGCGTTGCTTTCCGGAACGGCCAGGCGCGTGGCCACCACGGCCGAGCCGCCGATCATCGCCGAAAAGCCGGCCGCGAGGACGGCCAGAAAAGGCAGCGGCAATCCCCTCATCGCGGGGCTGCCGCCGCTGGATGCGCTTCGGGCAAGTTACTTCTTCGCGTCGTCGAACGAATCCGTAACGGCGCCCTTCGTGGCGGTGGAGACCAGGTACGCGTACTTCGCCAGCAGGCCGCGGGTGAAGCGCGGCTTTGGCTGTTTCCACGCGGCGCGGCGCCTGGCCAGTTCATCATCGGAGACATTCAGCTGGATCAACTGCTTGTGCGCATCGATGGTGATGGAATCGCCTTCCTTGACCAGCGCGATGGTCCCGCCGACATACGCCTCCGGCGCCACATGGCCGACGACCATCCCCCAGGTCGCTCCCGAAAAACGTCCGTCGGTGATCAGGCCGACGGAGTCGCCCAGACCCTGGCCGGTGAGCGCGGAGGTCGGCGCCAGCATTTCCTGCATGCCGGGACCGCCCTTCGGCCCCTCGTAGCGGATCACCACCACGTCGCCAGGCTTGATCTTGCGTTCCATGATCGCTGCCATGACTTCCGGCTCGGAATCGAATACGCGCGCGGGTCCGGTGATCGACGGATTCTTCAGGCCCGTGATCTTGGCCACACAACCTTCGGTCGCCAGGTTGCCCTTGAGGATCGCCAGGTGCCCCTGCTTGTACATCGGGTTGCTGAAGGGACGGATGACGTCCTGGTCCTTGCGCGGCTCCGCAGGGATGTTCTCCAGTTCCTCGGCGATGGTGCGGCCGGTGATGGTCATGCAGTCGCCGTTCAGCAGGCCATTGACCAGCAGCATCTTCAACACCTGGGGTGCGCCTCCCGCCTTGTGGAAATCGGTAGCGACATACTTGCCGGACGGTTTGAGGTCGCACAACACCGGCACTTTACGGCGCACGCGTTCGAAGTCATCGATGGTCCACTCGACTTCCGCCGCCGAGGCGATCGCCAGATAATGCAGCACCGCGTTGGTCGAACCGCCGGTAGCCATTACCAGGCTCACCACGTTTTCGATCGACTTGCGGGTGATGATGTCGCGCGGGCGGATGTTCTTCCTGATGGCATTGACCACCGCCTTCGCCGATTCCCCCGCGGAATCGACCTTTTCGGCGTCCGGGGACGCCATCGTCGAGGAATGCATCAGGCTCATGCCCAGCGCCTCGAACGACGTGGACATGGTATTGGCGGTAAACATGCCGCCGCAGGCACCGACGGTCGGACAGGCGTTCTTCTCGATGCCGTCGTAGTCTTCCTTGCTGATCCTGCCGGCACTGAATGCACCCACCGCTTCGAAAGCGCTGGCGATGGTCAGGTCCTGCCCCTTCCAGTGGCCGGGCTTGATGCTGCCGGCGTAGACGTAGATCGCCGGCACGTTTATGCGTGCGATGGCCATCATGCCACCCGGCATGTTCTTGTCGCAGCCGCCGACGACCAGGGCGCCGTCCATCATCTGTCCGTTGACCGAAGTCTCGATCGCATCCGCGATGACTTCGCGCGAGACCAGCGAATACTTCATGCCGTCGGTACCCATGCCGATGCCGTCGGTGACAGTCGGCGTGCCGAAAACCTGCGGCATGGCGCCGGCCTTGCGCAAGGCGTCCATGGCGCGATCGACCAGTGGTTGAATGCCGGCATTACAGGGATTCATGTTGGAGTGCCCGTTGGCCACACCGACAATCGGCTTGTCGAAATCGCCATCCTTGAAATCGACCGCGCGCAACATCGCGCGGTTGGGCGAACGGGCTATGCCCGCGGTGATCAGTTTGCTGCGCCAGTTGTCTGCCATGTTTTTCCTCCTCGATTATGGTGGCCGCGGCGCCCTTTATTCAGGGCGCAGCCCTCCCAAGGGAGCGGAGTTTGGCTGTGCCGGGGCGCGGCGTCTAATATATTATTTGCGTGTTTTTGATACCTTTGCCGAATCGGATGGAACTTCGCCACCTGCGCTACTTCGTCACCCTCGCCGAGGAACTGCATTTCGGCCGCGCCGCGGCGAAGCTGCACATATCGCAACCGCCGCTGTCGACGCAGATCCGTGCGCTGGAAAACGAACTCGGCGTAACGCTGCTGAACCGCACGCAGCGCCATGTTTCGCTGACCCAGGCCGGCACCGCGCTGCTCGGGGAAGCGCGTCATATTCTGGCACGAGTCGAACAGGCGGTGCTGATGACGAAGCGGGCGGGCCGCGGCGAGATCGGCGAGCTCGCGATCGGCTTCATCAGCGTCGCGGACTACAACGTGCTTCCGGTCGTGTTGCGGGAATTTCGCCGCCGCTTTCCGCTGGTCAACCTGACATTGCGGGAATCGACCACGGACGTGCAGATCCGCGACCTGGCTGCAGGCCGCATCGACGTGGGCTTCGTTCTGCCGCCGATCAACGATCCGTCGCTCGAGTCGATCTCCATACTGCGCGAACCGCTGATTGCGGCACTGCCGGAAAAGCATCCGCTGGCGCACAAACCAGGCAAACTCGCACTCGAAAAACTGAAGGACGCGCCATTCATCCTGTTTCCGCGGCCGTATGCCCCGGGCTTGTACGACGATATCGTCAGTTGCTGCAAGGCGGCGGGCTTCAGCCCGCGGGTGGAACAGGAAGCGATCCAGATGCAGACCATCGTCAGCCTGGTGTCGGCGGAACTCGGCGTGGCGTTGATCCCGGCGTCGCTCACCAATCTGCAACGTACCGGCGTGACCTATAAATTCCTCAAAGGCGGCAGCCCGCTCATCGAGGTTCACCTGGTCTGGCGGCGTGGCGACGATTTGCCGGCGCTGCGGGTGTTCGTCGACGTCGCCTCGCAAACGGCGAAGGCCGCGAATAGGCCGCAAAAAGGGAGGTCAACCGCATGAACGCTGCCGCCGTTGACGGTCGATCGGCGTTCTTGCCGGACGAGGCGGCCACGCTGGCCCTCGGCAATCAACTGGCGAAAGTGCTCGAACCCGGCCTGTTCCTGGCCCTCTCGGGCAACCTTGGCAGCGGCAAAACCACCCTGACGCGGGGCATTCTGCGTGGCCTCGGTTACCCGGGAAAGGTCAAAAGTCCGACTTATACATTGGTTGAACTTTATAATCTTTCTAGGTTAGACTTATATCACTTTGATTTGTATCGGTTCAACGATCCGCAGGAATGGCTGGATGCAGGCTTTGGCGACCATTTCGAGCCGCGCAATCTTTGCCTGGTGGAATGGCCGGAACGCGCGGGCGATTTGCTGCCCGTGCCGGACCTGAAAATATCGTTGAACGTGGAAGGCGACGGCCGGCGGATACGGATCGCCGCGGAAACGGAGCACGGAAAACGTTGTTTGGATCGCTTGCCAACTTGAGATCTCGATTTGCCCCCCCCGCGAATTCCAGCGGGAGCGGGAAGCTGTCGCACTATGCTGCGATCCTGGCATGCCTTGCGATCATGGTCCCTGCATCCGCATTCGCCGCCAGCCAGATCGCGTCGGTGCGGGTTTGGCCCGCGCAGGAGTACACCCGTCTCACCCTCGAATCAGCTTCGCCCATTGCGTACAACCTGTTCACGGTTGGCACACCTGCGCGTCTCGTCCTCGATC
>DASWEZ010000307.1:0-5391 GCA_036394495.1 Burkholderiales bacterium
GTCTGGCTGAGCCGCCTGCTACGGCCGAAATTCGCGGTGGCCCCGGCCGGCGAGTTCGGCTGGTTGTTCAATCGCAGCTTCACTCACCGCTATCACGTGGTCGGCGGCAACCGGCGGCACACGGTGGAGATTCACCTCGACAGCCTGCGTCGCATCGGCGTTTATCCCGGGCCCGACGAGCGCCGCCTGACCCTGGTGCCCGGCGCCGAGGCCACGGAAAAGGTGGCAGGTCTCCTTGCCGAGCACGCGCTGGAGGAGCGTTCATTCATACTGGTTCACCCCGGGTCGCGCTGGCTCTTCAAGTGCTGGACGGTCGCGCACATGCAGGAATTGATACGCGGACTCCAGGACCGGGGCTGGCGGGTGGCGCTCAGCGCCGCTCCAGATCGAGCTGAACTCGCGATGGTCGGCGACATCCTCGGAGGAGTGACGGACGTGGTTAATTTGTCAGGGAGCCTGTCATTGAAAGAACTGGCTGCCCTGATTGCACGCGCCCGGCTTTTCATCGGCGTGGATTCCGCGCCGATGCATATTGCCGCAGCGATGGGAACACCGACGGTTGCTCTTTTCGGACCGAGCGGCGATATCGAATGGGGTCCGTGGCAGGTTCCTTCGCGCATCATCACGGCGGATTATCCTTGCCGTCCTTGCGGACTGGACGGGTGCGGCGGTGGCAAGCGCAGCGAGTGCCTGGAGGCGATCGGATCGAATCAGGTGCTCGGTGCCGTCGAGTCGCTGCTTCGGGAAACCGATTGAGCGGCCCCCGCATAGCGCTGATCCGTCAGAAATACAATTCGGCGGGTGGGGCCGAGCGTTTCGTCAGCCGTGCGGCCCGGGCGCTCGCTGAACAGGGTGCCGACATCACCTTGATTACCCGCAAATGGGACCAGGCTTCGGCGCTGCAGGTCATCCAGCTCACGCCCTGGTATTTGGGCAGCACATGGAGGGACTGGAGTTTCACCCGGGCGGTCTGCCGGCATTTGCAGCACACGCATTACGATCTGGTGCAATCGCACGAGCGGCTCGCTTGCTGCGATGTATTTCGCGCGGGCGATGGCGTGCACCGGGAATGGCTGACGCAGCGCGGACGCACAATGGGTCCGCTGGGGCGGCTGGCGATGGGTATCAATCCGCACCATGCCTACGTGCTGCGTGCCGAGCGGCAGATGTTCGAAAGCCCCCGGTTGCGGGCGGTCATCTGCAACTCGCTTATGGTCAAAGAGGAGATTGTCCGTCACTTCGGCCTGCGCCAGGACCAGCTCACCGTCGTGTATAACGGCGTCGATCTGGAGGAGTTCAGCCCACGTCGACGCGAACCCTCGCGCCGCACCCAGCGCCAGGCACTCGGAATTGCGGAGGATATGTTTACCCTGCTTCACGTTGGATCCGGATTCGAGCGCAAGGGCGTTGGGACAATCCTGCGCGCGATGGCGCGCGCCTCGGCTGTCTGCCATCTGATCGTTGTCGGCAGTGACAAGCGGGAGGATCGTTACAGGTCTTTGGCCGGCGAGCTCGGCATCGCGTCGCGCGTGCATTTTGCCGGGGTGCAGCGAGATACCGGGCCTTACTATGCGGCCGCGGATGCTTTCGTGATGGCCAGCCTCTACGAACCCTTCGCCAATGCCAGCATGGAAGCGCTGGCCACGGGATTGCCGTTGGTGACCAGTACGAAATCGGGGGCGGCGGAAATTCTCGAGCAAGGGAAAACAGGCTATGCCTTTGACGCTCTCGATGTTGGTGGATTCAGCTCGGCAATCGACGCGCTGGCGAATCCCGAACGGCGATTGGTCATGGGCGCCGCCGCACGGGCACTTGCAGAAAGGTTCACCAACGATGGGATGACGGCGCAACTGCTCGAGCTCTATCGATGCCTGCTGATGGATTCGTCCGACTAGCGCGCCGGACGCGGGAGACTGCAAAAAATATGTGTGGAATCGCGGGATTTTTCTCTCCCGAACCTGTAGCGACGCAGACGCCGGAGCACATGCTCGACGTGCTGCGCCGGCGCGGGCCCGACGCGCAGCACAGCGTATTGTGGGATAGCCGCTTCGAGCGCACGCACGGCGCCGCGTGCAATGCCCTCCTGCATGCCCGGCTTTCGATCATCGACCCGCGGCCGGAAGCCGATCAACCGATGGCGAACGAGGCGGGGGACATCTGGATCTGCTACAACGGTGAAGTCTACGATTGGGCCGATGCCGCGGCCGAGCTCAAGGCGCTGGGATATGTCTTCCGCAACCGCTCGGATACGGAATTCATCCTGCATGCCTACGAGGCCTGGGGCACCGATTGCATTGCGCGGCTGCGCGGCATGTTCGCCTTCACGATTCTCGATTTGCGGCGGCGAACCGCCTGGCTGGTGCGGGACCGCATGGGACTGAAGCCGCTGGTTTACGCCGCCTTCGACGGCAAACTCGCTTTCGGTTCGACGGTGCGTTCGGTGCTGCCGTTCCTGCCGGCTTCGAAGCGGGCATTCTCCACCGAAGGCATCGATGCCTATCTGGCGCATCGCTACATCCCTGCGCCGCGAACGGTGTTTTCCTCGATCAACCGGCTCGAGAACGGACATTACCTTCGTTTCGATCTGGATTCCCGCCGGCTGGAGAAAGTGCGTTACTGGTATCCGCAACCGCAGTCCGGAAACTGGCTGGAAACGCTCGACCAGGCGGTGGAAATGCGCACCGTGGCCGATCGTCCGCTCGGCGTGTTTCTGAGCGGGGGCATCGATTCGACCGTGATCGCAAGCCGGCTCGCCAGGCTGGGCCATCGCGAGTTGCACTCGTTCACCGCGGCGTTTCCCGGCTCGCCGATGGACGAAAGCGCGCAAGCCAGGGAGATCGCCGACCGATTGAAACTGCGCAACCTTGCCATTCCGATCGACGCGGATATCGGGCGCGATTTCGATCGCATCGTGGCCGATCTCGATGAGCCGTTCGCCGACCCGAGCAGCGTTCCGACCTGGTATCTCTCACGGGAAACGACGAACCACGTCAAAGTCGTGCTCGGCGGCGAAGGGGGCGATGAGTTGCTGGCGGGATACAAGAGAATGCGGCAGCATCTGCGCAGCCGCTGGCGCCGCGGATTGCGCCTGCGGGGGCTGAACATCCCGGCCTCGATGGCGCGCAGCGGCATGGCAAAGTGGATCGCCGAAATGCAGATGCCCTGGAAAGATGCCTACAGCCTCCGCTTTTCGGGCTTCGGTCCCCAGCAGCGGCGTTTTCTGCAGGGAAACAAGCCGCTTCTGCGGACACTCTACTGGCGTGCAGCGGACGGCGACGCGGACGGCACGCTGGCCGAGATGCTGCAAATCGACTGGGCCAACTACCTGCCCGAGTACATTTTGCGAAAGGGGGATCTTTGCACGATGGCGCACGGGCTGGAATTGCGCGCACCGATGCTCGACCACGTATTTTTCCAGACTTTGCTAGGTTTGCCGGAAGATATGCGCTTCACGAATCCGCCCAAGAGCATGCTGGCGCCCGCGCTCGACGCAGTTTCGGATCTCGACCTGTTTGCCCGGAAGAAGCGGGGTTTCAATCCGCCACTGAAGCCTTGGCTGCGGGGCGCGCTGTCATCCCGCTTCGAGGGCCTTGGAAAGCGGTTGAGCGCAGTGACGAACGGCCTGCTGCTCGAAGCGGCGGTAACGAAAATGGCCGAAGCTTACGGTTCAGGCGAGGAAGCCCTGGCCGAAGGCATGTTGCAGTTGCTGATCCTGGATGAATCGCTGATGCAACTCGACAGTTTGAGAACCGATGCCAGCCGTTGAATCCCTGGCCTCCCCCCTAATGCAAGGATCGAACCACGGACATATGAACCACGGAGGACACGGAGGAAATCACCTCACCCCCCGCCCTCTCCAGCAAGCTGGAGAGGGAGCCGAAAAGCCACACGACCGAAGATCAATGCGTTTCCATCACCCTCTCCACCCGGTTGTGGGGGAGAGGGATGGGGTGAGGGGGTGTGTCCTCCGTGGTTCATATGTCGGTAGTTCGTTTATGTCCACTGTACTCAGTGCCCTGCTAATTGAATGAATAGCCGCTGGCCGACCCGGATTCTGTGCGCTGTCCTCGCACTCTGGTACGCGCGCTTCGGGCTGGCGCATCGCCGGCCGCCAGTCACGCCGCGACGCATTCTGGTTGCGCACAATCTTCTGCTCGGCGACACCATCATGCTCGCCCCCCTGCTGAAAAAGTTACGGGCGCGCTTTCCGGACGCGCGGATCGTGATGACCTGCAAGCCGGCGCTGGTGCCATTGTTCGTGAACCGGCCATACGGTGTCCGGGCGATGCCGTTCGATCCACGCGACACGGAATCCTTTCTTGCCCTGTTTCGCGAGCGCGGTTTCGATCTCGCTTTGCTGCCGGCCGACAATCGTTTCAGTTGGCTGGCGCGCGCACTGAACTCGCGCTGGATCGTGGCTTTCGAAGGCGATCATCCCGCATACAAGAACTGGTTCGTCGACGAAATCCGACATTTTCCGGATCATTCGATGGCGCTGGGCGACCTCTTCGCCGAACGCCTGGTCGACGGACCCGCGCCTTTGCCTTACGTGACGTCCGATTGGCCTGCGCCGCCAGCGGCATCGATTGCGCTCCCGCTTTCTCCGTATTGCGTGCTTCATGTCGGCGCCGGTACGCGGCTGCGGTACTGGGAACCCGCGAAATGGCGCGCGCTGGTGGCGCATATCGAGGTTTCCGGAATCAAGGCCGTCATCAGTGCCGGTCCCGGCGAAGAAGCCCTGGTCACGCAGATTGATCCGGAAGGACGTTGTTCTTCCTTTCCCGGCAACTTGTCGCTCGCACAGATGTGGCGGCTGCTTGCCGGCGCGCGCGTCGTCGTCTGTCCGGATACGGGGATCGGCCACCTCGCCCGAATTGCAGGCGCACCCACCGTCGTGTTGTTCGGTCCCGGTTCGCCCACATTGTTCAGCGGCGGAGAATTCTGGCGCACCATGCCGGGCCGAAAAGTGACGATTGCGAAATTTCCCTGTCGCGACGAGAACGTGCTGTTTCGTCGGTACCTTCCCTGGGCGGAGCATTGCGGCCGCAACACCGACCAATGCGCAAAGCGCAACGCCACACAAATCGCCTCACCCAAATGCATGCTTGCGCTGACGGAGGAGATGGTGATTCATGCGGTGGATTCGCTCCTGGCGGACCTAAATAGGTGATTAAGTGATTTGGTGAATAAGTGATTAGGGGAGTCAATCACCCAATCACCCCATCACCCAATCACTTCCGCTCGGCGAATCGTCAGTGCAGCCGAACTGAATGCCTTTCCTGACCGAGCAGGTGCAGCAACTCCGTGAAGACCCTGTCCGGCGCGATTTGTTTGAGGCAGGGATTGTCCCCCGAGGTGAAACGGCAGGTCTTGCTCTGGCAGGGGGAGCAA
>DASWEZ010000308.1:0-8222 GCA_036394495.1 Burkholderiales bacterium
CTTCTGGTGCTGACGGCAATCGAGAATCCGTGGTGGGGAATGCTGTATCTGTTCCTGTTCGGCGTGGGCACTGTCGCCGGCATGATGCTCATCACGGTGGCCATTGCCGCGCCCTTCGCATACTCCATGGGGCGCTTTCCACGCTTCAATGCGTATCTGCGGATAGCGTCGGGATTGTTGTCACTTGGTTTCGGACTGTTTCTGATCTATTACATCGGCTACGTGGATGGCCTGTTCGGCGACAGTCCGAAGTGGACACCGCAGTAAGACAAGTCATTAAATCGTAAGAGATAAACTAGTGCGCCGCAGCATTGACGCTCCATCATTACAGGATTAAATTTCCGCGATGCAAATAGAGGTGAGCGGGTCGCAGCGTACGGCCCGGGTAGCAGCACTCAAAGGTTTTGGTGTCGGCGCGCTGGTCGTCGGACTCATTGCGCTGATGGCCGTAGCGGTATTTCGCGAAACTGCCAAGCCAAAGCCACAGCAAGCCGCAACCAACACTGAAGCCAATCATGTCGAGCGTCCCGCAGTCACGGCTGATGAAGAAGCCTATGCGCGTGCGCTGTGGCCGGTTCACGCACAAGTGAAGCAGGACGCAGTGCGAATGACCTTCGCGGGACTGGCGTACAAGATGGGCGATATCAAGAAGGAAGCAGTGAAGCAACGCGTCGCACCGCTGACGCCGATGTTCGACGCAGCGGCAGCGGCACTGAATAAAATGCACCCCCCCGCTTCGATGCGGGCGTTGCACGGAGAATATCTCGAAGCCGTCAAACTTTATCGCGAAGCATCCGTGGCGATGATCAAGGTGGCGGCGGACGGGCGGGACGAGCATCTGACCGAGGCGCAGAACAAGTCGTCGAGGGCGTCGGAATTGACCCTCAAGGTTGGCGAAACGCTGTGGCCGGGGGAATTCAAGCCGAATTGATCGGGATACACGCCACGCGGGTGCCGCCCGGAACGGGAGTAATCAAAGAAGTTGTAAACAAGCAGTCCAATCGTCAAGAAGGAGGGGTTAGAGAATGAAGAACAGTCTAAAAAAAGCAATGATCGCAGCGGGTCTGGCTGCGTCGGCCCTGGCGGCTCCTGTCGCCCAGGCAGCAGATGTGTGTTCCGTATGGCTGGTTGAGAACAGCCGGTTCATGGGCGTTCCGTTCGGCGCGTTCATGCCGGATCGTGCGTTCGTACCGGGCAGCACCAACAAGAGCAACAACATCAATACCGTGGATCTGCCGGTCAACGTCGGCGTGATCAAGTGCGGCAACGAATTGATGCTTTACGATGCCGGCTGGAATCAGACCGATTATCACAAGGCAACCGGTACCGACCATTGGTCGCCGCTGTCCAAGCAGATTGCCCAGCTTGGCTTCGACGCCAAAGACGTCAAGAAAATCATCGTTGGTCACGGCCACTGGGATCATGCGGGCAGCCTGGACGAGTTCCCGAATGCAATTCTTTACATCCAGCGCGAAGAGTTGAAGGGCATCGAGTGGGCCCTGAACTATCCGCATCCCCGCATCAGCGCAGTGAACGACTCGCCCGGCGGTTGCGCCCGCACCCCGGCTTGCGGCTATCCTTCCAAGACCATGGACTCGATCTACGGCAAAGTGCTCAAGGGCAAGGCTGTGATCGTGGACGGCGAAATGGAAGTCATTCCCGGCGTGAAGATCCATCCGGCTTTCCGCGCCCACACGGCCGGCTCGCAGTTGCTTGAAGTTCCGACGTCCATCGGCAAGCTGGTGTTCGGCAGCGATGCTTACTCCTCCTGGGAAGGCATCCGCGATTGGAATATCGCCAACCCGCAGCAAACCGATACCGTGCAACAGTTCCTCGCCTATGAGCAGTGCTACAAGATCACCGGCGGATACCAGAACTGCGTTTGCGCACATGAACCGCTGTCCTACACCGATGGCTACCCGCTCACCAAGAATTCCTGGGTGGGGATGAACGGTGGCCGCCTCGCGGAAATCGCGCTGGCACCCGGCGAAAAGTCGCGCAAGAAGTAATTCAGCCGACTGAAGTAGTACACTTCGATGCGAGGAGCCGATGCCGGCTCCTCGCATTTTTTATTCCTGGTTTTTTTATGTTCCCAGTTTCGTGATTGGTGAGCCGTGCTTTCCCGTATTGTTTCCTCTTTTTTGATTCTGCTGCTTGCCGAGGGCCTCGCATTGACGGCGCATGCTCACGATCCCAGCGCCTGGGGCGGATTGTTCCGCTCGCGGGATTTCGGCGCGAACTGGTTCCCCGTCGATGCCGGGCTGTTCATCGGCGGAGCCCTCGGCGTCGCGGTCCATCCGCAAGATCCGGCCCAGCTTCTGTACGGCACCGATGCGCGCCTGCTGCGCTCGAAAAACGGCGGCCGCGATTGGGTGACCGAGGCGGCTGCGACGATGCCCGGCGCCGTGTTCTCGGTCGCGTTCGACGCCGATGGCAAGGGGGCGCTGGCCTCGAGCGGCACGCGAATTTTTTACACGAATGATGGCGCCGTCTGGCAGGATGCGCTCGCGCCGGGTGGCGCGGCGCCCGCGCGCGCTTTCGTGCGCAGTTCCGCTGCGACGAATCGTATCTATCTCGCCGGTGCCCGTGGCTTGTTCCTGAGCGACGATCGCGGACGCTCATGGTCGCGTGCGGCCGATGGCGTATTGCCCGAAACCGCCGTGAGCACGCTGGTGCTCGTACCGGGCCCGGCCGAAGGCGTTTATGCGGTAATCGACGGCAACATCTGGATGAGCAATGACGGCGCGCGCAACTGGCAGATGCGCGTTGCCGGCCTGCCTGCAGGTAAAGTCGATACGCTCGCCGTCGATGCGAAGAAGGCGGGACGGTTGTGGAGTGCGGCGAGTGCCCAGGTATTTGCGAGCGACGATGCGGGTACGACGTGGAAGGCATATGGGCGGCCACTTCCGGAGCCCGGTACTTCGGTGCGTGGACTCGCCGTTTCCGAAGACGGAAAGATACTCGTGCTCGCTACCCACCGCGGCGCATTGCGCAGCACGGACAGCGGGCAGAACTGGACCCAGGTCGAAAGCACGTTGCCGGTGCATCTGGAATCGGGATTGCTATTGCGCGATCCGCACGACCCGATCACGCTCTACGCCGGCTTTTCGTTGACCCCGTATGCCGAGATGTGGCGGCGCGCCGAACAGGGCGGTTCGCTGCTCTCGCAACTCGATCCCGTCAGCCTCGCAGGAGGCCTGGCTTTTCTCGTATTCTTGCTCGTCGTCGGCATTTTGTGTACCCGATGGCTGTTGCGTCGCTATCGTGACGCCGACGTTTCACCTCGCTTCCGTTGAAGGAACTGTTCGATGAATGCCACAAATTCTTCCAGGCGTAATATCGTATTGATTGTCGTCGCCATCGCCGTTGTGATCGCGGCATCGGTTTTTTGGCGTTGGCGGCACGGGCAAGCGTCGGGAGGTGATTTCGTCGAATATCCGATGACGGTTGCGAGCGACATTCCGACCACGGTTGCGGTGGCGCCCGACAACACAGTCTGGTTCACCATCGGTTTTGCTGATGCCGTTGGAATGATACGGGACGGCAAACTCCAGCGGCTGCCCAAAAGCAGGAAAAGCGTGGAGCCCGTCGGACTCGCGGTGGACGCAGACGGCGCCGCGTGGTTCACCGACCCGACTGAAGTCCAAATCTCGCGGATACTGCCGAGCGGAGAAATCAAATCCTTCCCGCTGGGCACGCCCATCGCACGCCTGGGCCGGCTGGCGGTGGCACCGGACGGTGCCGTCTGGTTCGCTGAAAGCACGGCCTATGGATTCACGCGGCTCAAGGACGGCGTGCTGACCCGCAATGTGCCGAAGTCGGTGCGCGGCGGGCCTTATGGCGTCGCAGTGGACGCGAAAGGCGATGTGTGGGGCACGCTGCAGAGCGGAAACCAATTGGTGAAAATTTCTCCGGGACAGGAAATCGCCGAATACGAGATCCCGACGCCGGGAAGCTCGCCCAGCGACGTTGCGGCGGATGGCGCCGGCAACATCTGGGTCCTCGAATTTCGCAGCAACAAGATCGCAAAATTCAGCGGCGGAAAATTTTCCGAATTCCCCGTGCCGGGTGAATGGTCGGGGCTGTCGGGCATCGCCGCGGCAGCGGATGGATCGGTGTGGTTCGGAATGCTGCGCCTCAACTCAATCGGCCGCCTGCGTGATGGCGAGTTCAAGATTTTCGCGTTGCCGCGCAAGGATGGCCGTCCTTACACCATCGCAACCGACAAGACAGGTAACGTCTGGTACGCCGATATCGGCGGTTTCGTCGGAATGTTGAAAGCGAGCGCCGCAAAGAAATAGCGGTGAGGCCGTGAATGACGTGAATATCGTGAATACGGCGACGGCAAGCTAGTAACGCCTTACGCGTCGTTCGATGCAAGAATCGGCTGAGAGGCTTTGCCGCAGGGTTCGAGTAACGACATTCACGGCATTCACGGATTCACGCCGCTCACACCAGTGAGCTAAGCGTGCGCCACGCACCGAAAGAAAGTATCGCGCCGACGACGACGATCAGCAGCGACGTGCCGACCTGAATCCGCATCGCCCACGGACCCGCGAGCCAGTCGAGAATCCTCTGGCCGACTTTCGCTGCGACCACGCCGACGATCACCAGCGTGGCCGCGAAGCCGATGCTGAATACCACGACCGTTCCCAGTCCAAGCATGACTTTGTTCTGCGCGAGTGCATTGAGCAGGATGGCGAGCGCAGCGGGATCCGGCAGCAGGCCTCCGGCCACCCCCAACCCGATCAACACCCACAGGCCCGGACGGTTGGTGGTTGCAAGTTTCAGGTCGTGCGTATGTTTGAAGCCCCAACCGTGGCTGTGATAGCCGGCTTCCTCGTCACGATGCTGATGATCGCCGTGGGCGTGGGCTGCTTCATGAGCGTGGTCGTGCGAATGATCGTGTGCCGTGCCGTCTGCATGATCGTGATGGTGGTGGGAATGGCTCTGACCGTGGTCATGGTCGTGCTCGTGCGTGTGCGGCCGAAACTGCATTGCGACGTGACCGTGTGAAGGATCGGCCGCGGGCGCCGGCACCGGCGGCACGCCCTGCAGTTGCATGATCAATTCCCTTTGCGTCCACAGCGTCCACAGTCCGATGACGATCACCAGCAGGCCGGTGATCAGCGCCAGCCAGGCCTCGATGCGCTGCGGCACCATGCCCTGCCAGCCGATCGAGGCGAGCACGCCCACCAGCACGATGCCGCTGGTGTGCGACAGCGTGACGAAGATTCCCAGGATTACCGCATCGACAGGCCTGCCTCGCGCACCGACGATATACGCGGCGGCGATGGTCTTACCGTGACCAGGCGTGGCGGCGTGGACGGCGCCGATCCAGAAGGCGGAGACGAGATAGAGCAGCGTATCTTGCATGGGAGATCAAGCGGGGGTTCGTTGTTGTGGGGGGGCCGGGGCGAGAATAGGTGCCGCCCCCCGCGCTGTCAAGGCGCCGCCCGGAAGCGGCGGGAATCGGTTTAAACTTGCCGTCCCGAACTTTTCCGGCTTGACCGGAACGCGCGATGCCACCCGCCTTCCCAGGGCGATCGCGACGATAACCACATCGGAGGAGAAAACATGCGACGGATTCTGGTCCTCGTGTGGCTGCTGGTTGTTTGCACAGGAGCGGCTGCCGACACGCGCAAGGGTTACGACGCCTATACCGCCGGTAACTTCAAGATTGCCGTCGAGGAATTCCGCAAGTCCGCGCAGCAGGGCGATACATTGGCCATGTTCTATCTCGGGGAGAGCTATTACAACGGCCGCGGCGTGGTGCAGGATTTCGCCGAGGGCATCAAATGGTACAAGCAGTCGGCCGACAAGGGACAGGTTGAAGCCCAGGAAACGCTGGGCGGCCTGTATTTCTTCGGCAAGGGAATCGCGCAGGATTACGTGGAAGCTGCGAAGTGGTACGCGATGGCCGCGAAGCAGGGCAAAGTCTATCCGCAGTATCTGCTCGGCTATATGTATGACCAGGGCAAGGGTATGGCGCAGGATCAGGTCCAGGCCGCCCAATGGTTTCGCAAAGCGGCCGAACAGGGCAATGCTGAGGCCCAGGAAAGTCTCGCCTCGCTGTTGTTCTTCGGCCGCGGCGTTCGGCAGGACTACGCGGAAGCTGCGAAGTGGTACGCGAAAGTCGCCGAACAGGGACGCGCCTATCCGCAATACCTGATGGGCTGGATGTACGACCAGGGCCGCGGCGTGCAACAGGATTTCGCCAAGGCCGCAGAGTGGTACAAGAAAGCCGCCGAACAGAATGATGCGCGCGCGCAGGCGAGTCTCGCCTTCCTGTATTACTCGGGCAAGGGCGTAGCACTGGATGAAGCCGAAGCGGTGAAGTGGTTCCAGAAAGCCGCTGCGCAGAATGAGGTCTCGGCTTATCCGAGCCTGGCGTGGGCCTACTATCAGGGCAAGGGTGTGTCGCAGGATTATGCCGAAGCAGCGAAATGGTTCCGCAAGGCAGCGGATGGCGGCGAAGCGCAATCGAAGTACATGCTGGGCTATTTATATGAAGACGGCAAAGGCGTGGCCGCCGACGGCAACGAAGCGGCGAGGTGGTACAAGCAGGCCGCTGACGCCGGCGTTGCGGAAGCGATGGAAAGCCTCGGAGCGCTGTACTTCTTCGGTAAGGGTGTCACCCAGGATTACGCGGAAGCGGCGAAATGGTACAAGCTGCCCGCCGAAAAAGGCAGCACCTACGCACAGTATCTGCTCGGTTACCTCTACGAGGACGGCAAGGGCGTTGCCGCCGATTCCGCGCAAGCCATGAAGTGGTACGGCCTTGCAGCCGAAAAGGGCGAGCCACGCGCGCAAAGCCATCTGGGCTGGATGTTGTGGGAAGGCAAGGGCGTGCCGCAGGACGCGGTGCAGGCGCACATGTGGAGCAACCTCGCCGCTTCGCAGCTTTCCGGCGAAGAAGGCGAGCGCGTCGGCAAGGTGCGCGATTTCATCGCCTCGAAACTTTCGCCGGACCAGCTCGCGAAGGCGCAGGAGCTTGCGAGGAACTGGCAACCTAAGAAATAAGCCCCACCTCACCCCCCGCCCTCTCCCCCCACTGGGTGGAGAGGGTGCCCGTAGCGTATTTACAATTGTTACTAGAAGAATTTCATCAGCGCATCAAATGGCACTTAATTAACGCTACTACTTTCGACGATTAAGGCAACGCCGTCTCAAGCACCCTCTCCGCCTCCGGGGGAGAGGGCGGGGGGTGAGGTGGGTGGTCTTTTACTTCACCCGATATTTCTTCAGCACCTTCGGATCCAGTTCGATTCCCAGACCAGGGCGGTCGGACAAGGTGATGTCGCCTTTCTTGTCCACCTGCAACGGCTCTTTTACGAGTTCATTCATCAGCGCATGAGCGGGGTAGACGGTTTCCGCCATCGAGCCGTTGCGCACTGCGCCAAGCAGATGCACTGCAGCGGCGACTGCAACGGCTGAGCCGTGGATGTGCGGCGCGATGGGCAGGTTCGCCGCCTGCGCCATGTAGGCGATCTTCAGCGACTCAGTCAACCCGCCTGCCCACGCAACATCGGGTTGCACGAAATGAACCGCGCGCGCCTTGATGTAATCGTTGAAGTCGACGATGCCGTAGCTGCAGGTCTCATAGCCTGCCACGGCGATGCCGACTTTGGATGCAACTTCAGCGCTGCCTGCCACGTCGTCGGGAGAAATCGGTTCTTCGTACCAATATATGTCGTGACGTTCCATCGCGCGGCCCATCTTCACCGCGGTAGGCACATCCCACGCGCCGTTGGCGTCGACCATGAGCTTCACGTCGGATCCGATCGCATCGCGCACAGCAGCGACGCGCTTGAGATCCTGTTCCAGCGTGACCTCGCATTTCCCCGCGTTGTCCATTACGCGCAAAGGAGACAACTCGATGCCGGGATTGCGGCCGACTTTCATTTTGATTGCAGTAAAGCCGTGCTTCACATATGTCTCCATTTCCCGACACAATTCTTTTATGCCTTTACCTTCAGAATAAAACCCGCCAGTTGCATAAGCGGGAACGCGCTTGCGATAGCCGCCGAGCAACTGCCACAGCGGCATGCCGGCCATCTTGCCGCGCAAGTCCCACAGCGCGATGTCGATGCCGCTGATTGCCGCGATGACGATGCCGCCGCGCGCGTGCTTGTAAGCGCGACGATGCATCATCTCCCAGAGGTACTCGATGTTGCGCGGGTCCTGTCCGATCAGGTAGTTGCGCAACTCGTGCTCGATGA
>DASWEZ010000309.1:0-3486 GCA_036394495.1 Burkholderiales bacterium
TGCCGAACAGCAACTGGCGGCCGCCCAGCGCGACCTGGCGCAGGCGGTGTATAACACCATCGTGAACCAGTTGAAGCTCAAGGCGGCGGTGGGCAAGCTCGCCGAAGCCGACCTGGCTGACGTCAACATCCTCCTCAAGGAAGACGTGCAGTAATCGGACACAGCGCATGACCAGCGGCGCTGCTTCTCCCTCTGAAGCAACCAGGCAAGCCAAGGCAGCGTTGCGTCAGGCGATCCTCGCGCGCCGCGACGCTGCCGACGTCGCGACTCGAAGCCGCAATTCGCAAACCATCACCCAAAAGTTGTGCGCATTGCCTGAGTATCGCGCGGCCGATGTCGTCGCCGCCTATGCGTCATTCGGAAGCGAGCTCGACACGTCGGAATTTCTTGTCAGAATCCTCGCCGATGGCAAGCAACTGGTGCTGCCCCGGATAAACCGCGCGCAGCGCGTCCTGGAGTTGCGGCAGGTGGACGACCTCGACGCGGATCTCGTTGCGGGTGTCTGGGGAATTCGCGAACCCGCGGAGCGCTGTGCGATCCTGTCCCCCAGCGCAGTCGAATTCATGCTGGTGCCCGGCGTCGCTTTCACCGCGAGCGGCGCGCGGCTGGGTTACGGCGGCGGTTTTTACGATCGCCTGCTGGCGTCATTCGATCGGCGCGTTGCCCGCATCGCGGCTGCGTTCGACCTGCAAATGGTGGATCAACTGCCCGAGGGACCGCGCGACCAGCGCGTAGACAGGGTCATCACGGAGAAGTGAAAATCCTCAAATTCACCACCTGAGAAGTTCCAGCGTTTTTACCGTGGCGCCGCGATGTGCCTCGGTAAAGCGTCTTCCCGCTTCAGACATTGCACGGCGCAGATTCGCATCGCCCAGCAACTGATCGATCGTACTTCCCAGCTTCCCTGTATCGGATACCCGGATTGCGGCGCCGGCTTCGATTGCGCCGCGGGTTGCCTCCTCGAAATTGAACGTATGCGGACCGACGATGACCGGCCGGCCGACCGCACAGGCTTCCAGCAGGTTCTGGCCGCCCAGCGGCAGCAGGCTGCCGCCGATGAACGCAACGTCGCAGGCGGCGTAATACGCGAACATTTCGCCCATTGAATCGCCGATGACGATGCGGGTATCCGCGTCGATGGGCCGATTCTCGCTGCGACGCTGTACTTTGTATCCACGCTGTTTTGCCAGCGCTACGACCTCCTCGAATCTTTGCGGGTGACGCGGGACGATGACCGTCAACAGTTCAGGAATTGCAGTGTCGGCAAGCGCATCGAGAATCATCGTTTCCTCGCCTTCCCGCGTGCTCGCCGCCAGGAATACGGGCCTCTGCGCGCCGAACGAAGCGCGCAGCGTGGCACCGAGTGCCACCATTTCGGCAGGCGCCAGACGATCGAATTTGATGTTCCCGGTGATGGTCACATTCCCGGCGCCGAGGCCCAGGAGCCGCTGCGCATCGCGGTCCGTCTGAGCTCCGATGCCCGACAGACTCGACAACGCATCGCGAGTCAGCCTGCCGATGCGTCGATAACCGCGCGCGGATTTTTCCGACATGCGCGCATTCGCCAGATAAACGGGAACAGCCGAATGAACCCCGGCCTGGATCAGGTTCGGCCAGATCTCGGTCTCCATGAACACCCCGACCACCGGCCGGAAGCGGTGCAGGAATCGGTGCGATGCCCAGCCGAAATCGTAGGGCAGGTAACAACGCTCGACACGGTCGCCATACAGCTCCACGCCGGTCTGGCGTCCCGTCGGCGTACCGTGCGACAGCAGAATGGGGTGTTCGGGATGACGTGCCTGCAACGCTTTGATGAGGGGTTCCGCCGCGCGTGTTTCGCCTACGGAGACGGCGTGAATCCAGATGACGCGGGATGGCATGTTGTCCGGGAATACGCCGAATCGCTCGCCGACATGCTCGAGATAGGCGGGCTGCTTGCGTGCCCGCCATACAAGATGAAGCAGCGCCCACGGCAGCAACAGGTAAAGCATCAACGAATAAAGGATCCGGCTCACATCTTTTCCAGAAGACCGGGGATCACCTGGTCTAAGCCGGGACGCAATCCTGGAATCGCGCCGAAAGCTTCTTCCACCACCCAGTCGACGCGGCAATCGGGCATCGTCGCGTGCAGGCCGCCGACCACGGGAAGGTTGTGGACGACCTCACCCATGGACGAAGTCTTGATCAGCAGTATGCGGGGCACGCGTCTCGGATTCTTGGTTCGACTGGATGCGTGATTATCCCTAGAATGGCCACCTTTAGACAGACGTGAATGCGCATCGGCAGCATGACGCGGACCAGCATCATTGTTACCGGCGGAGCAGGGTTCATCGGCGCCAATTTCATCCAGCAATGGATCTCAACCGAACCCGCGGCCGTGATCAATCTGGACAAGCTCACCTATGCAGGCAATCCTGCGAGCTTGCGGGCCGTAGAGTCGAATCCGGCCTATGTTTTCGTACGCGGGGATATCGGCGACTTCGATATGGTTTCCGGATTGCTCGCACAACGAAAGCCGGTTGCAGTGGTGAATTTTGCCGCGGAGAGCCATGTGGATCGTTCGATTCATGGTCCCGACGAATTCGTGCAGACCAATCTGGTCGGTACTTTCCAGTTGCTGGAGGCGGTGCGCAGTTACTGGTCCGCTTTGGCGGAGGACGCCAGGTCGCGGTTTCGCTTTCTGCACGTATCCACCGACGAAGTCTACGGGTCGTTGCAGGCAGGCGAAGCAGCGTTCACCGAACAAACGCCTTACGCGCCGAACAGTCCCTATTCGGCATCGAAAGCGGGTTCCGATCATCTGGTGAGGGCTTATCATCACACCTATGGCCTGCCGACGATTACCACGAATTGCTCCAACAACTATGGCCCCTGTCAGTTTCCGGAAAAACTGATCCCGTTGATCATCCTGAATGCGCTCGCGGGCAAGCCGCTGCCGATCTATGGAGATGGATTGAACGTCAGAGACTGGCTGTTTGTCGGCGATCATTGCACGGCAATCCGCCTGGCGCTGAGCAAGGGTCGTTCTGGTGAGACCTACAACATAGGCGGCAACAATGAGCGCGCGAATATCGATGTCGTGCGCACGATCTGCCGGATACTCGACGAATTGCGGCCGGCCTCGAACCGAAAGCCCTACGAATCCCTGATCACCTATGTCGCCGACCGGCCGGGACATGATCGGCGCTATGCGATCGACGCAACGAAGAGCAGCAAGGAACTCGGTTGGAAGCCAGCCGAGTCTTTCGAGTCCGGCATCCGCAAGACCTTGCGCTGGTATCTGGACAATCCCGATTGGGTGCAAGGGGTAGTCAGTGGCGAATATCGTAAGTGGATGGAAAAGAACTATGTGAATCGGTGATGGGCGAAGAGAGATGTGCAATGGGTGGGGAATTAACAATTATGACTGAAGATATTCGACCGCATTACCGTCTGGAGGCGTGGAAAGAAGTCATGGCGTTGGTCAAATCCGTCTACGAAGTGTCT
>DASWEZ010000310.1:0-15494 GCA_036394495.1 Burkholderiales bacterium
AAACGGCAGTAACGCTGCCGCTGGCGTTGTTGCTGCTGGATGCGTACGTCATTCGCGACGCGATGGGCGTGCGCGAGCGGCTGCTTCGCCTGCGCTGGCATGGTCTGGTCTTGATTTTCGCGGCGGCGGCCGCGCTAGCCAGTCCCACTTACCGGCACTTGCTCGACGTCAGCCTGTCGGCGCGCGGCATTCTCGACAACCTGCTGACGCAGGCGAATGCAGTCTTCTATCTAACCGCCCAGTCGGTTTTAATGTGGCGCATGAACGTGGATCCCGACCTGCCGGTCGCTACCGGTATGACGCTTGCGCTGCTGCTCGAGATTGTCGTGCTGGCGGCGATTCTCTACGCAGCCTTTCGCAACATCCGGGACCGGTCGTGGCCGGCATTCGCGGCACTCTGGTTTTTTCTGCACTTGCTGCCGACCAATTCGTTGCTGCCGCGGCTCGATGTGGCGAACGACCGCCAGCTATACCTTGCGCTCGTCGGCGTTTTTTTCGTGATCGGTCTGGGGGTGGAGGCTCTGCTGCGGCGCCTGCATCGCCCCCGGCTGGCTGCCGCAATCGCCGTGTCGGCGTTGCTCGCATGCGGGGTCGCCACATTCCAGAGGAACCAGATTTATGGTTCGGCGGTGACTTTCTGGGAGGATGCGCTGACAAAATCGCCGCGCAAGGCTCGCGTGGCGAACAACCTGGGTTATGCATACCAGCAGACGGGGCGCTACGCCGAAGCGAAGCTTGCCTACCAGCAGGCGATCGATGCGGACCCGGATTACTGGCGGGCCCGCATCAACCTTGAAGCGCTGGAAGCCGCGCGGATGCGCTGAAGCTTCAGGCCGGCTGGTCCGCGCTGCGCAGGTGTTCGATTTTGCGGCCGACGATCAGCGCGACGATCGAACCGATCAGCAGGCACGCGGCCAGGAAGGTCAGTCCCGCCTGGAAGCCGCCGGCGTTGTCCTTAAGCCAGCCTACCGCGAACGGCCCGATGAAGCCGCCGAGGTTGCCGACCGAGTTGATGAACGCAATACCGCCCGCCGCGGCGACGCCGGTCAGATAGCCGGTAGGCATGGCCCAGAACGTCGGCTGCGAGCAGTACATGCCGATCGCCACGAACGTCATCGCAGTCATCGCCAGTACCGGATGTTCGATGCCGGCATACGCGCTGCAGAGCATGGCGATGGCCGCCAGTCCGAGACCGCCCGCGCAATGCAGCGTGCGTTCGCCGGTCTTGTCCGAGTGCCGCGACCACAGCACCATGCAGATCGTCGCTATCAGGTAGGGAACGGCCATGATCAGGCCGATATCGAACGAATCCTTCACGCCCATGCCCTTGATGAGCTGCGGCATCCACAGGCTCAGGCCGTAGATGCCGATGGCGAGCGAGGTGTAGACCACCGCGAACATCAGGATCTTGGGATTCGCGATCGTCTGCCACAAGTTGAGGTGTTTGGTTTCGACGCGCGCAGCTGCTTCGCGATCAAGCGTCTGCTTCAGGTGCGCCTTCTCCGCATCCGTCAGCCATTTCGCGTCCGTCGGGCGGTCGATGACGGCTTTCAGTGTGATGAACCCGAGCAGGATCGACGGCAGGCCTTCGATGATGAACAGCCAGCGCCAGCCGGGATAGCCCATCGTGCCGTCGAATAATTTCAGGATCAGGCCGCCGAGCGGCGCCGCGATCGTGTTGTTGAGCGGGCTGATGATCAGGAAGAGGCCGAAGATGCGCCCGCGGTACTGGGCGGGAAACCACAACGTCAGGTAGTAGATCACGCCCGGGAAGAAACCGGCTTCGGCGACGCCGAGCAGGAAGCGCGTGACGAAGAAGCTGGTGCTGCCGCTGATGAATCCCATCGCGACCGCCATGATCCCCCACGTCACCATGATGCGGGCGAACCAGATGCGCGCGCCGATCCTGGACAAGATGAGATTGCTAGGCACTTCTCCGATGAAGTAGCCGATGAAAAACAGACCGGCGCCCCAGCCGAAGACCGTCGCGGTAAATCCCAGCTCGGTGTTCATCGTCAGCGCCGCCAGGCCGACATTGAGCCGGTCGATGATGCAGATCAGATAAGTGAGCAGCAGAAACGGCAGCACGCGCCACGCCATTTTGCGCACCAGCGCCAGTTCTTCGACTTGAGTCATCTTCTCCCCCTAAAAGTTATTTCCAGCTTATTTTCACCACGGAGGACACGGAGGACACAGAGGAAAAACGAAAGAGAAGTTTTGCGGGAAACATGGCAGACGCATGGAGAACAATAGTTTTCTGCTGCATCGGCATTAGCTGTCGTCCCGCTTCTTCTTGTTAGGTTTTCTTCGTGTCCTCCGTGTCCTCCGTGGTTCGTTTGATTTTGAGGTGGTTAGCTCTTGCCTTCGCTTTTGGCCCAGTTCTTCATCAGCATGTTGGACGGGAAATTTTCATCCACCAGTTTCCTGGCCGTTTCCGCGCCGGCGATTGGCAGACCGCTCTTCTTCGGGTCGAGCAGACCGATTTGCACCAGCACCGAAGCCTGGTCCCAGTAGATGTGCTCGTGATAGAGCTTGTCGCCGCGGAAATTGACGATCGCCACCAGCGGAATCTCCACGTATTTGCCGGTGGGCGCGACACCGGGCAGCATCCAGTCGATCTCGATGTCGTGGGTGAAGCAGAACAGCATCTCGTCCACCAGCCGGTCCGCGCCGATGGTGCGCGAGATCGGAATCAGCTTCGTGTCTTTCGGGGTGGTCGGAATGAAGTGATGCTTGTAAAAGCGCTTCAGCTGATCGTGGCCGACGCCGCCGGTGAGGGTCGGGATGTGGTTGACGTAGGGTTGCGCCACCATGGTCTTCATGGTCGCATCGACGTCGCGCGTGCCGAATTCGTGCATCGTGTGCGCTTCCCACAAAGCGGACAAATCGTAGTGCGGACCCATGACCCTGCGGAACAGCGCGATCGAGCGCGAATGCGCCATCATCGACGCGGGCCGGTCGTAGTGCATGCCGCCGGTGCGCGCGAACGCATGGTCAACCCCGGGGTAGACATAGATCTCGACGTCGTTGCGGCCCTTGAAAGCGGCCTTGATCTGCTCCACGGTCTGCGGGGGAGCGTATTTATCTTCGGCCGCGAAGTGCAACACCATGGGCACCCTGATTCTCGCCGCTTCGCCCAGATACTTCTCGATGGTCACGCCGTAATAGCCTACCGCGCAGTCCACGCCGGAGCGCGCCGCGGCAAGATAGGCGAGGCGGCCGCCGAGGCAGAAGCCCAGCGCACCGACCTTGCCAGTCACTTCGGAGCGCGTGCGCAACGTGCGCACTGCAGCGGTGACGTCATCCATGCCTTTGTCGACGTCAAAGCGCTGGAGCAGATCGAAGGCTTTTTCCCATTCCGTCTCGGTATATCCCAGATCGACATCCTTCTCCAGCCTCCAGAACAGATCCGGGGCGAGCACGACATAACCTTCCTCGGCGTAATAATCGGCGACTTCGCGGATGTAAGGGTTGATGCCGAAGATTTCCTGGCACAGCACGATGCCCGGACCTTTGCACGACGCGGGAACGGCAAGGTAACCCCGGAATTTTCCGCCATCGGCGGCCTTGATTTCGATCCATTGCCCGGCCATGTCATTCTCCCGATATGGTTCTGCTTGTTGCAGCGCGGCGCCTGCACGGCGCAGGCAAGCCGATCTTTTACCGCGCGCAACCGCGCCATGTCAAACCGCCGGCGCGGCTTGACAAAACACCCCCTGACACCTAGTGTCCGGCGGGGCCACCGTCATAAAAAACTACCGCGGCGAACCTGCCCCGGCAGTCCGCGCCAATCGCACACAAGGGGAAATCATCATGAATCCATTCACGCGCCGCCGCTTCCTGCAGGCAACCGGTGCCGCGGCCTTGACTGCGCCGCTCGCCAATTCGCTGCTCCTCCCGACCGAAGCCCACGCACAGGCGGGCAAAGTCCTCACCATTGCATACAACGTCGCGTTGCCCTCGTGGGATCCGACTACCGGGCCGTCTGCGGTGAACCCGACCATCCAGTCGATCTACAAGGCGGTGTTCGATTCCTATATCGACCAGGACCCGGACCTGTCCTTCAAGCCGGGGCTGCTCACGAAATGGGGCTGGAACAAGGACAAGACCAGGATCGAGATGGAAGTGCGCAAGGATGCGGTCTGGCACGACGACAGCCCGGTCACGCCGGAAGACGTGGTCTGGTCGCTGGAGCGCGCGGGTGACCCGAAGAGCGGCAATCCGATCCAGTTCGTCTGGGGCAAGATCGGCAACTTCAAGATCGACGACCGGAAGATCACCGCCGATGTGAAGGAATTCGAGCCGGCCCTGTTCAAGTGGATGGCATTCCTGACCGGTTATGTGTTGCCGAAAAAGGCGTACACGGCGGCCGGCGAGCAGGGCTGGGAGAGCAAGCCGATCGGAAGCGGGCCGTACATGGTCGAGAAGTTCGAGCGCAATGCGTTCATCCGCCTCAAGGCCTTTCCCAAATACTGGGGACCGAAGCCGGCGTTCGAAACCGTCGTGTTCAAACTGGTGGGCGATGCCTCTGCGCGCGTCGCGGAAATCGAGAGCGGCTCGTCGGATCTGACGCTGGAGGTGCCTTACGAAGAGTTCGACCGGCTGACGAAAAAGTCCGGCCTGGCCGGCGTCGCGCATCCGGTCTCCGACATCGGCATGATCTTCATCACCAACGTCGGGCCGATGCTGGACAAGAATGTGCGCCTGGCGATGATCCATGCCATCGACAAGAAATCGATCGTCGACAAATTGCTGCGTGGTTACGGCACGGTGATAGACACGCTGGAAGCGCCGCAGTATGCCGCTTTCGATCCTTCCATCAAGGTGAAATTCGATCCCGAACTGGCGAAGCAGTTGCTCGCCAAGTCCGGTTATTCGACTTCGAAGCCCGTCAAGTTCACCATCCAGACCACGCGTGGTTTCAAGCCCAAGGATTACGAAATGATCCAGGCGGTGGTCGGCATGTGGCGCAAGGTCGGCATCGAAGCCAGCATCGAAACCTACGAAATCGCCAAGCACTTCGAGCTGCGCATGCGCCATGGCCTGGCGCCGGCGGCGTTCTACAACTGGGGCAATTCGATCGGCGATCCGTCGACTTCAACCGGCTTCGCGATGTTCAGCCATTCGCCACATTCCGCCTGGAAGACCGAAGACGTCGACAAGATGATCGGCCCACTGTGGGGCGAAAAGGACGAAGCCAAACGCATCGCGGGGTACAAGGCGGCCGACCGCTACATCGCGGAGAACGGTTACGTAATTCCGCTGCTGCAGTATTCGCAGCCGGTCGTGTACAAGAGCAGCATCAAGTTCACGCCCCACGTCGCCGGCTTCATCCTGCCCCAGTCAATCAAGCCCGCATAAGAATATATTCAACGCGAAGGACACGAAGGTACACGAAGGAAACCCGAAAAACGGAAATCAGCAGAGGGCTTATTCGGACGATAGTCTTCCGTTGGAATTTGCGCGCTATCTTTTCTCTTGAATTCCTTCGTGTTCCTTCGTGTCCTTCGTGTTGCACTGTATTTGACCTGGTCATGAGAGGTTTTTCTTGAACGACAGAATAACAAGGCGCCGCTTTCTGCAGGCGTCGGGTGCGGGTGTATTGTCCGCTACTTCGCTCTCCGCGCTTCTCGGCAATCAGGTTGCGCATGCGCAGTCCGGCAAGACGCTGACGATCGCCTATAACACTTCTCTGCCGTCTCTCGATCCGACCAACAGCGCGAAGACTTCGAGCCCCGCGGTGCAGTCCATCTTCAAGGCGATCTTCGATCCTTACGTCGACCAGAATCCGGATTTGAGTTTCAAGCCGGGTGCGCTGACAAAGTGGGGCTGGAACAGGGACAAGACCGCGGTCGAACTAACCTTGCGCAAGGGCATGTTCTGGCATGACGGCGCGCCGGTGACGGTCGAAGACCTGGTCTGGTCGCTGCAGCGGGCCGGCGACGAGAAGAGTGGCAATCCGATGCAGTTCATGTGGCGCAAACTCGGCAGCGTCAAGGTGAACGGGGACACGGTCGTCGTCGAAGTGAAGGAGTTCGAGCCGGCACTGCTGAAATGGCTCGGCTTCCTGACCGCCTACATCATGCCGAAGAAAACCTTCATTGCGTCAGGTGGCGGCACCGGCTGGGATGCGAATCCGGTCGGCAGCGGCCCCTACATGGTGGAGAAATTCGAGCGCGATGCATTCATCCGGCTCAGGGCCTTCCCGAAATACTGGGGACCGAAGCCGGCGTTCGACACCGTGGTATTCAAGTTCGTACCCGATCCCGCGAGCCGCGTCGCGGAAATCGAGAGCGGTGCGGCCGACCTGACCCTGGAAGTGCCGTACGAGGAATACGATCGCCTCATTGCGAAACCCGGCCTCACAGGTGCGGCTTATCCGATGTCGGACATCGGCATCCTGTTCATCACCGACCGCGAGCCGATGCTCGACAGGAATGTGCGCCTGGCCGCCGCGCACGCCATCGACAAGAAAGCGATCGTCGCGCAGTTGCTGCGCGGTTACGGCAGGCCGCTCGACACGCTGCAGGCCCCGGACTATGCCGCCTACGATCCTTCGATCAAGGTGAAGTACGATCCCGAACTGGCCAGGCAGTTGTTGTCCGCATCCGGATTCTCCCCGTCGAAGCCGGTCAGGTTCACGGTACAGACCACCCGCGGCTACAAGCCCAAGGACTTCGAAACCGTCGCGGCCATCGTGGCGATGTGGAAGAAAGTCGGCATCGAAGCCAGTATCGAAGTGCTCGACGTTGCCAAACATTTCGACCAGCAACTGCAGCATGCGCTGGCGCCGGCGTCGTTCTACAACTGGGGCAATTCCATCGGTGATCCGTCGACGTCGACCGGATTTGCCTTCATCGGACCCTTCGCGGTCTGGCGCTCCCCCGACGTGGAAAAAATGGTCGGCCCGCTCTTCGTCGAGCGCGACGAAGCCAAACGCATCACCGGCTACAAGGCCGTGGACCGTTATCTGGCGGACCAGGGCTATGTGATTCCATTGTTGCAGTACTACCAGCCCGTCGTGCACAAGAAGAGCATCACCTTCACGCCCCACGCCGCCGGCACCATTGCGCCGCAATCAATCAAACCGGCATAGGCCGGCTTGATGGCACAGCCACCGTGAATGTCGTGAATATCGTGAATGTCGTAAATACCTGAAGCGTTTTCTCACACGATATTCACGGCATTCACGTATTCACGACATTCACGGCCTCTAGAAATTCGCGTAAGTCTTGACGAGGAACTGCATCGACTGGATGTTGGGATCGGGGTTCAGCGGAAACGCGAGGTCGACGTGCAATACATTGCCGAACGACGAGCGGTCGCTCAAGATGCGCAGGCCAAAGCCGACGTCGCTCAGCCATCCAGGGTTCACAGGGTTCTGGAACGGTCCGCCCCAGGCGCGCCCTATGTCGTAGAAGATGGCACCGCCCACGCGGAACAGCCGGAACGGATACCAATCGGTATAAACGCGCTCTTCGACTGTGAACAGTGCACGATGCTCGCCGCTCTGGTAACGCAGGGGGTAACCGCGCAAGCCGCTGTCGCCCCCCAGCAGAAGGAGGTCCGATACCTCCGGATTCCTTACCACGTCGCCAGATGCCGCGGCATAGAACACCGCACGTTTGGCGTGCGGTACGTAGTATTTAATCGAGCCGCTCAGCAGTTCACGCTCCCCGCGTCCGTCTCCGTACTGTCCCGAGAGGCTGGTAGAGGCCAGCAGGTCGTTGCCGTGTGCCGTCCGCACCCCATCGGTGACCGTTGCCGTATAGATCCAGAGGTCGCGTGTGGAACCGAGGCCGGTCAGTGCGCGGCCCACCTGGACTTTGGAACTGAAGCCCAGCGCGAAATATTCCGGACGCTGGATCTTGTTCCGGTTCTTGACCTTTTCGTAGTCGTCCTGGATGACTTCGTAGCGCAGGAAGGGCGAGACGAGGGTCTGGTCGGCGGGCACGATGGAAGGGGCGATCAGTGCCGGATCGGTGGCATAAGCATCCGCCTGATAACTCAGGCCGACAGAATAGCGATGCGTCCAGCCGTCGATGAGGCCGTTCGACCAGCCACCGTAGACTTCGCTCGCGTCCTGTTGATGGCGATATTGCCCGACGACGTTGCCATCGCTGTAGATGGATTCGATGCGCTCGTCGTGCAGGGTGGAGGCGCCGGCGGCCCAGCGCGTATCGAGTGCATAGAACGGCCGGGCGACGCCGAACGATTGGCGCTTGCCGTCGTCGTAGTTCGCCAGCTTCAGCTCGACAGCCGTCCATCCACCGAAGAGGTGATTCTGCGCGACCGAGAACTCTGTGCCATTGCGGTCGACGTCCGAACTGTGCGAATAGGCGATCGCGGTACCGGTGCCGAGAAAATTCCCTTCCCTCAGTGTCAACCCGGTCGTGTTGGATCCGCCGGAGCGGCTGAAGTTGAGGCCTGGCTGGAGCGTCCAGGTATCGCGCGTTTCGACCTGGATGTCGACGATGCCGTCGTGCCAGGCAACCGGGCGGATGTCGACGTCGTAGATGTAGCGGTTCGCCCTCAACAGGCGCTCGGACTCCTCGATTTTCTGCACGGACAGCAAGTCGCCGCTTTTGAATAACAGGGTGCGCTTGATGACGCCCGGGCGCGTGCGGATATGCAGTTTGTTCGCCAACCGGAACAGAAAATTGTTCTCCTTGGGATTGTCCAGATCGAAGATGTCCTGGGTGAGGATGTTTACTTCCCCGATCACTGCGCCGGCGGCCTCGAGTTCGGCGAAAGAAGGCATCGCAATCGGGTCTGGGGGATCGTCCGCCACGGCCGGCAGGCACAGGAAGAATGTGGCGGCCCAGCTGCCAAGCCAGCGCAGCGCGCAATTGCGAAAGGCAACGAGACGTATTCCCGATCGGTCCGGCATCGCGCGGGATTGGAGGTAACGCCCGCGCTCGATTCCGGTTGCATGCATGTTCATGAGTTTGCCGCAAGACGGCCCTGCATTGGAATCCCGGAATGCATGCATTGGCCGAGGGCAGATGCCCTCGATCCAGTCAAACGATTACGTGGTTGCAGCGCCGCAGCCCTTTGTCCTGCGCAGAGCCAACCTAAACGCGAAGACGCAAAGGATTCACTTCAATACCCCCTTGAGGGGTACGCAAAGGGTCGCAAAGGAAACCAAGATAAAAAGATAGAAAGTGTACAACCGCAGGCCGGCATGTATCGGATATCGCCGAACTTGAGTAGTTGTTCGAAGTATCCTTTTTGTTTTGCCCTGCTTTGCGTTATTTTGCGTACCCCTCAAGGGGGTATTAAAGTGAATCCTTTGCGTTGAGAAGTTGAATGTCGATTGACTATTTCCTGAAGCGCCTGCTCTGGGCTGTGCCGACATTGTTCGGCGTGGCGGTGGTGGTGTTCGTGCTGGTGCGGGTGGTACCGGGCGATCCGATCGCCATGATGCTGCCGCCCGGCGCGACCGCGGACGATGTCGGCCGCCTGCGCGCTCTGTACGGGCTCGATGCGCCGATTGCGAAGCAGTTCCTGGTCTGGATGGGCGACGTAGTACGCGGCAACTTCGGCGCATCCATCAGTCTGCGCGACGGCGTGGCGTCGCTTGTCCTGAGCCGGCTTCCCGCAACGCTCGAGTTGGTGATTGTTGCGGTCGTGGTGGCTTGTGCGCTCGCGGCGGCCGCGGCGATCGGGGCGGTCTATTTTCGCGGCCGCTGGCCCGAATTCGTCGTGGACGGCGCCACCGGCCTGGTGCTCGCGATCCCGGATTTTCTCTGGGGCCTGCTGTTCGTCCTCATCCTCGGCGTGCTGCTGCCGTTGCTGCCGATCTCGGGGCGCATCGATCCGACTCTGGATTTCAATCCGGCCACCGGATTCTATCTGGCCGAAGCGCTGTTGCGCCTGCACTGGACTGCACTCGCCGACCTGGCGCGGCATATCCTGCTGCCGGCCCTCGCGCTGGCGTTGCCGCTCGCCGCGGCGCTCACGCGCGTGCTGAAGGGCTCGCTCATCGAGGCGATGAACCAGGACTATGTGACCCTGGTGCGCGTGAAGGGCTATTCGAGGTCGCGCACGCTGTGGCGAGTCGCCTTGCGCAATGCGCTCATTCCGACGGTGACGCTCACCGGTGTGCAGTTCTCCTTCCTGATCGGTGGCACGGTGCTGATCGAATATATCTTTTCCTATCCCGGCATCGGCAACCTCGCCATTGCCGCCGTCAACCAGCGCGATCTGCCGCTGATCCAGGGGCTGGTGCTGACGTTCGCCGTGCTCTTCATTCTTACCAACCTGATCGTCGACATGGCTTATTCGGTGCTCAATCCCAAGGTGAGGCAGTCGTGAAGGCCCTCGCCTTGCTGCGCAATCCGCGGGTCGCATTCGGGATGTTGGTGCTGCTCGCATTGTTCATTGCGGCCGCCGGCGCGCCATGGCTGTCCTCTTACGATCCACTGGAGCAGGATTTGCTCAATTCGTTCCAGAGTCCGGGCGTGGCAGGCGGCGATGACGCACATCCGCTCGGCACCGACAGCCTGGGCCGCGACATTCTTGCCAGACTGATCTACGGCGCGCGTCCCGCGCTGATCGTCGCGTTCGTCGCCGCGTTCTTTGCCGGCCTGCTCGGCACGGCCCTCGGACTCGCCGCGGGCTATGCCGGCGGCCGGCTGGACGCCGCCATCTCCCGCCTGGTCGATGTCTGGATGAGCTTTCCGTCGGTGCTGCTGTGCATCGTGCTCGCCGCGGTACTCGGTGCCGGCCTGCATACGGTCGTGATCGCGATCATCGTCATCGACTGGACGCGCTTCTGCCGCGTGGTGCGCGCGGAAACGATGCTGCAGAAGAGCCATGACTACGTTGCTTCGGCCGTGACGATCGGCCTCGGACCCGGGCGTATCGTGGCGAGCGAGATCCTGCCCAATGTCGCGCCTTTGCTGCTGACGCTGTTCACGCTGGAAATGGGCATCGCCATAGTCGTCGAGGCCATTCTTTCTTTCGTGGGATTGTCGGTCTCGTCGGGCATGCCGACCTGGGGCGGCCTGATCCAGGAAGGCAGGCTGTACGTGAACCAGGCCTGGTGGCTCATGGCGGCGCCGATGGCCTGCATCATCGTCGCGGTACTCGGACTCAATGCGCTGGGCGACGGGATGCGCGATGAGATCGATCCCGTGAAGGCGAGATGAGGTGAGTGCGCTGCTCGACATTCGCGATCTGGATCTCTGGCTGGATGCCCGGCCGCCCCGGCGATTGCTCCGAAGGGTATCGCTGCAGGTCGCGCCGGGACAGATCGTCGGACTGGTCGGCGAATCCGGCGCGGGCAAAACCATGGTCAGCCGCGTGGTGCTCGGCATCGCGCCGGCCAACACACGCGTCAGGCACGGCTCCGTGGTCTTCGACGGGCGCGACATCACGCATCTGTCGGAAGCGCAGCGCCGGCACCTGCTCGGTCGCGAAATCGCCTTCATCCCGCAGAATCCGATGACCGCGCTGAATCCCGTGGAGCGCATCGAATCGCAGATCACAGACGTATTGCGCATGCACCTGGATCTGGATCGGGCCGCCGCGCGCGATCGTGCGGCTACGCTGCTGCGTGAAGTGCACCTGCGCGAACCGGAAAAGATATTGCGCCAATACCCGCATGAGCTTTCCGGCGGCATGCGCCAGCGCGTGCTGATCGCAATCGCATTTGCCTGCAAGCCGAAGCTGGTCATCGCCGACGAGCCAACCACCGCGCTCGATGTAACGGTGCAGAAGCAGATCCTGCAGTTGATCAGGGAGCTGCAGCGCAATTCGGGAACGGCGATCCTGTTCATCACCCACGATCTCGGCGTAGTGGCGAAGTTGTGCGATCGCATCGCGGTCATGCACGGCGGCCGCGTGCTGGAATCGGCTTCGGCGGCGCAACTGTTCGCGAGCCCGGTACACGATTACACCCGTGCTCTGTTCGCAGCTACCCCGCGATTCGACCGGCCGGGCGATGAACTGAAGCCGATTCCTGCGGCGCTCACGCGGCGGCTTGTCGAAGAGGCTCGCGTGCTCGATGCGCGTAACGCTTAATGGCACTGCTCGAAGCCCGGGGGCTGACATTGCAATTGCCGGATCGAGCAGTCAAACCGCTGTTCGGCGGGGCGCCGCTGGCGACCCTCTTCCGCGGCGTGGACTTGCGCATGGAGCCCGGGGAATCGGTCGGTATCGTCGGCGAATCCGGTTCCGGAAAGACCTCGCTGGCGCGCACGCTGCTGCGGCTCTTCGAGCCGACGGCGGGCAGCCTCCACTTCAAGGGTTGCGATATCACGCATCTTCCGGAACGGGAACTGCGCCCGCTGCGCGCGCAGTTCCAGTCCATCTTCCAGGATCCGCTGTCTTCGCTGAACCCGCGCCACCGCATCGGCACCATCCTGGCTCAGCCGTTGGCCGCGTACGGCCGCGTGCGGGACCGCCGGGCGGGTTGGCGCGAAGCCGGAGCCTTGCTCGAGCGCGTCGGTTTGCCGACGTCGTTCGTCGAGCGTTTCCCGCACGAGCTCTCCGGCGGCCAGCGCCAGCGCGTCGGCATTGCGAGGGCAATTGCGCTGAAGCCCGACCTGATCGTGGCCGATGAAATCGTTTCCGGCCTGGATGTCTCCACGCAGGCGCAGATACTGATACTCCTCAAGGAACTGAAGACCGACGGCTCGATGATTTTCATCAGCCACGATCTTTCGGTGGTGCGGGTGCTGTGCGATCGCGTGCTGGTGATGCGCCAGGGCGAAGTCGTCGAATCCGGCCGCTGCGCGGAGCTTTTCGCCAACCCTGCCCAGGCTTACACTCGCGACTTGCTGAGCGCCATCCCGTTGCCGGATTTCGACCCGGACTGGGCTGTGCGCGGCGCAGAAGAAGAACAGCGGCAAGACCAACTACACGGGAGAGGGAAAATGAAGATAGCAGGATCAGTCGCACTGGTGACCGGCGCGAATCGCGGCATCGGACGCGCATTCGTCAAAGCGCTCCTGGCCATGGGCGCGAAGAAAGTCTACGCCGCGGCGCGCAACGAAAAGGGCGTGGAAGACCTGGTCAAGGCCGATCCGGGCAGGGTCGAGGCGCTGCGGCTCGACGTTACCGACGACGCGCAGATTGCCGCGGCGGCGCGCAAGTGCGGCGACGTCACGCTGCTCGTCAACAATGCCGGCATCAACCAGAAGAAGGGTCTGCTGGCCGCGCCGGACCTGGAGGACGCACGCCTGGAAATGCGTACCAATTATTTCGGTCCCTTGCAGATGTGCCGGGCGTTTGCGCCGATCCTCAAGGCCAACGGCGGCGGCGCGATCGTCAGCATGCTGTCGATCCTGTCGCGCGTCAGCCTTCCGGCGATGGGCTCGCTATGTGCGTCAAAGGCCGCGGCGCTGAGCATGTGCCAGAGCGTGCGCGCGGAATTGTCGAAGCAGGGCACCCTGGTCGTCGGCGTGATGCCCGGCGCGGTGGATACCGACATGGCGCGGGATTTTCCGGGTCCCAAGGATGATCCGGCCGACGTGGCCAGGGCCGCCTTGCAAGCGGTGGAGCAGGGGACGGAGGATGTCTACCCCGGAGGGATGGCGCAGGGAATTTCCGCGGGCCTGGCCAAGGATCCCAAGGCCGTAGAAAAGGAATTCGCCGCTTACCTCCCTGGCTAAAGCTCGTTACTACGTCAAGAGCGTTGACACAGATACCCGACGTGCTACGCACGTCGGGTATCTGTGTCAACGCTCTTGATTTCCTAGATCAACGCCTGTGAAGCAGGGCGGAAACTGATCAGGCCGTGCGGGTCGCCCTCGGCCGGATCAGCGACAGGGCATAGTAGACGATGCCGCCGATCGCGACGCCGAAGAACCAGCCGTAAGTACCCCACCACGACGGCAGCAGCGTTGTCAGGCGCGGCAGAATGCTGGAGAACACCACGCCGACACCGACGGCGACCAGCGCGTTCGCGTTCCAGCCCCCTTCGTAACGGTACTCGCCGTTCTCATGGTAGAGCGCCTCGACGTTGATGTTGCCTTTCGCGATCAGGTAGTAATCCACGAGGATGATCCCCAGCAGCGGTCCCATCGTCGAACCGATCGCGTTGACGAAGCTCGCGGCGTTGCCCTCCCACGGCGCGAACGGGTAGAGCACCAGCGCTATGCCGGCGGCGATGTAGCCGCCCCTCTTGAAGTTGATACGCCGGGGGAACACGTTGGCGAAATCGAACGCGGGCGATACGAAGTTGGCCACAACGTTGATTCCGAGCGTTGCCACGGCGAAGGTCAGCGCCGCCAGCATCGCGAGCATCCAGCTGTCGAATTTCGCGGAGATTTGCTCGGGATGCAGCATCACTTCGCCGTACACCTTGAAGGCCGCGATCGTGGTGATACCCGCGACCAGGGAAAACAGCAGCAGGTTCACGGGCAACCCCCACACGTTACCTTTCGTGATGGCCGCCTTGTTCTTCGCGTAACGCGAGAAATCGCAGAAATTCAGGTATAGAGCAGCGAAGTAGGTGACCCAGGTTGCGCCCACGGCCATGAGGGCCCAGAACGAACCGGGCTCCCCGCCAACGCCCGCGTCTTTGGTCTTTTCCAGCAGCACTTCCTGCGGAATTCCATGCTCGAACGAGAAACCACCCGCTTTGACACACAACCCAATGGCCAGGATCAGCATCGCCACCCAGACTGCGGGGCCAGCCCAGTCCTGGAACTTGCGCACGGTTTCCATGCCGTTCTGGATGATCAGCAGTTGCAGGGCCCAGACGACGACATAGCAAATCACCTCCAGGCCCGAGTGGCCAAGGAAGTGGGTGGTTTGGTGGAATTGCATCAAGGCGTCGGTGCGTGTGAGCAGCGCGACGATGGCGCCTGAAGCTGCGGCTGTCTGGGCGCCGTACCAGAAACAGGCGACGATGGCGCGCACCATGGCCGGCAGGTTGGCACCCCATACGCCGAACGAGGCACGCGCCAACACAGGGTACGGAACACCGGTTTTCTCGCCCGCATAGCCCATCAGGCTCATCAGGACGAAGATGATCAGCGAGCCGAGGCCGATTGCCACGATGAAGTTCAAGAAACTACCGCACAACAGGAACAGGCTCGCTGCAAGGTAATAGCCCCACAGGCTGTGCACGTCCGAGGTCCAGACGTTGAAAATGCTGAAGGCCCCCCAATGCCGGTCCCGGGCTGGAGCGAGATCCTCGTTATACAGATTGGGCGACGGGTTTCTGATATCCACGGGATTCGTCTCCTGTTCATTGAACACGGACAATCAAGGGACGCCCGTGCCTCACGAAATGCCGGATGCATCCGAGACGACGCCGCGCCCAACGCAAAACATTACACGTTTTGACCGCTACGCGGTATTTTTCGTCACGGATTAGGTCAAGAGCGTTGACGCAGAGGACGCAGAGGTAGAAAAGAGAGGGCGCAGAGGTAAAGAGGAAACTGGCCGGGAGAATCGTTGTGGTGCTAGAGGGTCAGCGCGACGTTTCCTGCCTGTCACACCGACTCGCAGGCTGTCCATTGCTCAGATAATGAAGATGT
>DASWEZ010000311.1:0-7317 GCA_036394495.1 Burkholderiales bacterium
AAACCCCTGGATCAGCGCAAGATGTCCGCCGACATGGTGATCGCGCGCCTGCGCGGCAAGCTTGCCCGCGAGCCGGGCGCCAGTCTCTATCTGCAACCCGTGCAGGACATCCGCATGGGCGGGCGGCAGAGCAACGCTCTATACCAGTACACGCTGCAGGCCGACGACCTGCGGGAATTGCGTGCCTGGGAGCCGCGCATCCGCCAGGCGCTGATGCAGTTGCCGCAACTCGCGGACGTCAACACCGACAGCCAGGACAAAGGCGACAAGACTTCGCTCAACATCGATCGCGATGCCGCCTCGCGCCTGGGTGTGACCACGAGCACCATCGACGCAACGCTTAACGATCTCTTCGGCCAGCGCCAGGTCTCGACGATCTACACGGCGCTCAACCAATACCGCGTGGTCATGGAAGCGGCACCCCGATACTGGCAGAGCCCGCAGGCACTGGACGACGTGTTCGTATCCAGCGCCGACGGCAAACAGATCCCGCTGTCGACGTTCTCGAGCTACGGACCGAACAACACGCCGCTGGCGGTCAACCACCAGGGGCAATTCGTTGCGTCGACGATCTCGTTCAATCTTCCGGTGGGGGTGGCGCTCTCGGATGCGACACGTGCGATCGCGGACACGATGAACAGCATCGGCGTGCCGACGTCGATCCAGGGCAGCTTCCAGGGCAGCGCCAAGCTGTTCCAGGACTCGCTGAACACGCAGCCGCTGCTGATCCTCACCGCTTTGCTGACCGTCTACATCGTGCTCGGCATGCTCTACGAGAGCTTCGTGCATCCGATCACCATCCTGTCGACCTTGCCCTCGGCCGGAGTCGGCGCGCTGCTGGCCTTGCGCGCCTGCGGCAGCGAATTCACGATCATCGCGCTGATCGGCGTCATCCTGCTGATCGGCATCGTCAAGAAGAACGCGATCATGATGATCGACTTCGCACTCGATGCCGAGCGCAGGCTCGGCATGAAACCCGAGCAGGCGATTTATCAGGCCTGCCTGCTGCGCTTCCGTCCGATCATGATGACGACCATGGCGGCGCTGCTCGGCGCCATACCGCTCGCGGTGGGCTTCGGCGACGGCGCCGAATTACGCCGCCCCCTGGGCATCTCCATCGTCGGCGGCCTGATCGTCAGCCAGATGCTCACGCTGTACACCACGCCGGTGGTCTATCTCTACCTCGACCGCTTCCGTCTATGGTTCAAACGCGTTGTCGCGCGACGCTCGCAGTCCGTCGAAACGGTTGGAAATCCAATATGAAAAACATTGAACCACGGAGGACACTGAGAAACGCACTTATGAAAACTCGCGCTTCCGGTTTGACGTCTTCCTCCGTGCTCTCCGTGTCCTCCGTGGTGCATGCTTTTGCCGTTGCATCGGGATTGCTGGTGCTGGCAGCCTGCACGGTCGGGCCGGACTACGTGCGGCCGACGGCAGACACCCCGGCGGCGTTCAAGGAAATGGAAGGCTGGAAGACAGCGCAGCCGCGCGATCAGGAACTGCGCGGCAAGTGGTGGGAGTCCTACAACGATCCGCTGCTCAACGAACTCGTGGAACAGGTCAGCGTGTCCAACCAGAACCTGGTGCAGGCCGCAGCGCAATTCCGCCAGGCCCGCGCGCTCGTGCAATCCGCTCGCGCAAGCTATATGCCGAGCGTCTCGGCCAGCGCTTCGGCGACGCGCTCGCAGTCGCCCTCCGGCTTCGTCGGCCAGAACCAGAATTTGAATGCGAACGGGCCGAGCACCAGTTATTCGCTTTCGCTCGACGCCGTCTGGGAACCCGATCTGTGGGGCCGCGTGCGCCGCACCGTCGAGTCGAACGCGGCCGGCGCGCAGGCAAGCGCCGCCGACCTGCAGGCGCTGCGCCTGTCGGTCCAGGCGGAACTGGCTCAGAACTATTTCCAGGTGCGCGCGCTGGACGCTCAGAAGCAGCTTTTCGACGACACCATCGCCGCGTACCAGCGCTCGCTGACCCTGACGCAGAACCAGTACACGGCGGGCGTCGTCGCCAAGGTCGACGTGATCCAGGCCCAGACCCAGTTGAAGACCACGCAGGCGCAGGCGCTCGATATCGGCGTGCAACGCGCGCAACTCGAACATGCCATCGCCCTGCTGCTTGGCAAACCCCCTTCCGGTTTTTCGCTGGTCGTGGCTCCGCTCACGGCGTTGCCGCCCGCATTTCCGGTGGGAGTGCCATCCAGCCTGCTCGAGCGCCGGCCCGACATCGCCGCCGCCGAACGGCGCATGGCCGCCGCAAATGCGCAGATCGGCGTCGCCGAAGCGGCCTATTACCCGTCGCTGACCCTGTCCGCAACGGGCGGCTACCAGAGTTCGAGCTTCTCGAACTGGCTGACTGCGCCCAGCCGCTTCTGGTCGCTCGGGCCGGCGCTGGCGCAGACGCTGTTCGACGGCGGCCTGCGCCGCGCGCAGACCGATCAGGCCATCGCTGCCTACGACGCGAATGTCGCCGGTTACCGGCAGACCGTGCTCACCGGCTTCCAGGAAGTCGAGGACAACCTGGTGGCGCTGCGCATACTGGAGGAAGAAGCGGCGATTCAGGACGAAGCCGTGCAAAACGCACGCCAGTCAGTGGCCCTGACCACCAACCAGTACAAGGCGGGCATCGTCAGTTACCTGAATGTGGTGACGGTGCAAGCGACAGCGCTGGTCAACGAAAGGACCGCGGTGGATGTGCTGAACCGCCGTCTGGCGGCCAGCGTGCTGTTGGTCAAGGCATTGGGCGGCGGCTGGAATGCATCCGACCTGCCCACACCGGACGAACTGGCGCGCGGCGATCCTTTTCCACGCAAACAGGGCACGCAAACGCGATGAGTGCGACAGACGAATAGCCCATGCGCGGCGCAAACAAAACGAGCGCAAGATTAGCAATCTGAAACACGACAACATGACTGCCGGACCGTACCGGCATCGCCGAATCTGTGAGGAGAAACCCAACGTGACGACCCGACCCGATTGTCGACCAGCCTCAAAAACGACCAGGATTGCGTCGGTCGCGGCATCCGCGCTGCTCGCGGCCTGTATGCTTGGCGCCTGCTCCGACAAGAGTGGCGCCCAGGCCCAAGCCAAGAAATCCGTACCGACCGTGCCCGTGCTGACCGGGCAGGTCGTCGAAAAGTCGATGCCGCTGCGCCTGCATGCGATCGGCAATGTGGAGACGGTCGCCTCCGTCGCCATCAAATCCCGCGTCGATGGCCAGATCATCGTCACGCATGTGCGCGACGGCCAGGACCTGGTCAAGGGCGATCCGTTGTTCCAGATCGACCAGAAACCCTATCAGTCCCAACTCGAGCAGGCGCAGGCCAACCTCGCGCGCGACGAGGCTCAACTCGAATACCTGCGCGGGCAGGAGCAGCGCTACCAGGATTTGCTCAAGCAGAATTTCGTCTCCAAGGAGGGCTACGCGCAGGTCGCGGCCAACTTCCACGGAGCGCAAGCAAGCGTCACGGCGGACGAAGCCGCAGTCCAGAATGCTCGCATCAACCTGGGTTATACGATGATCCGCTCGCCGATCAACGGCCGCGCCGGCAAGGTGATGTTGTCCGAGGGCAACATGGTCAAGGCCAACGACACGGTGGCGATGGTGGTGATCAACCAGCTCACGCCGATCTACGTCAGCGTCGGCGTGCCAGAGCAATTCCTGAACGAAATCCGCGCGCGCCAGAAATCGGCGCCATTGCGCGTGCAAGTCGAACTCGAAAAGGGCAAGGCGATCGGCGGCAAACTCGCCTTCGTCGACAATTCGGTCGACGTGGCCACCGGCACCATCAAATTGCGCGGCATCTTCTCCAACGACGACAAGCAGCTCTGGCCAGGCCAGTTCGTCGAATCCTGGGTCACGCTGCGCGACGAAGAGAAGGCGGTGGTGGTGCCCACGCAGGCATTGCAGACCGGCCCGAACGGCCAGTACGTCTACGTCGTCAAGGAAGACTCGAGCGTCGAACTGCGTGTCGTACAGGTCGCCCGCACCGAAAGCGCGCAGACCGTGGTCGCCGGCGGACTCAAGCCGGGTGAAACCGTGGTAGTGGACGGCGCTTCGCGCATCCTGCCCGGATCGAAGGTCAGCGCCAAATCCCCCGACGCTGTCAGGGCGCCCGACGCCAGGCCGGCCGACAAGACGCCGGAGAAATCCTGATGAGCATCGCAGAAATCTTCGTACGCCGGCCGGTCATGACCGGCCTGGTCATGATCGGCATCCTGGCCTTCGGCATCGTCAGCTATCGGCTGCTGCCGGTGTCCGACCTGCCCAACGTCGACTTCCCGACCATCGCGGTGACCTCGTCGCTTCCCGGTGCAAGCCCGGAGACCATGGCTTCCGCCGTGGCGACGCCGCTGGAGAAGGAATTCTCCACGATCGCCGGCCTCGATTCGATGGACTCCACCAACGCGCAGGGCGTGAGCCGCATCACGCTGCAGTTCTCGCTCGACCGCAACATCGATGCCGCCGCCGCGGACGTGCAGGCCGCGATCACGCGTGCGCTGAAGCAGCTGCCGCCGCAAATGCCGACACCGCCGGCATTCCAGAAGGTCAACCCGGCGGACGCGCCGATCTTCTACCTTGCGCTGACTTCGAAGACGCTGCCGATGTCGACGGTGGACGAATACGCGCAGACGCTGCTCGCACAGCGCATATCCACGATCAGTGGCGTAGCCCAGGTGCAGGTCATCGGCTCGCAGAAATACGCGGTGCATGTGCAGCTCGATCCGAAGGCGCTCGCTTCGCGCGGCATCGGCATCGATGAAGTCTCCGATGCCATCAATCGCCACAACACCAACCTGCCCACCGGCACGCTCTACGGTGCGCAGCGCGCCTACACGGTGGAATCGAACGGCCAGCTGATGAACGCGGCGGCGTTTCGCCCGGTCGTGATCGCGTATCGCAACGGCGCGCCGGTGCGATTGAGCGAAATCGGCCGCGTGATCGACAGCGTGGAAAACGACAAGCTCGCCGCCTGGCTCAACGACGAGCGCGGCATCGTGCTCGCCATCCAGCGCCAGCCGGGCACCAACACCATCGAGATCGTCAATTCGATCAAGCGTCTGCTGCCGACGTTCCGCGCGCAGTCGCCGGCCGGCCTGAGAATGGAAATCCTCTACGACCGTTCCGACTCGGTGCGCGAATCGGTGGATGACGTGCAGTTCACGCTGATGCTCGCATTGGCGCTCGTCGTGCTGGTGATTTTCCTGTTCCTGCGCAATATTTCCGCGACGCTGATTCCGAGCCTGGCGCTGCCCATGTCGATCGTGGGCACCTTTTCCGTGATGTACCTGTTCGGCTACAGCCTGGACAACCTGTCGCTGATGGCGCTGACCCTGTGCGTGGGTTTCGTCGTGGACGACGCTATCGTCATGCTGGAGAACATCAGCCGCCACATGGAAATGGGCAAGCCTCCCATGCAGGCGACGCTGGAAGGCGCGCGCGAAGTCGGCTTCACCATCGTATCGATGACGCTTTCACTCGCCGCGGTATTCATCCCCGTGCTGTTCATGGGCGGCATCCTTGGCAAGCTGCTGCACGAATTCGCCGTCACCATCATGGCGGCCGTTCTGGTATCGGGCTTCGTGTCATTGTCGCTGACACCGATGCTGTGCAGCCGCTGGCTGCGTCCGGTCGCACACGACCGCCACGGCAAGGTCTACCAGTGGAGCGAGCGCGCGTTCGACGCGGTCCGGGATGTCTACGATGCGACGCTGAAATGGTCCATCAGGTACAGCTGGTTCACCATGTTGGTGTTCTTTGCGATTTTCGCCGCGACCGCGTGGCTGTTCTCGGCCATGCCGAAAGGCTTCCTGCCCAGTACCGACACCGGGCAGTTGCTGGTCTTCACCGAAGCCGCGCAGGATATCTCCTTCGACGCCATGGCCGCAAAGCAGAGGCAGGCCGCGAAAATCGTGCAGGACGATCCGAACGTCGAGGCGGCCATGGCGTTCATCGGGCCGTCATCGTCCGGTTCGAGCCAGACCCTGAACCTCGGCCGCATTTTCATCCGCCTGAAGCCGCGCAACGAAAGACTGCCGGCGGACGCCATCATCCAGGAGTTGCGGCCAAAACTGACTTCGATCCCGGGCATGAAGGTGTACCTGCAGAACATCCCGCCGATCCGCATCGGCGGCAAGGTGACCAAGAGCGAATACCAGTACACGTTGCAGGATGCCGAAACGGAGGAGTTGTACCACTGGGCGCCGATCCTGGAGGCAAAGATGCGCGGCCTGCCTGCGTTCATCGATGTGAACAGCGACCTGCAGATCACCAATCCCACGGTAAAGGTGCAGATCGACCGCGACAAGGCCTCTTCCCTGGGCGTAAACGCGGAGCAGATCGAGGATGCGCTCTACAGCGCATTCGGCACGCGCCAGGTGTCGACCATCTACACGCCGAGCAACGAATACTTCGTCATCCTGGAACTGATGCCGGAGTACCAGTCCAGCCCCGAAGCCCTGTCCCTGCTCTACGTGCGCTCTACTGCCGGCACGTTGGTGCCGCTGTCGTCGGTGGCGACGGTGGAGCGCGGCGTCAGCCCGTTGACGGTCACCCACCAGGGACAGTTGCCGTCGGTAACCCTGTCGTTCAACCTGAAGCCGGGCGTGTCGCTGAGCCAGGCGATCGAGCAACTCGACAAGGTTGTCACCGAACTGCGCATTCCGCCGACCGTGATCGGCAGTTTTCAGGGCGCCGCGCAGGCGTTCCAGTCCTCGCTGGCCGGCATGGGCATGCTGCTGATCATGTCGATCTTCGTGATCTACCTGATCCTCGGCATCCTCTACGAGAGCTACATCCATCCGGTCACGATCCTGTCCGGTCTGCCGACCGCCGGTTTCGGAGCGCTGCTGACCCTGATGCTGTTCAAGCTCGACCTCAACATGTACGGCTTCGTCGGACTGATCATGCTGATCGGCATCGTCAAGAAGAACGCCATCATGATGATCGACTTCGCCATCGAGGCGCAGCGCAAGGACGGCAAATCCCCGCAGCAGGCGATCTACGAAGCTTGCCTGATCCGATTCCGGCCGATCATGATGACCACCGCGGCGGCGCTGATGGGCACGCTGCCGATCGCCATGGGCATCGGCGCCGGATCGGAGGCGCGCAAGCCGCTGGGCCTCGCGGTCGTCGGCGGATTGATGGTGTCGCAGCTGCTGACTCTGTACATCACGCCGGTGATTTACCTCTATCTCGAGAGGGCCAGGACCTGGAATGAGCGCCGTCGCGGCCGCAGGCCGGCGGCGGCGGCCGGTGCCTGACGGCGGATTCGTTCGCGTATGGCAGTCGAGGTCAACGATTCCCGCCGGCCGGCGT
>DASWEZ010000312.1:0-18676 GCA_036394495.1 Burkholderiales bacterium
ATGTAGAGCATCGGATCCGCAAGGTTGCCGAGCATCGACGGAATGGCGAGCTTGCGCCACACGCGGAAGTTGCGGCGCCATACATGCACGAAGCGCATGCTGAGTATCGGTGGTCGAAAGTCTTTTGCTCTCATGGTAACGGCTTCGCCAACGTCAAAACCGAAACGCACTCGCCGCGGAGGACGCCACCTCATCCCCCGCCTTCTCCCCGGAGCGGAGAAGGAGCTGAAATGCAGGAGCGCGACAAATGGTCGCCCGATTTTCCATCTCCCTCTCCACCCGTTGGGGGGAGAGGGCCGAGGTGAGGGGGGCGTCCTCCGCGGTGAGAGTTGGTCTTTTTGACATTTCTCGGACGAACGGACGCGTGACCATCAGTCGCGCAAGTCCCGGCCGGTCAGCTTCAGGAACACGTCTTCGAGATTCGCCGGCCGATGCAGGTAGCGCAGTCCGGGATGGTCCTCCAATGAAGCGATCAGGGGTTCCGCGTGCTTCGTGTAGCAGAACACCGTTTCGCCCGCGCGTTCCGCGCGATCGGCCAGCCTGTCGCCATGCGCGGCCGCCCATGCGGCGACCCCTTCGCCATAAACTTCCAGCACTTCAGGCTCGATATGCCGGGAAATCAGTTCGCGCGGCGTGCCGCTGGAAATGATGCGGCCGTGATCCATGATCGAGAGCTGGTTGCACAGCCGCTCCGCTTCATCCATGAAGTGCGTCGTCAGCAGGATGGTCTTGCCCTGGTTGACGAGCTGCTTCAACCGGTCCCAGATCATGTGGCGGGCCTGGGGATCGAGCCCGGTGGTCGGTTCGTCCAGGAACAGCAGGTCGGGATCGTTGATCAGCGCCCGCGCCAGAGACAGGCGCCGCTTCATGCCGCCGGAGAGTGTCTGGATCTTCGATTTCGCGCGCGCCGTGAGTCCGGCGAAATCCAGCAGGTCGGGAATGCGGCTGCGTATCGTCGCATCCGGCTCGCCGAAGTAGCGCCCGTATACCAGCAGATTCTCGAATACCGTGAAGTCCGGATCGAGATTGTCGATTTGCGGCACCACACCGAGCCGGATGCGCGCTTCGCGCGCCGCCTTCGGCACGGAAAAACCCAGCAACGAGATCCGGCCTGCATCCGGGTCCGTCAAGCCGAGGCACAACCGCAACGTCGTGGTCTTGCCGGCGCCGTTCGGCCCGAGCAGGCCATGGCATTCCCCGGCGTCGAGCGACAGGCTCACGCTGCGCAATACTTCCACGTCGCCATAGCGCTTGCGCAGTTCGCTGACTTCGAGAAGCGGCATGTTCATTCAGGTCCGGCAGTGCTGCTCGACCAACCGTTGCAACGTGACCAGGTTGCCGTGGAAAAAATGGCCGGCTCCGGGAAACACGGTGACCGGGAGGGATTGCGGCCGCGCCCAGCCGAACACATCCTTCAACGGCACGACGTCGTCTTCCTCGCCGTGCACGACCAGCGTATTTTCCGGCACGCTGCCGACCGGAAAGCGCCCGACCGCGGGCGCCACCAATACCAGATGCTTCGGTGCAAGCTGTTGCGCCACGGACGCCGCGACGAATCCGCCGAAGGAAAACCCGCCGATCGCAAGTTCGTCCTCACCGTAAGTACGCCGCCCATAATCCGCCAGCGCCAGGAAATCCTCGACTTCACCGCGCCCCTCGTCGAATACGCCGTCGCTCGCGCCGACACCGCGGAAATTCAACCTCAGCGCGCAGTAACCCAGCGCGACAAAGGCTTTCGCCAGCGTCTGCACGACCTTGTTATCCAGCGTGCCGCCGTAAAGCGGATGGGGATGGGCGATCAACGCGATGCCACGCCGCGCGTCAGCGGGCTCGTTGACGGCGATTTCGAGCTTTCCCGCCGGGCCGTCGATGGAAAGCTTTTGCAGGGAGGCGGGCCTCAAATGCGCAGGCGTTCGACGACACGCCCGTTGACCAGATGCTCCTCGATGATTTCGTCGATGTCGTCCTTGTCCACGTAGGTGTACCAGACTTCTTCGGGGTAAACCACCATCACCGGCCCCTCTTCGCAGCGGTCGAGGCAACCCGCCTGGTTGACGCGCACCTTGCCCTTGCCTGCGAGACCGAGGGACTTGACCTTCGATTTTGCGTAGTCGCGCATGCCCTGCGCATCATGATCGGCGCAGCAGGCCTCGCCGTTCTTGCGCTGGTTGCAACAGAAAAACACATGGTGGTTGTAATAGCTCACGGGGGACCCTCGTCGGTGCAGGGCCAATTATAAGCTGCGCCGCACCGGGTACTTGAGCGCATTGAGTCCGATTTTCTCGCGTGCCGCGGCGGCCATGTCGATATCGAGTACATCCGCCAGCCTGACGAGATAGAGCAGCACGTCCGCGATTTCGAGCGCGACCTCATGCCGGGCGCCCGCGTCGAGGCCGGCGCCCTGGGCGGGTGTCAGCCACTGGAAATGCTCCATGATCTCGGCGGCCTCGATGGCGACCGACATGGCCAGGTTCTTCGGCGTGTGGAACTGCTCCCAATCGCGCTCCGCGGCGAATAGCCGCTGGCGTTCGCGCAGATCGTCCAGGCTGTCGGCCGGCTGGATCGGGGCGGCGGTGTGTTTTGTCATTGCGGGTTCCTTCATTGGTGGGCGGACCGGCCGGCGTCGCCCTCACCGTCGCTGTGGCCCTCACCGTCGCTGTGGCCCTCACTGTCCTTGTGGCCGTCGCCGCCCCGGCGCAACAGAAATGCAAGATACACGAACACCAGGAACGGCCACCCCGAAGACAGCAGCCCGGTCATGGCGTTGAATCGCAGAAACTGCCCGTGTTGCAGAATCTGCAAGGCCGCGACGAGGTAGGGATTCTCCGGCGCAAGATTGACCAGGACGACGCCCGCCGCAAAGCAAATCGCTGCGGCACGCATTGCGTTCACCGCAGAAAGCCGCGCCAGCGGCAGCCATAGCATCATGCCCGCGACCAATCCCAGCACGGAACCCGGCGTCAGCCACAAGCCGGGATTGCCCGGGATGAACAAGGCCATCGATGCGATTGTTTTCAGCGTCAGCGCCGTCAGTATGACCGCGGTAACCGAAACAGCGGCAGCAGCGAAGGACCGAGCGACAGCACCGATCAGAAAGGCCACGCCGGCAAAATTCAGCGCCGCGACGCCGGCTTCGAGCATCAGATAGACGTCGGCGGAATAGTGCACGGCGAAATTTGCCGGAACCAGATAGCGCAGATCGCCGTTGCCGAACAGCCAGATCTCCGCGTTGAGTTGCGTAAGCAGCCAGAGTGCGAGCAGCACGAAGGCGAGATCGGTGCGCGCGCCGGAGCGGAAATGACGCTCGCGCAATCGATGCAGTTCTCCGGACAACAGCCAGCGTTCACCCCATGTGTGGGCCGCCGCAGCGCCCCATAGCGCGCCGATGGAATTGGTCAGCACATCGACGTTCGAGGAAATACGCGTGGGCAGATAGGCCTGCGCGAACTCGATCGACACGCTCAGCAGCATTCCCGCGGTGACGCCCAACGCCACCGCGACCCAGCGCGGCAAGTGTCCCATCCACAACAGGGTCAGCAGCAGGCCGAGCGGAACGTAGGCAAGTACGTTGAGCACGACGTCGGAGGCAACGATGTACGACGGCCAGCCGGCGAACAAAAAGCGGGTGGCTTCGTCGTTCGGCACACGCCAATCGGAAAAGGGGTACAAGCTGGCATACACCATGAGCAGAAGGTAAGCTACCGCAAGGTAGGCGACCAGCCTGGAACTGCGCGCGTAACGCGCGGACTGAAGAGGAAGCGAACCGCTCATGTGGTGTTGGCAATGTGCCGGGCCGGGGACTGTCGATCCGCAGCGGGCGGCACGCCATGAGATTCTATGACATCTTCAATGGCGACGCCGATGGACTGTGCGCGCTGCACCAGCTCCGGCTCGCCGATCCGCGTGCAGCCACGCTGATAACCGGGGTAAAGCGCGACATAGCCCTTCTCGCGCGAGTGATTCCCGAGCCCGGAGACGAACTTACCGTACTCGACATTTCGCTGGACGCCAACAGGGTGGCTCTGCTCGGTGCGTTGCGGATCGGCGCGCGCGTGCGCTATTTCGATCATCATTTCGCCGGAGAGATACCGCATCACCGCCTGCTCGAAGCCCATATCGACACGGCCCCTACCATCTGCACCAGCCTGATCGTCGACCGCCACCTGCAGGGCCGCTACCGCGCTTGGGCCGTAGTCGCCGCGTTCGGCGACAACCTGCGCACCCAGGCCTATTCCGCCGCAAGTGGGCTCGGTCTTGCGGCCGCGGAGGTTGAAACTCTCAGAGAACTGGGTGAGTGCCTGAATTACAACGCCTACGGGCAGGAACTTGCCGACCTGCATTTCGATCCCGCCGAGCTTTACCTGCGCATGCGGCCCTTTGCCGATCCGCTGGCATTTCGCGCGCAATTGCCCGAAATCGAAGATCTGCGTCGAGCGAGCGCGCAAGATCTGCAGCAGGCCCTGGCGTTGCGGATCGAAAACATCGGCAACAGTGCGGTGACGGTAACCATGCCGGACGCGGCCTGGAGCCGGCGCATCGCCGGGACTTTCGCCAACGCGCTCGCCTGGCGGCACGGCGACCGCATTGTCGCGCTGCTGTTGCGAAGCGGGACTGGCTACCAGGTCAGCTTGCGGGCACCCGAGCACGGTGGGCCGGCCATGCATCTTCTGGCGCAAGAGTTCGAATCCGGAGGCGGCAGGGCACGATCGGCAGGCATCCAGTTTCTGCCGGAGTCCGACGTTGCCCGGTTTATGGCGCTTCTGGCGCGTTACTCCGCAACCGCGCCGGACTGACAAGCGGCAAGCGCCGGCGGCGCTTGCGCGTCGATCGGACGGCTACTTGGCTTTGATCTCGGTCCAGATCCTGTTGAGCAGTTGCCGTTCCTTCTTGTTCATGTCCTTCAGCTGTTCGAGCCGTTTGGCCGATTCGGCGTCGGGGAACACGGCCTTGATCGACTTGATCTCAGGCTTGATGTACTGCATCGCCTCGGAATTCGGATTGCCGGATCCGGTTATGTTGGTCAGCGCAGCCGAGTTCTTGCCCTCGAGCATGAAGTTGATGAACTGGTGGGCCAGGTCAGGACGCGGCGCCGTCTTCGCGATGACCATCGCATCCAGGGCCAGCACGGCGCCTTCCTTGGGCAGGGCATGGCGGATGCGGAATTTCTGCTTGGCCTCCTGCGCGCCGGTATCGGCCTGGAAAATATCGTTCGAATAGCCGTGCACCACCCAGATGTTGCCGGTCGACAATTCCTTGATGTAACCCTGCGCCATGAAGGCCGCCCAGTAGGGCTTGGCTTTGAGAATGACTCCCTTCGCCTGCTGCCAGTGCGCGGGATCGCGATCGTTGACCGAATAGCCGAGATACTTGAGCGCCGCGGCCATGACTTCGGCCTGGCTGTCGAGGACGGTCACCTTGCCCTTTATCTTCTGCAGGATCTTGGGATCGAAAATCACCGCCCACGAATCCACGGTGATGCCGAGTTCCTTCATTTTCTGGTCGTTGTAGCCGATCAGCGTGATGGACATCGCATATGGCACCGAATACTTGTTGCCCGGATCGAAATCGGTGTTCAGGTAGGTCGGCATCAGATTCTTGAAGTTCGGCAGCTTGCCCTTGTCGAGCGGCTGCAGCCAGCCGGCCTTGGCCATGCCGGCCACGTAGTTCGACGTCGGCACCATCACGTCATAGCCCTTGGCCCCAGCGGCCAGTTTGGCGAGCAGCTCTTCGTTGTCGCCGTAGAAATCCTGCACCACCTTGCACTTGCACTGCGCTTCGAAGGCTTTCACCGCCTCCGGGGCGATGTAGTCGTTCCAGTTGTAGAGATGCAACTCGTCCGCGGACAGCGCCGGCAGGCTGACGAACAACAGCAGGGACAACAGCTTTTTCATGGTGGGTCTCCGTGAGGGGCAAGGCTTGTGATGCGGACGGCGCCTAGATTAGGCAAACACGGACAGGACGTCCAGCGGCACCCCGGCAACAAGGGCTCATTCCGCACGCAACGACCCCGGCGCCAGTTTGGACGCGATCAGGATCATCGCCAGCGTCAGCATCATCAGCAAGGTGGAGATGGCGTTGACCTCGGGCGTGACCGCGATTTTGACCATCGTATAGATCTGCAACGGCAAGGTGGTCGAACCGACGCCCGCAGTGAAGAAAGTGATCACGAAATCGTCGATCGACAGCGTGAACGCCATCAGCGCACCGGCGACCACGCCCGGCATGATCAGCGGCAGCGTGACCAGCCGGAATGCTTTCCACGGTGTCGCGCCCAGGTCGCGAGCCGCTTCGGTCAGGCTTTCGTCCATGCCGGCCAGGCGCGAACGTACGACGATGGCGACGAAGCCGATGCAGAACGCGATGTGCGACAGGATGATGGAGATCATGCCGAGCGAGATATTCAGCAGCACGAAGAAGATCAGCAGCGACACGCCCATCAGGATTTCGGGAATCGCGATCGGCGCCAGCACCAGTACCGGCAGCAAACGCGTCTTGAAGCGATACATCGCATAACCCGCCATGGTGCCGAATACCGTGGAGACCGCGCTTGCGGTAACGCCGATCAGCAGCGAATTCCACGCCGCCTGGAGCATTTTCTCGTTATGGAACAGCTTTCCGTACCAGGACAAAGTGAAACCAACCCACTCGGCGTTGAGCTTGGAGTCGTTGAAGGAATACGCGACGACGATCACCAGCGGCGCATAAAGGAACGCATACGCAAAAATCGCGGCGGCCCACAATGCGCGCGAGCGCCGGTTCATGTCCGGGACCGCCGTGCGACCCAGGCAGCGAGCCCGGCGAGGCCCACCGCCATCACCGTCAGCACCATGGATAGCACGCTCCCGAACGGCCAGTCGCGCGTGTCGAGGAATTGCTGCTTGATCACGTTGCCGATCATGATGCCTTCGGTGCCGCCGAGAATATCCGGGATGGCGAAGATGCCCAGTGCCGGGATGAATACCAGCGCGGCGCCGGCATACACCCCCGGCAGCGACAACGGAAACGTCACCCGCCAGAAGCGCCGCCAGGCATTGGCGCCGAGGTCCTGCGCGGCATCGAGCAGCGCCGGGTCGTGTTTTTCCAGGTTGGCGTAGAGCGGCAGCACCATGAAAGGCAGGTGCACGTAGACGAGGCCCACGATGACTGCGAAGGGCGTATACAGCAACGTAACCGGCCCGACCCCGAACAAGCCGAGGATGTTGTTCAGCGCGGTCACGAACACCGACTGCGGACCGAGGATGATCATCCAGGCGTAGACGCGGATCAGGAAATTCGACCAGAACGGCAGGATCACCAGCAGCACCAGCAGGTCGCGGTGCTTCTTCGGACTGCGCGCGATCAGCATGGCCAGCGGATAGGCGATCACCAGGCAGACGATTGTCGTGATCGCCGCGTAGGCGAACGACTTCAGGAACAGCTCGGTGTAGAGGAAGTCCGAGAAAAAGCGGCCGTAACTTTCCGTCGTCAGGTCGAGTTTCGAACTGCCGGTTTCATCATTGAAAATCGGCGCCAGTCCGCCGAACTCACCCGGCTCGCGGAACGACGCCAGCACCATGATCAGCACGGGAATCGCGAAGAACACCACCAGGTAGGCCAGCGGCGGTCCGCCGATCAGCCACTTGTGCAGGCGGTTCTGTTTAACGCCGGTGGTCACGGCCAGTCGAAACCCGATGAAGCACCAGGAAAAACCTCTCTCATAACGGGAATATCACCACGAAGACGCGAAGAGGACGAAGAAGTGCCAGGAAACAAATTGCGCAAAAATCTTTGGCGATAGGCATTCACTTATTTATCGATTTCTTCGTGACCTTCGCGCCTTCGTGGTGACCCCATCAATATCAATCGTTCAGGAAATGGCCGGCATCATAGCGCCAGCCCACCTGCACTTCATCGCCGGCCTCGAAGAACTTGGTGCGGCCGGCGGCGGAATTGGGCAGCAGCGCTTCGACGCGCATGCCGCCGGCGAGCTCGACGATGTAGATCGTGACGTCGCCCAGGTAGAGGAAATCGTGGACCTTGCCGGTAAAGCGGTTCAAGTCGGCGCCGGTAGGCAGATCGCGGCCGATCGCCACTTTCTCCGGCCGCAGCGCGAGCGCGCCCTTGAGCCCGGGGTCGTCGCTTTCCACGTTCAACGCGGCAACTTCACCAATGCCGGCCAACATGACGGTCATGCGCTCACCGGCGCAGGACTTGATCTCGCCGTCGAGCAGATTGCACTGGCCGATGAAATCCGCGACGAAACGATTTTTCGGGTAGCCGTAGATTTTCGACGGTTCGTCGACCTGCTCCACGCGCCCGTGATTCATGACAGCGATCCGGTGCGACAACGCCAGCGCTTCGCTCTGGTCGTGGGTGACATAGACGAAAGTGATGCCGACTTCCTTCTGCAGGCCGATCAGTTCCAGTTGCACGCTTTCCTTGAGCTTGGCGTCGAGTGCGGCGAGCGGTTCGTCGAGCAGCAACAGCTTGGGCCGGTTGATGAGCGCCCTGGCCACGGCCACGCGCTGCTTCTGTCCTCCTGACAATTCGTTCGGGTAGCGTTTGTCCATGCCGGTGAGACGAACGTCTTCGAGCGCTTCCTCGACGCGTTGGCCGATCTGTCCCGGATCCACATTGGCCATCTTCAGCGGGAACGCGATGTTCTGCGCCACTGTCATGTGCGGGAACAGCGCATAGCTCTGGAACACGGTGTGAATGCTGCGCCCTTCCGGCGGAATGCCGGTCATGTCCCTGCCGTCGACGACGATGCCGCCGGCGTCCGGCGCATCGAAACCCGCGATCATCCGCAGCAGCGTGGTCTTGCCGCAGCCGGAAGGCCCGAGCAGGGTGAAGAATTCGCCGGCCTCGATGCTGATGCTGACATTGTCGACCGCCGTGAAGTCGCCGAAGCGGCGGGTCACGTTGCGGATCTCGAGCAGTGCCATCAGGAAGGACCGGGACGCGAATGAAGCCGCGATTCTAGCAAATGGCGCGCCGCGAGAAACCGTTCGGTGCACCGTGATGTGTCGTCGTGGTTGCCCGAAGGGATTAGCGGCAGGCGGTGGCGGCAGGCGCGTCCCGAAGGCATCGGAGGCGGCGCCTCTGTCCGCCGATCGAGGGCACGGAGATGGTCGGCGTGTATCGGGATGTTACGATTGAGATTGTCAGCACGCGATCGCGTTGTCAGGCAGTCCGTGCTGCTGCACAGAACTGCTTTGCGGACATCGGAGAAAGATCCAATCATTTAATGAGGAGAACAAGGTCACCCTCGCCGGACGACGCGCGCCCTGCCGCGTCCAACCGCTGGTGGCAACTGACCATCGGCATCATCTGCATGTCGATGATTGCCAATCTTCAGTACGGCTGGACACTGTTCGTCAATCCGATCAATGACCAGTTCCAGTGGGGCAAGGCTTCGATCCAGGTCGCCTTCACCATTTTCGTGCTCACCGAGACCTGGCTGGTACCGGTCGAAGGCTACGTGGTGGACAGATTGGGACCGGGACCAGTCACCGTGATCGCAGGGCTTCTGGTCGGCCTGTCCTGGATCTTCAACTCGATTGCGGACTCGCTGCCCGTGCTCTACCTGGCTGCCGCCTTGGGAGGGATAGGCGCCGGCGCCGTATACGGAACCTGCATCGGGCAGGCGTTGAAGTGGTTTCCCGATCGGCGCGGCCTGGCTGCCGGCCTCACCGCGATGGGATTCGGCGCCGGCTCCGCCCTGACAATTGTTCCGATCGCCGCGAAGATCGAATCCAGCGGATACCAGGCGACGTTCCTGTATTTCGGCATCGTCCAGGGACTGGTCGTGTTCGTGCTGGGCTGGTTCTTGCGGAAACCTCCGGGTCCTGGCTTCACCCATGGAATGGCGGCCGCTGCGCCGGCGCGGCGCGACTATACGCCGCTGCAGATGGCTGCCACACCGGTATTCTGGGTCATGTATGCGATGTTCGTACTGATGGCTGCGGGGGGCCTGATGGCGACCGCCCAACTGGCACCGATAGCGAAGGATTTCCGGATTGCTGACGTACCGGTGAGCATCCTCGGCTTGACCCTGCCCGCGCTTACATTTGCACTGTCCATCGACCGCATCCTCAACGGCGTTACCAGGCCGTTCTTTGGCTGGGTGTCGGATCGGATGGGCCGCGAAAATACGATGTTCATTGCTTTTTTTCTGGAGGCGGTCGGCATACTCATGTTGAGCCGCTTCGGACACGACCCGCTGGCGTTCGTGTTGCTCAGCGGGCTCGTGTTCTTTGCGTGGGGGGAGATCTACAGCCTGTTTCCCGCCACTTGCGGCGATACGTTCGGGTCGAAATTCGCGACGGCCAATGCCGGCCTGCTCTACACGGCCAAAGGTACGGCCTCGCTGCTGGTGCCGCTCACCAGTATCATCAGCGTCTCCAAGGATGGATGGCATACGCTTTTCGTGACCGCAAGCATGATGAACTTCGTTGCCGCTTTCGCTGCGCTATTGCTGTTGAAGCCGCTGCGCGCCGGCATGAGAAAATCATGATTGAAATGCCGACTGTCGCTTTCGGCGGGGAGTACAGATGCATTGGTTGAGATTTTCACGGCAGGGCGAAAACGGGTTCGGCTTCATGGAGGCAGACAGCGTACGCGTTTGCCGGGGCGACATGTTTTCCGCCTGGGAGAAAACCGACGAACTCATCGCTTTGGAGGAAATTCACTGGGAAATGCCTTGCACGCCAACGAAAATGATCGCGCTATGGAACAATTTCCACGAGGCGGCGGCGAAGTTCGCGCTCGCCATCCCCACGGAACCCCTGTTTTTCGTGAAAAGCGCCAATTCTTTTTGCTCGCACAACGCCACGATTCCGGCGCCGAAATCCTATTCCGGAAAAGTCCTTTATGAAGGCGAACTCGGCATCGTCATCGGCAAACGGGGGAGGGATATTGCGCCGGAGCAAGCGGCGAGCCATATCTTCGGCTACACCTGCGTGAACGACGTGACGGCTTTCGAGTTGTTGAAGTCCGACCCGAGCTTCGCCCAATGGACTCAGGCCAAGAGTTTCGACGGCTTCGGGCCGTTCGGCCCGGTCATCGCAACCGCGGTGAATCCCGCGGAATTGGCGGTGCGCACGCTGGTCAATGGCAGGGAACGGCAGAACTACCCGGTGCGGGACATGATCTTTCCGCCAGGGCAACTGGTGAGCCTGATTTCCCGGGACATGACTCTTTTACCCGGAGACGTAATTTCCTGCGGAACTTCGCTGGGTACGGGGTCGATCCCGAGCGGGGCAACGGTCGAGGTGGTCATCGACGGTGTCGGCAGGCTTTCGAATCAATACGCATGAAACATCGCCCGGGGAAATAGTCATGAGGATTGCGATAGTGGGCGCGGGAGCAATCGGTGGATATCTGGGCGCGAGGCTCGCCGCCGCCGGCGAGGAAGTCACCTTCATTGCCCGGGGAGCGAATCTCGAAGCCATCCGCAGCCAGGGAATGAAGTTGATCCTGGAGGATGGCGCCGAGGTGCGCGCGCGCGGTGCACGCGCCTTTGAGAAAATGAACGAGGCCGGGCCGCAGGATGTCGTGCTGCTTACCGTCAAGGCACACCAGGTCAGCGTGATCGCCCCGGAGTTGCGGCATCTTTTTCAGGAGCAGACCAGCATCGTCACGATGCAGAACGGCATTCCCTGGTGGTACTTCCAGAAACACGGCGGGGAGTACGAAGGCAAGCCGGTCCTGGCTGCCGATCCCGACGGCACGATCGCTCGTCATATCGACCCGGCGCGAATCATCGGTAGCGTCGTCTATCCGGCGGCGATCCTGGTCGCGCCCGGCGTTGTGCAAGTGGTCGAAGGAAATCGATTCACCGTGGGCGAACTCGACGGTTCGACCACGCCGCGCTTGCAGGCGATCGCGGCGAGCCTGATCAACGCAGGCTTCAAGGCGCCCATTACCAACGAGATCCGCAGCGAGCTCTGGCTGAAGCTGTGGGGCAACCTGAGCTTCAACCCGATCAGCGCGCTGACCCACGCGACACTGGTGGATATCTGCCAGTTCGGGCTCACGCGCGATCTCGCCACGCAGATGATGACCGAGGCCGAAACGATTGCGAAAAAGCTGGGCATCACTTTCAGGGTCGGCATCGACAGACGCATCGCCGGTGCGGAAAAAGTCGGAGCCCACAAGACCTCGATGCTGCAGGATGTCGAACAGGGCCGGCCGATCGAGATCGAAGCGCTGGTCGGCTCGGTGGTCGAACTGGGTGCGCTGACCGGCACGCCGACGCCGTACATCAGTGCGGTATTTGCGTGCGCGAGCCTGCTCGCGAAGACCCTGAATGTTCGCCATGGCCGCCTGACTGTGGCGGGCTAGATTCCGGCAAACTGCCACGACACCAAGAGGATTCTCTGCATGAGCACTTCGGCTGCAAGCATCACGGCATTGCTGGAACGGGGCGCACCCGGCGCTACGGCATTGAGCGCGCCCGGCGGCGTACCGCTCACCTATCAAACGCTGCGCAAACTCGCGTCCGACACGAACATCGCGCTCAACGCGCGGGGAATCGGCAGGAACGACCGCGTCGCGATCGTACTCGACAATGGCCCGGAGATGGCCGCGGCATTCTTGTCCATCGGTGCAGGCGCCACCGCGGCGCCTTTGAACCCTGCTTACCGTGCCGACGAATTCGAGTTCTATCTTTCCGACCTGAAAGCCAGGTTGCTCGTGGTCGGCCAGGATATGTCCTCGCCCGCCGTCGAGGTGGCGAAGCGTCTCGATGTTGCGCTGGTGCGTCTCGTCCCCACGCCCGAAAAGGGCGCGGGCAGTTTCACCCTGGAGTTCCCGGACGGGTTTGCCAACCGGTCCGCGGAAAAATCCGGTGCCGCACAGCCGGACGATATCGCGCTGGTGTTGCATACGTCGGGCACCACTTCTCGACCCAAGATCGTGCCGCTGTCGCAGCAAAACGTCTGTGCTTCGGCAGCCAACATCGGCAGGACAGTCGCCTTCACGCCGGCCGATCGCGGCCTCAACATCATGCCGCTGTTTCACATCCACGGGCTGATCGCGGGCATCCTCGCGCCGTTGTCGGCGGGCGGGGAAGTGTCCTGCACGACGGGATTCAACGCGCTCAAATTTTTTGGCTGGATGGCGCAAGTCCGGCCGACCTGGTACACCGCCGTACCGACGATGCACCAGGCGATAATTTCGCGAGCCTCGAAGAATCTCGACATCATCAAGGACAGCCCGCTGCGTTTCGTGCGGTCTTCGTCGTCTTCGCTGCCGCCGCAAGTCATCAAGGAGGTCGAGGAGACTTTCGGCGTGCCGTTGATCGAAGCCTATGGCATGACGGAAGCTGCGCATCAGATGGCCAGCAATCCCCTGCCGCCAGGCAAACGCAAGCCGGGCACAGTCGGGCGGGCCGCTGGCCCCGAGGTGTGCATCATCGATACCGAAGGCAATGTGCTGCCGCCCGGAACCATCGGGGAAATCGCGATTCGCGGCAAGAATGTCATGGCAGGATACGAGAACAATGCCAAGGCCAACGCCGAGGCATTTGCGCAAACCTGGTTTCGCACCGGCGACCAGGGCGTCATGGACGCCGAGGGCTACGTCACGATCACCGGACGGCTGAAGGAAATCATCAACCGCGGCGGAGAGAAAATCTCGCCGCGCGAGGTGGACGAAGTACTCATGGACCATCCATGCGTCCAGCAATGCGTGACGTTTTCGGTGCCGCACGACAAGCTGGGCGAGGAGGTCGCCGCCGCCGTGGTCCTGCGCGAAGGGACCGCCGCCAGCGAGAAAGAACTGCGGGAATTCGCCGCGATACGCCTGGCGGATTACAAGGTGCCGCGCAAGATCCTCTTTCTCACCGAAATCCCGAAGGGAGCGACAGGCAAGCTGCAACGCATCGGCCTTGCCCAGAAGCTGGGTCTTGCGTGAAACGCGCTTGCGCCGCTATCCGGTTGCTCCTGTAAGGTCGAGTGCAGTACAAGTTGGCTGAAATAGCCAATCTAACGACTCTCTGGATCGGCTCCTTCCGGCCGTCATCGATTCAATGCCTGGCAAACCGCTGCCGGCCACGTGTGCGGAGGGATAGTTACTCTTCGGATTTGAGGCCGTACTTGTTCACCCGATAGCGCAGCGTCTCTCTCGACGTGCCAAGCAGCCGCGCTGCGGCAGTGACGTTGCGATCCGAACGCTCGAGCGCCTCGCTGACGATCTTTCTTTCCATGTCGTCCAGGCTCAAGCGTCCGTCCAGCGGAAAATGCAGTCCGCGGTCGCCGTTCGGTGCCATCGATTCAGACTGTGCGGATGCCCGCGGCGGCTGCAGTTGCAGCCAATGTGCGGCAATCGTCTGCGTGTCGGAGAGCAACACACAGCGCTCGAGCACATTGCGCAGCTCGCGTACGTTACCGGGCCAATCGTGCGCCCGCAATGCCGTCCACACCGAATCCGGGATGATGCGCACGGACTTCGCCGCCTTGGCGTTGTACTCGGCCACGAACAGCGGCACGAGATCGTCGAGATCTTCCATGCGAAGACGCAGCGCGGGCAATTCGAGCGTGAACACCGTGATGCGATGGTACAGATCGCTGCGAAATTCGCCAGCCTGGACGCGTTCCGACAGGTTTCTGTTGCTCGCAACGGCCACTTGCACGTCGATCTCGATCGGACTGGAGCCGCCGAGGCGGCGCAGACGCCGGTCCTCGATGACGGTGAGCAGTTTCGCCTGCAAGTCCATGCCGAGCTCGCCGATTTCGTCGAAGAAGATGGTGCCGCCATGGGCCTGCTCCATCAGCCCTCTGCGTCTTCCCTTGGCGCCGGTGAAAGCCCCCGGCTCGTGACCGAACAGCTCGGACTCCAGCAGATCGTGCGGCAAGGCGGCGCAATTGATCTCGACGAGAGGACCTTCGCGTCGCGCGCCGCTGTAATGCAGAATTCTCGCAGCGAGTCCCTTGCCGGTGCCGGTTTCTCCGGTCAACAGCAACGTGCTTAACGGGACGCGCGCCAGCCTGGACAAAAGCTCGCGGACAGATCGCGCCGCCGCGCTCCTGCCAACGAAGGCTTCCGGTGTAAAGCGACGGTTCTCCGCCGCCGCGCGTTCGCGCAGCTGGCGCTGCGCGCGGGCGCTGCGCGCCGCACCCGCGACCACAAGATCGAGGCGCTCGAGTTCGCAGGGCTTTTCCAGGAAATCGAACGCGCCGAGCCGCAGTGCCCGTACGGAATCGGCGATGCTTCCGTAGCCGGTGAGAAACAGCCACTCCGCGCCGACGGCGACAGGCCTTGTAGTTTCAAGCAGGTCGAGCGCGTTGCCATCCGGCAGGCTCATGTCGGATACCACCACGAGCGGCTGGACGTCGACGTTCAGGAGCAAGTGTTTGGCTTCCCCCAGCGTGCCCGCCGTCACGACTTCGAACCCGGCACGCTCGAAGTGCCGCACCAGTTCCGCGCTCAGTAGCGGCTCGTCCTCAATCAGCAATAGCGTGTCGGACATCTTCTCGCATGGCAGGCAGGCTCAACGTCACATGCGCGCCACGGGGCACGCGGTTCGCGATGGCGAGTTCTCCGCCCAGATCGTGCGCAAAGCGTTTTACGATCGCAAGTCCGAGCCCCGTGCCCGAATCGCGCGAAGTGACGAAAGCGCGGATGCCTCCGGAAAGCAGCGCGTCGTCAAAGCCCGGGCCGTCGTCCAGGACTTCGATGCAAAGAGCGGCCTTTCGGTATTCGATGCGAATCGTCACTTTGCCTGGCGCATCGCCGATGGCTGCCACGGAGTTCAGCGCCAGGTTGAGCACTGCCTGCCTGACCGCATCTTCGGGCAATCGACAGCGCAGATTGTCCGGGACTTCTGTCACCAACTGAATGTGGGGAGGGAGCTGGTATCGGATCAACGTTGCAAGGTCCTGGATCAGCCGGTTGACGCTGACGAGCCGCGGCGCTTCCGGCACATGCCTGGACTGTAGCAGCAGCCCGTTGAGCAGGCGGGTGATCCGGTTCAGCTCGCCAATGACCAGGTCCATGCGCTCCACCAGGAGAGGATCGCGAAACTCGCTGCGCAAATTCGCGAGCGTGACCTGGATGCCGGCAATGGGATTGCGCAGTTCGTGAGCCAGCGTCGCGGACACTTCGCCTGCCGCCGCGAGGCGCTCGGTGCGGGCCAGGCTTTGCTGCTGCTGGAGCAGGACTTGCGTTGCGGAGCGGACCTCCTGCTCGAGGGACATGGTGCGCTGCCGGTTGGCCTGCTCCAGCTGCTCGAGCCGGTTGACCATCTGATTGTAATTCTCGAACAGCGGCAACAGGATCGGGTCGATCCGGGCCAGGGAAACCGGAGCGAAATCGCCGTTGGACAGGCGCGAGAGGAAATTCCTGAGGTCTCCGATCGGACGCAGTACCCGCTGGCGCAGCGCCCAAAGCGTCAGGAGGGCCAGGCAGGGGAATCCGAACAAGGCTGCGAGCGCCAGTTGCAAATCCAGCTTCGTATAGGCGTATACCGTATCGAGCTGCTCCAACTGGATGCGGTTCTCGCGTTCCAGCATTTCGCTCAACAGCGTCAGCGCGGAAGGCAAAGCCGCAGCGGGCTGCGTCTCGGCCTGGGCGAGCAGCCGCTTCATTTGCTCGAGTCGCTCCCGCATATAGGCGCCGACGGGACCGCCTTTGACGGGAATCTGATCGAGATCGGCGCGCACCGCCTGCAATTTTTCCGGATCAGGCGCACGTCCGCCGGACGCCAGCCGCAGTTGCAAGTCCTTCAGGACGACGACGGCGTCTTCAAGCAGCGAGGTGCGATTCACGTGAGCCCGGATCGATTCGATGCGCGTGAAGTCCAGCCAGGTGAACAGGGAAAGCGTTCCCAGCGCGAGCGTGAGCACGAGCGCAAATACAACCCCGACCAGCCACGTCGGGCGCAGGAGGATGGATTTCATTGGGACCGCGCCTGAGTCTTTGCTTTGTAGCATTTTATGCCTAGTTCTCGTGGAGTACGGGATCCGTCCAGGTGAATGAGGTTGCTTGCGCCGATTCGATGCCGCCGCCGGCTGAAGGTTTGCTTTCGAAGCGACGGACTACGCATGACACAGGCGCTAAGTCGTGCTTCAGCAGACTCTGTGCCAAGCCGGCCCGGAGCCTCCGTCGCGCCGCGCACATTTGAGGGCGGCGCACCGCGGTAACGCCGTCGTTGCAAGACACGGGATCAGCCGAATCCCGTGTGCGCACGGGCCGCGGTTCGTCCCCAATCCGAAGGTTGCCTGACGAAGAAGCGGTGGTTCAGTCCAACCACATTCGCAACCACAACGGTTCAAATGGACCGGGCCACCGCTTCGTCATGCCCGTGGCGGAGTCCGTTTGTCCGTCGATTCAGATACTTGAAATGTGAGGCACATCTCCTGCTCTTAGACGCACGCCGGTTTTATCGGAAAGCGAACATCCAGTGACGCAATGCTCGAAGACCTGTTCCCTGCGACAGGAAAATGTAAAACCGCTCCTGCTTCACGGGTGGACCGATGTCGGTCGTTGAATCCGTTCTCAGGCGCCCTTACACGGTCGTTTCCGTCCTGATCCTCATCTGCCTGCTGGGGGCGGGCGCTGCTTCGCGCATGCCGGTGGACATCTTTCCGGAGATCGAAATTCCCGTGGTCAGCGTCGTTTGGACATACAACGGGATGAGCGCGCAGGACATCCAGAACCGGATCCTGACCCTGCATCAGCGCCAGCTCGCCTCCCTGGTAGACGATATCTCGCGCATCGAGGCGACGAGCTATGTCGGTGTCGGCGTCGAGAAAATCTATCTGCACGAAGGCGCGGACGTGACGCGCGCCATCTCGCAGCTGGCCAGCAGCGCGCTGGTGGTGCTGAAGTACATGCCCCGGGGCATTACACCGCCGCTGGTCTTGCGCTACAGCGCCACGGACGTTCCCATCATCCAGTTGAGCCTGTCCAGCAACACCCTGCCGGATACCAAGCTCAACGACCTCGGTCAGAACATCATCCGGCCCAGCCTTGCCGTCGTGCACGGCGCCGAGGTTCCCTATCCGTATGGGGGCAAACCGCGGGTCATCATGGCCGACCTCGATCAGCGCGCATTGCAGTCGCGCGGACTGTCGGCTTCCGACGTGAGCCAGGCGCTCGAGCGCCAGAACGTGATCCTGCCCTCGGGCGACGTGAAGATTGGCAACAAGGACTACGCGCTGTCGATGAACAACAGTCCGGACCTGCTCGACACGATCAATGGATTCCCGATCAAGCAGGTCGACGGAAAGACAGTCTTCATGCGCGACGTAGCCAACGTGCACGACGGGTTTCAGGTGCAGACGAATTCCGTTGCCGTGAATGGCACGCCCGGCGCCCTCATGTCGATCCGCAAGACCGGCGGCGTATCGACACTGGCCGTGATCGACGGTGTGCGCGCCGCGCTGCCCGACATCGAGCGCGTGCTGCCGCACGGTGTAACCATCAAGGCAATCTTCGACCAATCGATTTTCGTCAAGGCCGCGCTGAACAGCGTGCTGATGGGCGGCCTGATGGCGGCCGGCCTGACCGCGCTGATGATCCTTCTGTTCCTCGGCAACTGGCGGTTGACCATCATCATCCTTGCGGCCATTCCGCTGTCGATCGTCACGGCGGTGCTGGTGATGTACGTGGGCGGCCAGACACTCAATACGATGACCCTTGGCGGCTTCGCGCTGGCGGTCGGCATTCTGGTGGACAACGGCACCGTCGTGAT
>DASWEZ010000313.1:0-11185 GCA_036394495.1 Burkholderiales bacterium
TCCAATAGTTGAACTGCACGTTCATGTAGACCATGGCCAGCGTCAGGGCGATGACCGCACCGAGCAGAAGCCACGCCATGAAGCGTTCTTCGGAAGTCCAGTACGGCTTGATCAGGCGCCAGGTATCACGCAGGAATTTGATTCGGGCAGGCATTAAAGTTCCTTACGGAAGAAATCAGGATTTTCGAATGCGGGACAGCAGAGCCGTCGTGGAGCGCTCGAACCGGAACGGAATCGACTTCACCGTCCCGCCCCAGCCCAGCACTTCTCGCGCTCCGACGATCTGGTCCGCCGGCCAGTCGCCGCCTTTTACCAATACGTCCGGCCGGCACACCAGGATGAGGGAGAGCGGGGTATCTTCTTCGAACCATGTCACCAGGCTTACGCTTTCCAGGGCCGCTACCACAGCCAGGCGATCTTCGAGTGGATTGACCGGCCGGTCGGCGCCCTTGCCGAGCCGTTTGACCGACAAATCCGAATTCAGTGCGACGAGCAGGCTTGCGCCGAACGCCCGGGATTGCGCCAGATAAGTGACGTGACCACGGTGCAGCACGTCAAAGACGCCGTTGGTGAAGACCAGGGGGTGCGCCTGCGAACGCAGCCGCGCGGCCAATTCCTCGGGCGGAACGATCTTGTGTTCGAAGTCAGGAGTCGGGTTCATGGCGCTGGCCGCCATGATACAGGCGGGTCGACGCCCCGTGCACGCAGCTCGCTTAAGCGGCCAGCCTGGCCAATTGCTTGCGGTAGCGGGAGAGGTCCTGAATCGTCTGGATCGGCAATTCGAACAGGCTCGACAGGTTGTGCAGGATCATCCTGACGACTCTGGCTTCCCATTCCCGGTCGAAACTGATCTGCGAATCCAGCCAGTGCTCGAGCCACGCCGGATTGGGCAGCCGGCTTTGCACCGTGTCATTGGGGAACAACGATTTGTTCACATGCAGATTGGTCGGGTGCAGCGGCTGGCGATTGCGGCCGCTCGACGCCATCAGCAGGCCGACCTTGGCGAAAGCCGTCCTTGCGACATCCCCGCTGCGGCCGATGGCTTTTTTCATGTAGCGCAAATAGGCGCCGCCGTGGCGCGCTTCGTCGCGCGAGATCAGGTCGTATATTTCCTTGATCACCGGCTCCGTGTGCCACTGTGCGGCGCGGCGGTACCAGTGGTTGAGGCGGATCTCGCCGCAGAAATGCAGCATCAGGGTTTCCAGGGTTGGCGCGGGATCGAAATCGAAGCGCACCGCGTGCAATTCGTCTTCGCTGGGCACCAGTTCCGGACGGAAGCGGCGCAGGTATTCCATGAGTACCAGGGAATGTTTCTGCTCTTCGTAGAACCACACCGACATGAATGCGCAAAAATCGCTGTCCTCACGATTGTCGCGCAGAAACATCTCCGTAGCGGGAAGCGCAGCCCATTCCGTTATCGCATTCATCTTGATGGTGAGCGCCTGTTCGCCAGAAAGTTTTGCACCATCGAATTTGCCCCAGGCAATGTCGGCATCGATGGTCCAGCGAACGGCTTCGAAGGCCTTGAACAGTTCGGGATAGAGCATTTCATTGTCAGGGCTCTTCATGGTGGTTCCGGGATTCTTGCAGATCCATGTGACAGGGAATTTACGTAGCGCGTCCATGAGACATGAAAAAAGCCCCGAAAGGGGCTTCCTTCACGGCAACGCTTCGTCGATCAGTCGAGATACTCGAACACCTTGACCACCCGCTGGGCTCCGCTGGTCGTGGCGGCGGTCTGCGACGCGGATTCGGCTTCCGCACGCGTCACCAGGCCCATGAGGAATACCGTTGCGCTTTCCGAGATGACCTTGACATGACTGGCGCCCACTTCCTTGTTTTGCGAGAGCCGCCCCTTGACCTGGCTTGTCAGCAACGCGTCACTGGCATGGGTAGCTGTCGAACTGTTGCCGCCGACAACGATTTCATTCTGGACATTGCGCACGTTCGGCACCTCGAGAACGAGGACCGCCACGTCCTGCTTGATCTCTTCGGTCGGAGCCTGTCCGGTCAGCAGAATGAAGCGGTTGAAGCTCGTAACGCTGATGTTGGCCTGCTCACCATACTTTTCCGTAATGCGATTCCTGGCTTTTATCTCTATGGTCTGGTCTTCCAGGATCGTGGCGCTCGTGCGCCGGTCTTCCGCCATCATGACGCCGGCGCCCACCCCGGCGCCGACCAATAGCGGAATGCACGATTGAAGCAAAGGGGCAAGGGCAACGAGTACCGCGACGAGACGCATGGTAGGTTTCATTCATTCCACTCCTAACAACAGACAATCGATTGCATCGCACATGCAATGCAGGCATAACAGATGAACTTCCTGGATGCGCGCGGTTCGCTCCGCGGGCACGCAGATATGCACATCGTTCGGTCCGAGCAGGGCCGCGATCTTGCCGCCTTTCTTTCCGGTCAGCGCGACGACGTCCATCTGCCGGTCGTGCGCGGCGTTTATGGCTTCCATCACGTTCGGCGAATTGCCGCTGGTCGATATTGCCAGCAGGATGTCGTCGGGATGGCCCAGGGCGCGCACTTGCTTGGAGAATATTTCATCGTAATGATAGTCGTTGGCGATCGACGTGATCGTGGAGGTATCCGTGCTCAGGGCTATCGCTGCGAGCGGCGGACGTTCCTTCTCGAAACGGTTCAGCAGTTCAGCCGAGAAGTGTTGTGCGTCCGCCGCGGATCCGCCGTTGCCGCAAGACAGGATTTTGCCTTCCTTCATCAGGCACTGGACCATGCGCTCGGAAGCGCTGGCCAGCGGTCCCGCGAGCAACTCCATTGCCTGCAACTTGAGTTGGGCGCTATCGGTGAAATGCTGGTTGATTCGGCTGATGAGGTCCATCGGTAAAGGTTATGTGCTTGACGGCCGGATTATTGCACAAAGCCCCATCCGCATTCGTCCGGGAACGGGCTATTCGCCGAATGCGTTCTCGATCCATTCAAGTTCCTTCGTGTCGCCGTTGAGCAACACGGCGTCGAAGCGGCATGCCGGAAACTCCTTCCGCGCGGCCATATAGTGCCGGGCGGCGCGCAGAAGTTTTTCCCGTTTGGCGCCGGTAATGCTTTCGACCGCTCCACCGAAGGATTTGTTGCGCCGATAGCGCACTTCGACAAAAACAAGCGTGCCCCCGTCGCTCATGATCAGATCGATCTCGCCGAAACGGCATCGGTAGTTGCGGTCCAGCAATCTGAATCCGCGCCCGGTCAGAAATTCCGCGGCAGCCTCCTCCGCCAGTGCTCCGCGCTCGCTCATCGGGCCTGCGATCCTTCCAGCAGCCTGGCGGTGCCTTGCGAAAACTGCGCCGGAACGAGCGTGCGGATGAACTGGTGGGCATTGTTCAGCGCGATGGTTCCCGTTACGCCGTCCAGCGGTTCCATGGTCTCAAAGGGACGCAGCAGCTCCTGGATCAGGCGGTAGGCATCGATCCCCAGCGCATAAAAGCGTTCCTGATCGAGCCCGGCTCGCTGTGCGTCCGGGCGCGCGTAGCTGATGACTGCCGGGTGGTCCGGCTGCAGCAGCCAGGGCATGTCGAGAAAACGTACGCCGTCCAGATCGTAATTTGCCAGTGCATCCACATTCGACGTGTATACCATCGAGGTCGCATAGATCGGGATGGATGCGCCGAGGTAAGAGCGAATGAACCGCGCCCGCGCAGCATCGAGCGACATGAATACGATGTCGGCCTTCGAGTTCATAACCTGCTCGCGCAACCTTGCCAGCGTCGCCGAATCGGTCGTGTAGCCAAACTGTCCCGTGACTTCCGCGCCGAGTTTTTTCCATTCTTCGGCGAAGGCCTGTGCTATGCGGCCTCCCAGAGGCGAGTCGCCCACAATAATGAAGGCCTTGGTGCCGCCATGGCGTACTGCGAACTGCGCCATCTGGCGGGCTTCGGCTTCGATTTGCAGGCCATATACATAGAGGTCGCGTGGCAGAAGGATTTCTCCCTCCGGTATGTTCAGCGCCAGTGTCGGTACGCTGACGACGCCGCTTAGCGCCAACGACGTCACGCCGTTTCGGGTCAGGGGGCCGATGACTGCGCGCGCTCCCAGCGACGTGGCGCGCTGATAGGCGGCAAGAATCTGCTGGGGATCTTCGCTGGTTCCGTAAACCCTGACCTTCAGGCTGCCGGGTTGCCCGTTACTGGCGGCATTCAGGATGCCCAACCGCACGGAATCGGCATGCTTGCCATAGGAACTGGACTGCAACGGCAGTATTACCGCGATATGCGGTTCGCTGACAGGAACCTTGTCTGCGCTGTCGTCGGCTGCGAAGCCGGTGGCTAAGCCAAGGAGCGCCCAGTATAGTAATGACCATGTCAACAAAGAAAAGGCCGGGCGAATTTGCATAGCGAAAGCACGGAAGTGGCCGAACCCACATTATATGTGGTGGCCACCCCGATCGGGAATCTTCGGGACATCACGCTGCGTGCGCTCGATACGCTCAAATCGGTGGACGTGATCGCCGCGGAGGACACCCGGGTCTCGCGGAAGTTGCTGGTTCACTTTGGAATACAGGCGGATCTGATTTCAGCGCATGAGCACAACGAGCGCGATGCCGCTCAACGGCTGGTGGCCTTGTTGTCGCAGGGAAAATCGGTCGCGCTGATATCGGACGCGGGCACGCCGGCCATCAGCGATCCGGGAGCAATCGCCGTCACGCAAGTGAGGGCAGCCGGATTCCGCGTGGTTTCAATCCCGGGCGCCAGCGCGATCACGACTGCCATAGCAGCAGCAGGATTGCAATCCGCGTCGTTCTGTTTTCATGGTTTCCTTCCCGCCCGCAAAGGCGAGCGCGAGAAAATTCTGACTGCGCTGAAGATGCAGACCGGCCTTCAGGTGTTCTACGAGGCTCCGCATCGCATCGTCGAATGCATAGCCGGTATCGCTGCCGTATTCGGAGGTGATCGCCGCATCGGGATTGCGCGCGAACTTACCAAGCTGTTCGAGCAGGTGCATGTGTGCCGTCTCGACGAAGCGTCGGCCTGGCTGGAGCAGAGCGAGAACCATCGACGCGGGGAATTCGTGCTTCTGGTGGAAGGCTGCGTGGACGCCGGCTCACAGGACGAATCCGACCCGCAGCGCGTGCTTGAGATCCTGCTGCAGGAGTTGCCGCTCAAGCAGGCGGTCGGGCTTGCGGCCGAAATTACGGGGACGAAGAAAAATGCGCTGTACGAAAAGGCGCTGAATCTCAAAAAAGAAGGCGGCGGCGAAAAGAAATGACCGGCAAAGTATATTCCTTCCCAGACTACAGGTTCGTATGGACCGCATGAACCTGACCATGCCGGACGACTGGCACCTTCACCTGCGTGATGGTGAAGCGTTGCGCTCGGTGCTCGCGGATTCTGCACGGCGCTTCGGGCGGGCGATTGTCATGCCGAATCTGAAGCCGCCGGTAACGACGGTTGAAGCCGCGAGGGCGTATCGCGATCGCATCCTCAAAGTTCTGCCGTCCGGGAGTGAATTCGAGCCGTTGATGACGCTTTACCTGACCGACAATACGAAGCCGGCTGAAATACACAAGGCCAGGACGAGCGGCATCGTGAATGCGGTGAAATACTATCCTGCAGGCGCGACCACCAATTCCGATTCCGGCGTAACCGACATCCGGAAATGCCTCGACGTACTTGCTGTCATGGCCGAGACCGGGCTGCCCCTGCTGGTTCATGGCGAAGTCACCGATCCGCAGATCGACGTTTTTGATCGCGAGAAAGTCTTCATCGAGCGCACGATGATCGCCCTGGTTCAGCAGTTGCCGGCGCTGCGCATCGTAATGGAGCACATCACAACGGCCAATGCGGTGAAGTTCGTGCTCAGCGCACCGGACAATGTGGCCGCGACGATTACGGCGCATCATCTTTTGATGAATCGCAACGATATCTTCCGCGGTGGCATTCGCCCCCATTACTACTGTCTGCCGATCCTGAAACGCGAAGAGCACAGGCTGGCGCTGGTCAAGGCGGCAACCTCGGGCAATCCGAAATTTTTCCTGGGGACCGACAGCGCGCCTCACGCGCGCCACACAAAGGAAGCGGCCTGTGGTTGTGCCGGCATCTATACGGCGCATGCCGGCATCGAACTCTATGCCGAAGCGTTCGATGCAGCCGGGAAGCTGGACAAACTCGAGGGATTTGCCAGTTTTCACGGCGCCGACTTCTACGGCCTTGCGCGAAATAGCCGGCAGATCACCCTGGTCAGAAGCAGTTGGTCTGTACCCGACGTGATTGCCTATGGCGCCGACGCTCTGGTACCGCTGCGAGGCGGATCCACGATCGCCTGGAAGATCGAATAGACGGCGAGCAGAAGCACCGCCATCCACATTTCTTCCGCATCGCGACAAAACTTTCCCGACAAACGGCCATTGATTGCCGAATTTATCCGATTTGCTCCAGCGGCAATATGGTGCATTGCATTGAAACCGGAAAGCCGAATGTTTTCGTGAAGATATTTGTGCAACTGAAAATCCGGTTGAACTCATGGTCCGCAGAGAGGAACTGATTGCGTCGTTCAGCTTCGCCTGGTTTCGCAATTGAGGCTTTGGTCCATCGCGCAAGTCATGGATAATTGGTTCGCAGGGGGAGGCATCGGGGATCGCGTGAGAATATTGTATGGCTTCTGGTGCGGGGTGTAATGCCGCGCCCTTTGGTCACGTACGATTCATCGCGTAGAGCCACAGAGGCGGCCGGAGTTTTATTTCCGGCTGCTGTTCGTTTAGATGACAGGGGGATAAATGAACAAAGCAGAACTCGTCGACGCCATCGCAAGAAAAGCGGGCGGCAGCAAAGCCATGGCCGACATCATGATTGATGCATTCATCGATGCAGTGACTGGGTCGCTGAAAAAGGGAGAGAACGTGACGCTGGTCGGTTTCGGAACATTTTCGCAGGGCAAGCGGGCTGCGCGTTCGGGGCGCAATCCACAAACCGGTGCGGCCATCAAAATTCCTGCTGCGAAGACCGCGAAGTTTGCTGCCGGCGCCAGGCTGAAGGCCGCCGTCAACGGCAGAAAATGAAAGTACGGGGTTTGGGAAAATGAAGATGGGCGCGAGCCCCTCTTTTTTTACTGCGGTTCACCGTCTGAATCCTGCAATCTGGTTCTGCGCAACCCCGGGTTCCGCGCAATACCGACAGGCGAGGCATCATGATCGCCGGCCGGTTCGCGGCTATCGACATGCGGATTCGCGGAGACAGGCAATGCAACGCGTAGAATACGCAGGGAAGCTGGCCGGGCGGTCGCTGTGCAATTCGCTTGCATAGAGGAAAGTCCGGGCTCCGCAGAGCAGGATGCCGGTTAACGACCGGACGCCGCGAGGCGATGGAAAGTGCCACAGAGAATAGTCTGCCTAAGTCTCAGCAATGGGAACGGCGATGGTGAAACGGTGCGTGTCCCGCAAGGGCGCGGACGGTCGCAAGACCGCCGGGTAAGAGCCCACCGCGTTTCTGGTAACAGAAGCGGCACGGCAAACCCCATCCGGAGCAAGACCAAATAGGGGGGCAATAGCGCGGCTCGCGCTGTCCCCGGGTAGGTTGCTCGAGCCGGCAGGTAACTGCCGGCCCAGATGAATGACTGCCGGAATGCCGCAAGGTATTCGACAGAACCCGGCTTACAGGCCAGCTTCTTTTCCTCCTGGAAACTCGTGGCGCGAGTGTCCTGTCCCCGTATTCTAGAATAAGAATTAAGAATATCCGGTATGCTATTAAAAATTAACGATAATAAATCGTTTATCTATCATTCCTTAGGAGTTATCCGTAAGTCTTTGTCGTAACTGAAAAAACTGCCGGCTCTGCTTGACCTTCCATTTTTTTTCTACTAGAGTGGGAAAAAGTAGGTTTAAGTGGGAAAATTTGGAAATTCCAATACTTCCGGCAGATAAGAAATGTTTCAAGGGGCGACAGCACTCAATCTCGATGCCAAGGGCCGGCTTGCGGTCCCGACGCGCCATCGGGAGGCCCTCCAGTCTGGAGGCGCAAGTAAGCAAGTGCTTACAGCCCATCCTCATCGGTGCATTCTGTTATATCCGGCGCCGGCTTGGGAGCCTATCCGCGCCAGGATCATGAGCTTCTCCAGTTTCGATGCGCAGACCAGCTTGTGGAAGCGCCTGCTCGTCGGTTTTGCCGAAGAAGTGGAACTCGATGCGTCCGGACGACTGCTGATCTCTCCCGAATTGCGCAAGTTCGCCTCCTTCGAGAAGGAGGTAATGATGGTTGGCCAGGGAAGCCATTTCGAAATCTGGAGTCAGGACGCCTGGGAAAAGCAGCTGGACCAGTTGGGGACGGGTTCGGACAAGCTGCCGCCAGGAATGGAGAACTTTGCCTTGTGACTCCGGCTTCGTCCGCACGAAGCGAGGCGGAATCACACAAGACGGTGTTGCTCAAAGAAGCCGTCGAAGCATTGCGTATCAAGGCCGATGGAACGTATGTGGATGCGACCTTCGGCCGCGGCGGACACAGCCGCGCGATTCTGGCGCGGCTGGGCGGTTCGGGAAAGTTGATCGCGATCGATCGCGATCCCGAGGCGCTGGCGTCCGCAGCGAGGATTTCCGATCCGCGGCTGGCCGCATTTCAGATGGAGTTCGGCCGGATTGGACAGGTGGTCGCAAAGGCGAATTTGGCTGGAGTCGATGGCGTGCTGCTCGATCTTGGCGTTTCTTCGCCCCAACTCGACTCGCCAGCCAGGGGCTTTAGCTTCCGCCTCGACGGACCGCTCGACATGCGGATGGATCCCGGCCACGGGAAAACGGCGGCCGAGTGGCTTGCGCAGGCTTCGGAACAGGAAATCGGGGAGGTCATCAAACGCCATGGCGAAGAACGGTTTGCTAAACAGATTGCAAGAGCGATTGTTGCGGCTCGATCGAGCGGGCCTGTCGACCGCACACGGCAACTTGCCCAGATCGTGGCAAAAGCCGTTCCCGCGCGCGAGCCACATCCGGACCCGGCGACGCGCACCTTCCAAGCTCTACGGATTCACATCAATCAGGAGCTTGAAGAGTTGGAGATAGCGCTGCCGCAATGTCTGGAGATGCTCAACGAAGGCGGAAGGCTGGTCGTGATCAGCTTTCATTCTCTCGAAGACCGCATCGTCAAACATTACATGCGTACCCAGGCGCAGTCCGGCGCATTGCCGGCGCGCCTGCCGGTGCGGGCAGCGGAGTTGCCGAAGCCGCGTATGAAACTGATCGGCAAGCCGGTCTACCCGACGGACGCTGAAGTGGCGGCAAATCCCCGTGCACGCAGCGCGGTAATGCGAGTGGCGGAAAGAGCCGCGCGATGATCAGGCTCAACGCGGTGCTGGCCGCAATCCTGGTGGTCTGCGCGCTGGCCCTGGTCACGTCGCAGCACAAGGCAAGAAAGTTGTTCGTCGAGTTGCAGAAGCAGCAGGACCAGGCAAGGCAGCTCGAAGTCGAATACGGACAATTGCAGCTTGAACAAAGCACCTGGGCCATGCACTCCCGGGTGGAGAAGATCGCGGCCAACAATTTGCAAATGCGCGTTCCACCGGCCACGCGCGTGCATCTGGTTCCTCCCCCTCCCGCGCCGACCAAGCCATGAATCCCTCTCTTAATCCAGCGCTTTCGGTGCGCCTGCCCGTGTGGCGGGCGCGACTGCTATTGCTGCTGGTGTTCTTCGGGTTCATGGTATTGGCGGCGCGGGCTCTTTATTTGCAGGGCCTGCGCAACGACTTCCTTCAGCAGAAGGGCGAGACGCGCTACGCGCGGGTCGTCGAGATTTCTGCGCACCGCGGGATGGTGACCGATCGTAACGGCGAACCGCTTGCATTGAGCACGCCAGTGGAATCGGTATGGGCGGCACCTGCGGATGCCGAACTGAATGTCGAGCAACGCGCAAAGCTGACCCGGCTGCTCGGCATGGACCCGGCAGAACTGAAAAGAAAGCTTGCCGAGCCGGATCGCGATTTCGTCTACCTCAAAAGACAATTGCCGCCCGAGCAGGCGGCGAAAGTCGTGCAGTTGAACCTTCCTGGCATTTTTCTCCAGCGCGAATACCGGCGCTACTATCCTGCCGCCGAAGTGACCGCGCACGTCGTGGGCGTAACCGGGGTCGACGACAACGGACAGGAAGGCATTGAACTCGCGTACCAGGACTGGTTGAGCGGCAAGGCCGGCAGCCGACGCGTGATCAAGGATCGGCTGGGCCACGTCGTCGAGGACATCGAAAGCATCCGTGCGCCACAGCAAGGGCGGGAACTGGCACTGTCGATCGATCAGCGCATTCAATATCTGGCTTTCCGGGAATTGAAGAGCGCGATTGCCCTGAACGAGGCCAAGGCGGGAAGCCTCGTGGTACTCGATGTGACCACCGGGGAAGTGCTGGCATTGGCGAACTGGCCGACGTACAACCCGAACAATCGCGACACATTCAAAACCGGACGCTCACGCAATCGCGCGGTGGTCGACCTGTTCGAGCCGGGTTCCACATTGAAGCCGTTCACCGTGGCGGCAGCCCTCGAATCCGGGTTGGTCAGTCCGGGCAGCATGATCGATACGGAAGGCGGCCACTATACGATCGGCAACCGGACCATACATGACGCGCATCCCGAGGGAATACTCACCGTCGCGCAGGTGATCCAGAAATCCTCGAATGTCGGTTCGGCAAAGATGGCACTGGCAATGGCCCCGCAGAAAATGTGGGCCATTTTCTCCGAGGTCGGGTTCGGTGCCCAAACGAAAGTGGGATTTCCCGGCGAGGCCACCGGCCGGCTGCGCGCGTACCAAACCTGGAAGCCGATCGAACAGGCGACCATGTCGTACGGACATGGCATTTCCGTCAGTCTTTTGCAGTTGGCGCGCGCCTATTCGGTATTCGCAACAAACGGCGAACTCACGCCGCTTACCCTGGTAAAGCGCGATCAACCAGTCGAGGGCAAAGTGGTGATTTCGCCGCGCACGGCGATGGCGGTGCGAAAGATGCTCGAGATGGTGACCCAGCCGGGCGGCACTGCCACACGGGCTCAAGTTGCCGGATATCGCGTTGCCGGCAAGACCGGCACCGCCCACAAGCTGGTGGGCTCCGGGTATGCGTCCGATCGGTACATCTCGTCGTTCGTGGGATTTGCTCCGGCGTCCAATCCACGGCTGGTCATCGCCGTAATGCTGGATGAACCCGGCGGCAAGTCCTATTACGGTGGAGAAGTTGCCGCCCCGGTTTTCAGTAACGTCATGGCCGGC
>DASWEZ010000314.1:0-2576 GCA_036394495.1 Burkholderiales bacterium
GCGGCGCTTTCCCGAACGCTTCATCCCGCGCTACTCGATGGTGATGTTCCACGCGGAGATTCCCTACGCGGAGGCCCTGCGCCGCGGCGCGCTGCAGGAATCCATGCTCGATGCGCTGCTGGCTGCGCGCGCCGGCGCCGATTCCGCGCTGGCCGCCAGTCTTCTGGACGATTGCGGCCTGTAGGCGCAAATTGACAGCCATCTATCCGCCGTTGCGCCTCAAGCAGGGGAACATCGTGCTTCCACGTGCCCTGTCCGTCATTATCGTCGCCACTACATTCTCTTTGGCACAGGCCGCCGTCTGGCAACCCTCGCCCGGTCACGTGCAGGTGCCGATATGGCCCGGAAAGGTGCCGGATGCGGCGCCCGATCCGAAGCCGGAATCGGTGGGCGCCGACTGGCCGAAGGTTACGAACGTCAGCCGGCCGACGATAACCGTATACGCGCCCAAGGGCCGCAGCTCCGGCGCGGCTGTCGTAGTTTTCCCGGGCGGCGGCTATCAGATGCTGGCCATGGACCTGGAAGGCACGGAGATCTGCGACTGGCTAACAGCGCGCGGCATCACCTGCGTGCTGCTGAAGTATCGCGTCCCCGACTCGGGCCCGACGTGGAAACACGACCACCGCTTCTATCCCAAGGTGCAGACGGCGCTGCAGGACGCGCAACGCACGCTGGGGCTGGTGCGCCTGCACGCGGCCGAGTGGCATGTCGATCCGCACAAGGTCGGCGTGATAGGTTTTTCCGCCGGCGGACACCTCGCCGCCGCCGTCAGCACGCATTTCGCGCAGCGGACGTATCCGCCGGTGGATGCCGCCGACAAGGAAAGCTGCCGCCCCGACTTCGCCATTGCCCTCTACCCCGGCCACTTGTGGGCGCACGAGGACGAGGACCGCGCCACCCGCGACGAGACGCACCTCGACCTGCGCCAGGACATCCACGTCGCCGCCGACACGCCACCGACGTTCCTGCTGCAGGCGGAGGACGACGACGTGGACGGCGTCGAACAGTCGCTGGCCTACTACGTCGCGCTGCAAAAAGCCCGTGTGCCCGTGGAGATGCACCTGTTCGCGCAGGGCGGCCACGCCTTCGGCCTGCGGCCTAGCAAACTCCCGATCGCGCAATGGCCGCGGCTGGTGGAGACCTGGCTGGGGACCATCGGAATGGTGGGCGTGGCCCCCGCAGGCTGACCGCTCGTTCAAACAAACGCACGATGGCGAGACCAGAGTTCAGAAGGCCCAACTGCGAAAGTGTCAGCGCGGCGCCGGGCTGCGGTCCGCGAGCTTTGCCAGCGCCGATGCGGCGTTCACAAACTCCGAGGGCATCATCACGATCGTCATCGTGTTCTGCTCGGCACCGACCTCGGTCAGCATCTGCATGCGGCGCAATTCAATTGCCATGGGTGTCTGTGCCATACGAGAGGCCGCCTCGGTGAGTTTCATGGCGGCCTCGTACTCGGCTTCAGCCTTTATGATGCGGGCGCGCTTTTCGCGATGTGCTTCGGCTTCCTGGGCCATCGCTCGCTGCATGGACTGGGGAATCTCCACGTCTTTGATTTGCACCCGATCCACAGCCACGCCCCAGGGCTCTGTAACCTTGTCGATGACCTGACCCAGCATCTGGGAAAGCTTTTCCTGTTCCTTCATCAGCTCATCGAGCGAGTGCTGCCCGATGACGCTGCGCAGTGTAGTGAGCGCGGTCTGCCGGATGGCATCGTCATAGAGTCGAACCTGGATTATCGCCTTTTCCGGACTGACGACCTTGTACCAGACCACGGCCTTGACCTTGACCGGCACGTTATCGTTGGTCATGGTCTCCTGCGGCTCAATGTTCTGGGTAACGACGCGAATATCCACAACGATCAGTCGATCGACGACTGGGATGATCCAGGTGAGACCTGGCTCCCGAGTCCCACGATAGCGACCGAGGCGGAAAAGGAGGCCGCGCTGGTATTGCTGCAGCACGCGCAGCCCCAGGATTACGAACAAGATCAAAACGAACGCAATAGGCATCAGGGCCACGGCAATCTCCTATTAATGACTATGGAATTATCGAGAATCTATTCCAATACTGATGTGGTGATGCAGCGGAACAGCGAATCATCGTGAAGGCGACGGATATGCGTTGCAGCGACCGTCTACGGCTCAATGTGCGTTGACCGCGTAAGCCGTGGCGTCCGTAAAGAAAAGAACCGCTTCCATGTGGCAGGCCGCCACGGGCTTGCCATCGACCAGGTTGGGTTGCACCTCGCCCACCTTCGCAGCGTGGACCGCAAAGGTATCCTTGCCGACGTCGCCTGATGACTGGATCAGCGTAACTGACTGATACACGCCATGTGCATTGACACAAACATTCAACAACGACACGTAATACAACGCGTTGGGCGGACTCACCTGGTGCCCCTCAAGCAGCGATCTCTCGTAGTGCTCATAGGCGACGTCCTCAATGCCGTCGCCACGGCTTAGACTGTAGGGATCCATGAAATCCGTTTCGAAGCGCTCACCACTACTGAGTCGCAGCGTGCCGGCGCCCGAAGATTTACCGGCGACAAAATCTCCCTCAAATGTGCTGCCACTCGA